>NZ_SAUN01000001.1:11164205-11519774 GCF_004011505.1 Nonomuraea polychroma
ATCCAGCGTGGTCTGGAACATGACGAGTCAATGGGGAGTCGGCGACCAGCGTGTTGAACTTGATGGCCTTCTCTTGCTCCTCGGGCTCGTCTTCGGCGATCACTCCGTTGTTGCCGAATCAGGGGTGCCGTTATGAAAGGTGCGATGATCCGCCAAACCGCATCTGATCTGGGATTTCGTCGGTGTGTGCTTGTGCGGACCAGTTGGTCGACCGTTCGCTATCGCGTTTGCGGTCTGGGGCTCATCCCAGCGAAGACTGCTTGGAGTACTCGGTCGATGTAGTCGTGTGTCACCGGCTGTTGTGTGATCAGAAACCGGTAGTACAAGGGGCCGGACAGGATCTCGAATGCCAGGTCCAGGTCGAAGTCGGGGGCGAGTTGCCCCTGGTCCTTGGCGGCCTTGAGGCGGGTCAGGGTGTTGGCGGTCTGGGGCTCGATGAAACGCCGGTTGAGTGCGGCGGCGACGTCGGGATCGTGCTGAGCTTCGCCGATGAGGTCCTGGTACAGCGGGCCCCAGGGAGGCCGACCTAGCAGGTCGGCGGCCTTGGTCATCACCTCGCGTAGATCGGCCACGATGTCGCCGGTGTCGGGGTGGTCCAGGCCTTCGGTGTTCAGGCTGAGGACCGCGTCGAGGAACAGCAGGCCGCGGGAGGGCCAGCGGCGGTAGATGGTGTGCTTACCGACGCCGGCCCGAGTTGCGACGGCCTCGATGCTGAGCTTGGCGTAGCCGACCTCTCGGGCCAGGTCCAGCGTGGCCCGCATGATCGTTTCGGTCCGGTCGTTGGCGCGAGTGGCGCGGTGGTCGGTCATGCCGTCACCCTACTGGAACGGCACGTGCCGTGTTGACAAATGCGAATCCGTTCGGCCATGCTGACGCACAGCACGGCACGATCCGTGCCGTGCTGATGTGCTCACAGACACCGCTGAGATCGAGAAGGGCAGCTCATGTTCGCCGCTTATGTCACGGTCACCGTCTTCGCCTCGTTATTGAACGGCAGCGCCGCCGTCGTCTACCTGATCGGACACGAATTTCCCAAGGCTCAGGCGGACATGAAGCGCCTGCCACGGTCGTGGGTACCGGTGTTGGGCATGTTGCTGGCGGCGGGCTCTTTGGGGCTGCTGGGCGGGTTCGCCGTACCAATGCTGGGGACACTCGCTGCTGCTGGCCTCGTGCTCTACTTCATCGGCGCGCTCCTTGCGCACCTGCGAGTGGGTTCTCGCAAGCTCGTGAATTGGGCCGGATTCTTCGCCGCTGCGGTGGCCGCACTAGCCGTGAACCTGGGCTACCACTGGTCGTGATCCGTGGAGACAAGCTCTCTCACCTGGCCGCCGCGGCATGACGATCGACGCGTCGCCTCACATTCCCAGCGGTTGTGTCGTCGGATTCCACATCCCGATTGCCAGTCCGTCCTGCTGACCTGGCCGCACTCCTCCACCCGAATCACCTGGCGCGACCCACCCTGTCCGGTTTCGCGGTCGGAGGGAAATCAGTTCACGCAGTCCTGGTTCTTGAGGGCAAGGCCGAGTTGCTCGACCCTGTTCCGTTGGTTGACGCCGAAGTAGTAGTACGCCTTTTGGTTACCGGGCACGGTGACGTAGTAGCCGCTCGGCTCCTCTTTGACGCCGGGGTAGGCCTTCTTGACCTGGCGGAGAGTGGAGCCTGCGCCGATGCCCCTGGGGGTGCGCACCCCGGCCGGCGCGAAGATGACGGCGACACCGCGCTTTTTGGAGATGTAGAGCCTTACCTCGTTGCGGGCGTTGCGGTGGGCCTTGTAGTCCCAGCCGGAGCAGTAGTCGCGCCACTTGAGCACGATCTTGCCCGTGGCCTTGGCCTGTTTGGCGGTCATCCCCAGCTTGATGCCGCCATAGCCATACGGGCCGAAGGCGCCCGACGTGGCGGCGACGGCTCCTGCCGGGCTCGTGATCACCAGCGTCGCGCTGGCGACCGCCAGTGCCGCTACCAGTCGAGTCATGTTCATCCTCATCGCCCCGTTTTCTCGAGCAGTTTGTTGATATGCCCCTCTCTGTGACGCCGCCCACCGGTGGATAGTTCGCTGCCGGCCGACCTCAGCGGCTGAGCAGGTCCCACATCCCCTTGGTGATCACGGCGGGGATGCGGGAGCGCGTCGCCCGCCAGCGGCCATCTCGCCGCCCTACTGCGGGTCCGCGAACACCTACGCGGCATCGAGTACCACATACTCGCGGATGGCACCGGTAGCGGCAGGCCTGAAAAGAAAATGCAGTGTGCGTCTTCTGCATGTTGGACCGTGCCATTTACGCCTCTTCTAGGCGCATCGCATGAGGGCTGTACGGGGATGGAATCGCTCTGCGTGGTACGGCCAAGTCCGGTCCGTTGCGGAGGGAGTCGATGGTGTGGGTGAGGCGTTGGCTGTAGGCGATGGACAGTGCCCGGTCGCGGCGGTAGCCGAAGGCGGCGAGGTCGATGCCATCCTCTTGGGCGAGCACCGCTGCGCCGGCTTCACCGAGGACGTAGTGCCAGGGCGCGGAGCCGATCGGGGTCCGGGGTCGGAAGCGGTCCAGGACGCCATGCCGGTGCAGCGCGATGAGCCGGTGGCGGCGGTGGAGGGGTGCTCGAAGTACCCGTTGCGCTCCTGCATCATCTGCGAGATCTGCGACCGTCGGCATGCACGGTAAGAGCCGCAGCGAAGTGTCGTACTACGCCTGCGAGCCCGACATGCGCCACCACAAAGACCGCCGCGAGTGGCACGCCAGCCACCCGAAGAGCCTGTGGGTTCGCGAGGACGACCTCCTCGATCTCGCACACGAATTCTTCGCCGAACGCGTCCACGCCGGGGGACGGACGCGAAGACCGGCTCAGGAAGGAGATCCGCGATCTGGAGAAGCGCCAGGCGGCCTTCAACCTCGGACTCCGCCATCGCGTCGAGGCCCACGAAGTGCTGATCCGGATCACCGTCAAGGAGGGCAACTTGCCCCTGATCAAGACCCTGAGCAAAGAAATCGCCGACCCGCCCCAAGGCAGATCGGCGACCGAAGATGCTTCCCTTGTTCTGTGTGCCCCCTGCAGGATTCGAACCTGCGCACCCGGCTCCGGAGGCCGGTGCTCTATCCCCTGAGCTAAGGGGGCTCAACGAGTGCTAAGGCTATCAGCATCTACGCACTACTCTGCACCGGATAACGCTCGTCGAACACATCCCGTGAAAACCGCACGTGACCGGCCTGCTACAGGTTAGCTTTGCGGCCGTGAGTGAGGTTCTTGGCAAAGTACTGGTCGTGGACGATGACGAGGTCATCCGTCAGCTCATCGCGGTCAACCTGAACCTGGAGGGGTTCGAGGTGGCGACCGCCACGGATGGGCAGGATTGCCTCGATCGGGTGAGGGACGTCAAGCCCGATGTCATCACGCTGGATGTGATGATGCCGTGCCTGGATGGGTGGGCTACGGCGGAGAAGTTGCGTACGGATGAGGACACCAGTCACATCAAGGTCGTGTTGATCACGGCGCGGGCGCAGGATGATGACAAGAGACGGGGGCTGGGGATCGGGGTTGACGCCTATCTGACGAAGCCGTTTGATCCGGCGGAGTTGATCCAGGTTGTCCGGGATCTGGCGGAGAGTGCCCGTCGGTGAAGAGGGCCGAGGTGAGGGGTGCTGGGGCGGTCCTGTGGCCCGTCGTGGTGGCGGGTGCGCGGGTGTAGCGCTTCTTCCGTACGCTGGCGGCAACACTCCCGTTTTGAAGGGTTGAGACGGTGCGTAGCTCGATTTTCGGCAATCTCGACGGCCAGCCGTTGCCCGGCGGGTTCGTGCTGGAGAACAAGAAGATGTTGCGCGTCCAGTTGCCTCACGAGGTGCTTGCCAAGCAAGGCTCGATGGTCGCCTTCCAAGGGCAGATGGACTTCGACTACGAGGGGGCCGGCGGGCTCGGCAAGCTGTTCAAGAAGGCCGTCACCGGTGAGGGCGCCTCGCTCATGCGGGTCCGCGGTGAGGGGCTGCTTTATCTGGCCGACAACGCTGACGACATCCACCTGTTCTACCTGGAGAACGAAGGGCTGACCGTCAACGGGCGGAATCTGCTGGCGTTTCAGCCGCAGCTCACCTGGGACATCCAGCGGGTCCAGGGGGCCGGGGTGGCGGCGGGCGGGCTGTTCAACACGACGGTGACGGGGACCGGGTGGGTGGCGGTGACCACGCACGGTACGCCGGTGTTGCTCGATGTCGCACGCATGCCGACGTTCGCCGATGGGCAGTCGGCGGTTTGCTGGAGCACGGGGCTTCAGGTCGGGGTCAATCGGACGATGAAGGTGGGCGCGTTGATCGGGCGGGGGAGCGGGGAGGCCATGCAGCTGGCGTTCAGGGGGCAGGGCTTCGTGCTGGTGCAGGCCAGCGAAGGTGCCCCCATGGTGACCACTTCTTGATGCTGCCGATCGGCTTCTAGGCGCAGGTTGGGGTGGGGGCGGTGTTGGTGCCGTTCCACGAGGCCAGGAAGCCGAACGTGGCCGTGGCTCCGGGTGCCAGGGAGCCGTTCCAGTTCACGTTGCGCACCGTCACGTCCGCGCCGCTCGCGCTCAGCGTGCCGTTCCAGATCTGGCTGATCTGCTGCCCGTTGGCGAACGTCCACCGCACCGTCCACCCGTTCATCGGCGTGGTGCCGGTGTTCTTGACGGTGACCTCGCCCTGGAAGCCGCCCTGCCACTGACCGGCGTTCTTGTACGTGGCCGTGCACCCGCCACCACCGGTGGGGGTGACGGTGGGGGTCACGGAGGGCGACGGGGTGACGCCGGACAGGGCGTTCACCAGGGCCGGGTACCACTTGTCGGAGATCTTCTGATCGCCCGCCGCGTTCGGGTGCACCCCGTCGTACGTGTCCGTGCTGGTGCTGAACCCCGTCCATTGGTCCACCACCGTGATGGGCGACTGCTGGGTGGAGGTGCTCGTGGCCCAGCCGGGGATGGCGTTGTTCAGGTTCACGGCGCGCTGGGCGCATTCGGCGCAGGTGGACGGGTTCATCGGGATGATCTTGGCCACGAGGATCTTCATGGCGGGGTTGCTGGCCCGCATCTGGTTCACGAGCGTCGTGTACGCGCTGAGGATCGTCGAGGTCGGGATGTTGCTCCACACGTCGTTGGTGCCGAAATGCATCATGACGATGTCGGGCCTGGTCGCGGCGAGCCAGCCGGGCAACTGGTTCTGGTTGGCGACGTTCGTGGCAAGGTAACCGCCGTGGCCCTCGTTGTCGCCGTCGTACGGGACCGAGCAGCCCTGCGCCGGGAGGGTGCCGACGAAGTCGATGTTCGTGTAGCCGGTGCTCTGGAGCTTGTTCCAGAGCAGGGCCCGCCAGCAGCCGGGGGAGCCGGTGATCGAGTCGCCCAGGGGCATGACCCTGATGGCGGCGGCGCCGGCCGGGGTGGTCGTCAAGAACATCACCGCGCCGGCCATCGCCAGCAACGCCGCCAGTAACGCCCAGGTCTTCCGCATCGTCCGCACTCCCGTCGTCGCCTGGCGCTGATCGTAAGAGCGCGGCTTGGAGACGGGAAGGCGGCGGCCCGGGCACTGGGACGCGACCTGCGGCGATACGCGATCCGGGATGTAACTTTCAGATCAAGGGCGGACGATGGCGAGCGGGCCCGGCGCGTGGTGGAGCAGGGCCTGGCTGATCGAACCCATGATCATCCCGGTCAGTTGACCGTGTCCGCGCGACCCCACGACCAGCAGGTCGGCCCGCGTCGCGGCTTCCTTGAGCACCTCGATGGGGTGCCCGTGGATGACCTCGGCCACCACGTCGATCCCCGGATGGTGTGCCCGGCCGTCGGCCACCAGCTCCTGCAGGGCGCGGAGGGCATCTTGCTCGCCGTCGGGGTCGGCCGGTTCGAAGCCGCTGGGGTGCGGCCAGGCCCACGCCTGTACGGCATGTACCCGTGAACCGTGCAACTCTGCCTCGGCGAGGGCGAAGTCGAGCGCGCGCAGGCCGCCGGGTGAGCCGTCCACCCCGGCCACCACCTCCCTGCGGGCCGGCCGGGGAACGTCCCGGATGAGAACCACGTTCGTACGGGCGTGCGCGGCCACTCCGTGCGCGACGGAGCCGACCAGCAGCCCGCGTACGCCACCGATCCCGCGGCTGCCCACGACCAGCAGCTCGGCGCTCTCGGAGGCGTCGATCAATGTGGTACGGGGATCGCCGGGCAGCAGCTCGGTGGCCACATCGACCTCCGGATGCTCGCGGCGTACCCGGTCTTCGGCCGCTGCGAGCACTGTCATGGCGCCCTCGCGCATCCACCGGCCGACCTCGGCATAGTGGCCGCTGGGCGTGTCTTCGGCCACCCATTTCGACACGGCATGAGCGATGACGAGCGACGTGCGGCGAAGGGCGGCCTCGGTGGCGGCCCACGCGGCGGCCTCCAGCCCGGTGCGTGAACCGTCCACCCCAACGATGATCACGACGACGGCCTTTCAGGATCTTCTAGGGTCTAGGAGAACGCGTAGCACTCCACCTCGGCCCGGCGGAAGGACACGCCCTGTTCCGTGGAGTCCTCGGTGCACTGGCGCTCGGCCTTGCTGAGCCTCAGCGTGCCGCAGACGGTCACGCCGGAGAACGTGCGGCAGTCGAGCGACCTGTCGGTTTTGCCGATCCGGTACCGTGCCTTGACCTCCTCGCGGCACTGCGTCCGCGCCCGTGCCGTATTGGCGTACTGGCACTGGGCGATCAGGGTCTGGTACTGCTCTTGACTGACTTCGTGCTGGTCGATGCCGTCCCCGGCAGCGCTGGTCCCTCCCAACGCGGCCACCACCACGAGTCCTGCGACAGCGGCTATTTTCTTCATAGTCCCCCTGAGGGGGTGGTACCGCCGAGGGCGATCGTCAAACCTCACGGCGGCGCGCCAGCACGCTGAGCCAGGTGCGGTTCCACGTGCTCATCTCCTGCTCCAGGACCTCGAACCCGGCCGATTCCAGCGTCGCGAGCAGCGTATCGGGGTGGCGGTGGACGAACCACCGGAAGACCTCGGTGTCGTACGGAACCGGCTCCCAGCCCTCCCCGTCGCCGGCCGAGGTGCTCAGGCCCAGCACGCCACCCGGCCGCAGCGTCGCCCACCAGGCGCGCAACGTCGGCTCGGTCTCCTCGGCGGGCACGTGGAGCAGCGCGGCGGAGGACCACAGGCCGGCCAGCGAGCCGGGGGCGAGCGGCGGCCTGCGCAGGTCGCCTCGCACGGTCGGCACTCCGCGGGCGGCGGCCAGCCTGGTCATCTCGATCGAGCGGTCGACTCCGATGACCGGCAGCCCCTGCTCTTGGAACCAGGCCGCGTCATGCCCGGGACCGCACCCGAGATCGGTCACCAAGCCCCGCGCCGCGTCGGCGAATCGCTGGCGGAAGGCCAGGAAGCCGTCGCTGCGGCTGGCGCGCGCGTCGAAATCACGTGCGATGCGGTCGTAGGTCGCTGTGGTGCGCGAAACGGGATCATCCATTACCTCGATCATGCCAGGTTTGGCGCGGCTTAACAGGTGGGTACGATCAACGCCGTCCAACGCGGGAGCCCGGTGCTGACCGGGCTGAGAGGACGGCTGACAGCCGCCGACCGCCAGAACCTGCTCCGGATAATGCCGGCGAAGGGAGTTTGCGCGATGAATGGCGCGCGTTTTTCCAAGATTTACACCGGTGACCTCCGCGTGCCGATGCGTCAGGTGCACCTTTCCAACGGTTCGACCGTGACCCTGTACGACACGTCGGGCCCGTACACCGACCCCGCCCTCGAGACCGACGTCCGGCGCGGGCTGCCCCGTCTGCGCGAGCAGTGGGTACGCGAGCGCCGCGCAGCCGGCCACCCCGTCACCCAGGTCGCCTGCGCGCGGAAGGGCCTGATCACCAAGGAAATGGAGTTCGTGGCCGTCCGCGAGGGACTCGACGCCGAGTTCGTACGCCAGGAGGTCGCGGCCGGCCGGGCCATCATCCCCGCCAACGTCAACCACCCCGAGTCCGAACCCATGATCATCGGCCGCAACTTCCTCGTGAAGATCAACGCCAACATCGGCAACTCCGCCGTGACGTCCTCCATCGAGGAGGAGGTCGAGAAGATGACCTGGGCCACCCGGTGGGGCGCGGACACGATCATGGACTTGTCCACCGGCCCGGACATCCACGAGACCCGCGAGTGGATCATCCGCAACTCGCCGGTGCCGGTCGGCACCGTGCCCATTTACCAGGCGCTGGAGAAGGTCAAGGGCCGTCCGGAGGATCTGTCCTGGGAGGTCTACCGGGACACGCTCATCGAGCAGTGCGAGCAGGGCGTGGACTATGTGACCGTGCACGCCGGGGTGCGGCTCGAACACGTGCCGCTCACCGTCCGCCGTAAGACCGGCATCGTCTCGCGCGGCGGCTCCATCATGGCCGCGTGGTGCCTGGCGCACCACCGTGAGAGCTTCCTGTACGAGTACTTCGCCGAGATGTGCGAGATCCTGGCGCGTTATGACGTGTCGTTCTCGCTGGGCGACGGGCTGCGGCCAGGTTCGATCGCGGACGCCAACGACGAGGCCCAGTTCGCCGAGTTGCGCACGCTCGGCGAGCTGACGACGATCGCGCGGGAGCACGACGTCCAGGTCATGATCGAGGGCCCGGGACACGTGCCCATGCACAAGATCAAGGAGAACGTCGACCTGCAGCGCGAGCTCTGCGACGACGCTCCCTTCTACACCCTCGGGCCGTTGGTCACCGACATCGCGCCGGGCTACGACCACATCACCTCCGGCATCGGCGCCGCCATGATCGGCTGGTTCGGCACCGCCATGCTCTGCTACGTCACCCCCAAGGAGCACCTCGGCCTGCCGGACAAGGACGACGTCAAGACCGGCGTGATCACGTACAAGATCGCCGCCCACGCGGCGGACCTGGCCAAGGGGCACCCGCGGGCGCAGGAGTGGGACGACGCGCTGTCGGACGCGCGGTTCGAGTTCCGCTGGGAGGACCAGTTCGACCTGTCACTCGATCCCGAGACCGCCCGCGCCTTCCACGACGAGACCCTGCCTGCGGCGCCGGCCAAGACCGCGCACTTCTGCTCGATGTGCGGGCCCAAGTTCTGCTCCATGCGGATCAGCCACGACATTCGCGAGGCCGGCTTCGCGGAGAAGGCGGCGGAGTTCCGGCAGCGCGGCGGCACGGTCTACATCGATCAGCCCGGCAGGGTCTCGCCGCCGACGGGGGCCAGCACCTCGCCCGTGTAGTACGACGAAAGCCGTTCGGCGGCGAAGAAGACGTACGAGGGGGCGATCTCGTCCGGATCGGCGGGTCGCCCCATCGGCACGTGCTTGCCGAACTTCTCCACCTTCTCCTCCGGCATCGTGGCCGGGATCAGCGGCGTCCACACTGGCCCCGGCGCCACGGCGTTGACCCGGATGCCCCGCTCGACCAGGCTCTGTGCCATGGAGTAGGTGAAGGCGTTGATCGCGCCCTTGGTGGCCGCGTAGTCGATGAGCGACTTGTTGCCGCGCAGGCCGTTGATCGAGGAGGTGTTCACGATCGCGCTTCCCTCGCGCAGGTGGGGGAGCGCGGCCTTGGTGACGCGGTAGTAGCTGTGGATGTTGACCGCGAACGTACGCTCCCACTGCTCGTCGGTCAGCTCCTCCAGGCTGTTCACCGGTGCCTGGTAGGCCACGTTGTTGACGAGCACGTCCAGCCCGCCGAGCTCGGAGACCGCCTGCTCGACGACGGCGCCGCAGTGGGCGCGGTCACCCAGGTCGCCGGGCAGCAGCACGCAGCGCCGCCCGGTCTCCTCGACCAGCTTGCGGGTGTGCGCGGCGTCCTCGTGCTCGGTCAGGTACGCGATCGCGACATCGGCCCCTTCCTTGGCGAAGGCGACCGCGACCGCCCTGCCGATCCCCGAGTCGCCCCCGGTGATGAGCGCCTTCTTGTCCTTGAGGAGGTCCCGGCCCTCGTAGTCGCGCATCTCGTCACGCGGCTCGGGGACCATCTCGCCCGTGCGCCCGGGGTACGGCTGGCTCTGAGGTGGTGTCGTTTCCGGCATGCCCAGCCGTCTTCCCTGGTCGGGGGATGCCTAACGCCCCACCTCCCGCAGCTTGCGTACGCGCAGGCTGAGGATGATCAGCATGATCCCGGCCACGATGGCGTAGATCCCGATGATCAGCGCCACGGTGATCGCCCCGGTCGCCGGCCAGACCAGCACCAGCACGCCGAACAGCACTGACAACACGCCCGCGAGGACGTGCAGCCACTCGCCCTGGATCTCCCTGCGCATCCTGATCGCCGTCATGATCTCCATGACGCCGGTCACGATGGCCCAGATCCCGATCAGCAACGTGACGACCAGCACGGTCAGTCCCGGCCAGACGATGCACATGATGCCGAACAGCAGCCCGGCGACGGCGAGCAAGATCAGCGGAGCCCGGTGCCCCTTGGCCGCGCGGGTGGCGGCCACCGCCGCCAGGGCGCCGTCGACGATCGCGTAGGCGCCGAACACGACGGCGAGGACCAGCAGCGTGATGGCGGGCCAGGCCACGGCCATGATCCCGAAGAGGAGGGCGAGCACGCCGCGCAGGGTGAGCACCCACCAATGGCCGAGATAGTCATCGATCACGGTTGCGTTCCTTCCCGGAGCGGGGCCTCATATGCGGCGTCACTCCATGGGGACGTCGCTCGCGGTCCACATCGGACGTCCGTATCCCGGGTTGCGCCAGGTCATCTGCCGAGGCTCAGCAGGCCGGCGTCGACGACCCGGCGGCCGAAGGGGCGCGCGAGTTCGGCCAGGCGCTCGCAACCGTCCTCGCCCAGTGCCCCGTACGCGGCCATGGCCAGGGCGTCCGTGCGGTCCTCGAGGTGGCGGCGCAGCGCATGCCCCGCCGTGCTCAGGGCTCCCGCCTCCATGAGCCCGCGGTCCTGGAGGCGCGCCTCCGCGGCCGTCCACTCCTCCTCCGGCCAGGCGCGGCTGATCTTGAGGAACGCGACAGGGACCTCGCCGCCGGCGGCATGGAGAGCCAGGGCTTCGAGGCCGGTGAGGCCTTCGGCGAGCAGGGTGGCCACATGGCCGTCCCCGCGGAACTCGCGGAGCAGGGTCTGAGCATGCCAGAGCTGCTGGAGCGGGTCGTCCGGCCAGGGCAGCGCGGCGTGGGCGGCGAAGAGCGGGCGACCCTGGGGATGGTCGCAGGCGGCCATGGCGGCGCGGCGGGCCAGGTCGAGGGTCTCGGCCAGGTGCGGGAGCTCGTGGACGCCCGCCCGGCGCAGGGCTTCGGCAGCGGCTTCCACCCGGGCCTCGAGCATCTGCTCCGGCGTCACCACGTCCCAGGCGGCGGGCAGGGACCGGCGTACGAGATCGGGGCAGAAGTTGTAGAAGGTGGCGATGACCAGGTCGGCGGAGGCGCGGCCGAAGGCGGCGCCGCGCGAGGCGAAATATCCCGACATGCCGGTGAGGCCGAGCTTGGCGTAGCGGTCGGCGGCCTCGGGAACGAAGTAGATCATGCCGTGCAGCGGCTCCAGGCGACGCCAGGCCCGGCGGGCCGCGACCGTGCCGGCGTTCATGCCTGCGTTCATGCCTGCGTCAGGGAGTCGATGAAGCGCGACATCCCGGCCAGCCATCGGTCCGGATCCTCCGCCTTGCGGCGGGCGAACTCCGCCACCTCCGGATGCGGGAAGATGTGGAACCGCTCGGCCGCCAAGCCCTCGACGACCGCGGTGGCCACGTCGGCCGGGTCGAGGATCGTGCCCGACGCGCCTACCGCGCGGGCGGTCAGGTGGTCCTCCTCCTGGCCGCGCTCGTACATGGCCGTCCGCACGCCCTGCGGGCACAACACGCTGACCTTGATCCCCCGGGAGGCGTAGTGCATGGCGACCCACTCGGCGAACGCGATCGCCGCCGCCTTCGTGACCGCGTACGGGGCGTCGCCGGGGCAGCTCACCAGGCCGGCCGCGGAGCAGGTGTTGAGGAGGTAGCCGCCGCCGCGGGCGATCATGGAGGGCACGGCGGCGCGGGCGGCGTACACGTGGGCCAGGACGTTGACCGCGTACAGGCTGCTCCACTCCTGGTCGGGGGCGTCCAGGCCGTGGCCGCCGATGATGCCGGCGTTGGAGCAGAACAGGTCGACGGGGCCGAACGGGGTGTCCACCAGGGCGGCGACGTCCGCCTCCGACGCCACGTCCACCCGTACGGGCACCGCTCGCTCGCCGATCTCCTTGGCCACCGCGTTGGCGCCCGCCTCGTCGAGGTCGGCGACCACCACCCCGGCCGCGCCCTCCGCGGCGAACCGCAGGGCCAGCGCCCGGCCGATCCCGCCCGCCGCGCCCGTGACCACGACGACCTTGTCCCGCACCTGCATCGCTGCTCCTCCTGAACCGACCGGTCGGTATGCAGAACATCATTCTAACGCGTCGAGAGCGCCTGAACGGCGCTAGAGGCCACGCCCGTCCGAGGGCGCCTGAACGGCGCGAGAGGCCACGCCCGTCCGAGGGCGCCTGAACGGCGCGAGAGGCCAGGCGCGTCCGGGGGCGCCTGAGCGGCGCGAGAGGCCACGGCACCGGAGTGGGAGGCCAGGTGCGGGGAGGTGTGATCAGATGAGAGGTTTCTCATCTGGGCTTCAGCGTGGTCTCCTCGAAGGGTGTCAAGGTCGACAGCATGAAACAGCGGGCAATGGTGATGCTGTTCGGGCTGGGTGTAGCGGTGGCCGGGTTCCTGTCGGTGGGCCTGGTCAATGCCGCCGATCGAGGGTCTGATCTGGGCGAACCCGTCGTGGTCTCGCCGTCCCCTTCGGCCTCGGCCGCGGCCTCGCCTGATCGAAGTCAGTCCCCGTCGCCTGACCGGAGCCAGTCGGGCGACGCGGCCGGTACGCCCCAGAAGACCGAGAGCAAGCGGCCCACCCCGCGCAAGACCAAGGCCGAGCCGGTCAAACCGCCGTCCCCCAGGCCCGGCGGTGTCGGTGATGATGACGACGACGATGATGACGGCGGAGACGATGACGACGACGACTGATGGGAAAGCCGCATGCGAGTGAGCGCCCGTGCCCGGATCGTGGGCTGGATGCTCGCCGTCGTCGGCCTCGCCCTGTCAGTCTCGATCTTCGCGACCTGGACTTTCCTGCAGACCGGCTTCGACAGCCGGGTGGAGCACGAGCTCGAGAACGAGGTCGAGAAGCTGCGGAAGTACGGGGACAACAACCGTTCCGTCACGGACGTCGAGGTCCTGCTCGAGGGGTACCTCGCGATCAACTCGCCGGACCGTTACGAGACGTTCTTCAGCATCGTCGACGGCCAGCCCCACAGGGTCACCGCGATCCCGCCGCCTGTGCGCCTCGACACTGACGGCGAGCTGGTGGCGCGGCTGGCCACGGCCACCAGGACGGTCAGCGGCGATGTCGAAACCGACGGGGGAAGAGTCCGATACGCGGTCATCCCGGTCAAGATGACCGCCGACCCACGCCCCGCCCACTTCGTGGTGGCGATCTTCTACGACATGCACCGTAATGAGATCGTGGAGGCGGTGCGGGTGCTCGGGCTCTCCGCGCTGGCCGCGATGGCGTTGGCGGGGGCGGCCGGATGGTTCGTGGCCGGGCGGGTGCTCGCGCCGGTCCGGCTGGTCAGCCAGACGGCCGAGCAGATCAGCGACTCCTCCGACCTGACCCGCCGGCTGGACGTGCCGGGGGACGATGACGTGGCCGCGCTCGCCGGCACCTTCAACCACATGCTCGACCGGCTGGAACGTGCCTTCTTGGTGCAGCGGAACTTCCTGGACGACGCCGGGCACGAGCTGCGTACGCCGATCACGGTCATCCGCGGCCACCTGGAGCTCATGGGCGACGACCCGGCCGACCGCGCCGAGACGCTCGCCCTGGTCACCGACGAGCTGGAACGGATGAACCGCATCGTCGACGACCTCCTCACGCTGGCCAAGTCCGAGCAGCCGGGGTTCCTGTCCCTGGACACCGTCGAGCTGGCCGACCTCACGGTCAGCGTGGTGGCCAAGGCGCGGGCACTCGGCGAGCGGAAGTGGCGGGTGGACGAGGTGGCCGAGGCCCGCGTGCCGGCCGACCGCCAGCGGCTCACCCAGGCGCTCATGCAGCTGGCGGCCAACGCTTTCCGGCACACGAAGGACGGCGACCTGATCGCCGTCGGATCGGCCGTCCGGGACGGCCGGGTCGACCTGTGGGTACGCGACAGCGGCCCCGGGGTGGCGCTCGCGGATCGGGAGCGCATCTTCAGCCGGTTCGCCCGCGGAGCGGGCCGCACCGGTGCCCACGACGGGGCCGGACTCGGCCTGGCCATCGTCAGATCGATCGCCGAGGCCCATGGGGGCCTGGTGCAGGTGACCGAGTCCCCGGGCGGCGGCGCCTGCTTTGTCATTTCCATCCCGCTGTGGGAGGTCCGGTGAACCGCATTCTGATTGCCGAGGACGAGGCCAGGATCGCCTCCTTCGTGGAGAAGGGGCTGCGGGCCAACGGGTTCGTGACCGCCGTGGTGGGGGACGGGCTCGCGGCGTACGACCTGGCCTGCGCGGGCGGGTTCGACCTGCTCATCCTGGACATCGGGTTGCCGCTGAGCGATGGCTTCACGGTGTTGCGGCGGTTGCGGGAGTCCAAGGTGACCATCCCGGTGATCATCCTGACCGCGCGCGACAGCGTGACCGACACCGTGGCGGGGCTGGAGGGCGGCGCGGACGACTACATCGCCAAGCCCTTCGCCTTCGAGGAGCTGCTGGCCCGGGTACGGCTGCGGTTGCGGGCGGACCGTACGCCCGAGGTCACCGTGCTCCGCGTGTCGGATTTGTCGCTGGATCTGCGGACCAGGCGTGCTTATGTCGGGGATCGGGCGGTAGACCTGTCCACCCGGGAGTTCGCGCTGGCGGAGATCTTCTGCCGGCACCCTGACCAGGTGCTGACCCGGGAACAGCTGCTGAGCCACGTGTGGGGGTTCGACTTCGACCCGGGTTCGAACGTCGTCGACGTGTACGTCCGGTACCTGCGCCGCAAGATCGGTGCGGACCGGATCGAGACCGTGCGCGGCACCGGATACCGCATGAGAGTCGCCTAATCATCGCCTCACGCTCGCTTCACCGCACTCCTCCAGGATGTTCATCAACAGGACAAAAGGAGGAACGACCGTGTTCACCGGACTGGCGATGGACCTCGTGGCGATCGTTTTGCTCGCCTACGGCATCTACTACAGGCGCCACCACAGGCGCGATCTGCTTTTCGCCTACGTCGCGCTGAACGTGGGCATCTTCGCGGTGGTGTCGCTGCTGCTGGTCCAGCGGGTCGACATCGCCGTCGGATTCGGGTTGTTCGGGCTGTTGTCGATCATCCGGCTGCGCTCCAGCGAGATCACCCAGCAGGAGATCGCCTATTACTTCGTCGCGATCGTGCTGGGACTGGTCAACGGGATCGCGGCGGCGATGCCGCTGACGGCTCTCACCCTGAACGGGGTGCTGCTCGCGGTGATGTACGTCGCCGACCACCGCGGGCTGCTCGGCCGCACCCGCCAGCAGCTCGTGACGCTGGACGTCGTGCACGCGGATCCGGAGCTGCTCAAAGCCGACCTGGAGAGCCGGCTGCGGGCCCGGGTGCTGCAGGCCATGGTCACGCAGGTGGACTACGTACGAGACGTGACCGTCGTGGACGTGCGCTACGTGGTGCCGGACATGAAGGCGAGCGTGCGGTGAACGCGGACGTGGTGCTCGCCGGGGTCGCCGCGGGGGCGGCGCCGATCGAGCTCGAGGACGTGCCGGAGCTGATGAGCCGGGTGGACTCCAAGTACATCGTGCCGGCCGCGACCATGGTCAGGCTTGCCGCCGAGCTGGGTGACCAGTTCGGGGTGTTGCGGATCGGCGGGCGGCGGCAGTTCCGCTACACCTCGACGTACTTCGACACGCCGGACCTGCTCACGTTCCGGCAGCATCGCCAGGACCGGCGCCGCCGGTTCAAGCTCCGGACGCGGACGTACCTGGACGGGGGCGGCCGATGGCTGGAGCTCAAGCTCAGCGGGGCGCGCGGCAGCACCGACAAACACCGCATCCCCTATGACGACGCGCCGGCGCACGCGCTCACCGCGGAAGCGCTGGACTTCGTGAGCGACACGCTGGTGCGTGAGCTCCGCCTGACCATGCCGCGCCCGCTGGTCCCGGTCCTGTCCACCGACTACAAGAGGGTGACCCTGGTCGACCGGGCAGGAAAGGCCCGGCTCACCTGCGACACCGGCCTGGTCTGCCGCGGTGCGGGGCGGCTCGTGCCCGCCTACCGGGACCTGGTCCTGCTGGAGTCGAAGTCCGCGGACGGAAAGGCGACGGTCGATCGGGTGTTGCGGGGGATGGGGGTGCGGCCGGTGAGCGTGAGCAAATACTGCCTCGCCGTCGCCGCCCTCCGCGACCGCCGGGCCAACCGGTGGCGACCGGTGTTGCACCGCTACCTCGAGCCCGAGCCGCCGGTTCAGACCGAGATGGCGACTGTGCCCCTCGCCTGCCTCTCTTCGAGGTAGCTGATGGCCTCGGCTACAGGGGCAGCCCGCCCGTGGCGGCGTTCGTGGAGCCGGTCGCCTGGTACGCGGCGATCGTGCGCTCGGCGATGCGCATCTGGTGGATCTCGTCGGCCCCGTCGGCGAAGCGTGCCCAGCGAGCGTGCTGGAACATGCTCGCCAGCGGTGTGTCCGTCGAATATCCCAGCGCCCCGTGCACCTGGATCGCCCGGTCCACGATCCGGTTGAGGCTGTTCGCCACGAAATGTTTGGCCATCGACACTTCGGTACGGAAGTCCTCACCCTTGTCGATCTTGGAGGCGGCGTGCAGCACCATCAGCTTGCACTGGTACAACTCCATGGTCGAGTCGGCGATCATCCACTGGATGCCCTGCTTCTCGGCCAGCAGCGAACCGTGGCTGAAGCGGTTGAGCGCGCGGTCCACCATCATGTCCAGCGCGGTCTCCGCCTGCGAGATCCATCGCATGCAGTGCGCGAGCCTGGCCGGGCCGAGGCGGTACTGGCCCAGGCGGTGGCCGTTGCCCCGCCCGCCGAGGATCTGGTCGTCCGGCACGCGCAGGTCCTCGATCAGGATCTCGCTGTGGCCGGTCGAGCCGTGCATGGTCTCGACCTCGCGTACGTCGTTCCAGCCCGGGCTGGGCAGGTCCACCAGGAACGCGGTGGTGGCGCCGCGCGAGCCCTCGGGAACGTCCGGCTCGGTCCTGGCGATGAGGATGGCGAAGTTGGCGCGCCGGGCATTGGAGATGAACCATTTGTGGCCGTTGATCAGCCATTCGTCGCCGTCCCGCACGGCTTCGGTGCGGATCAGGGTGGGGTCGGAGCCGGCCACCTCGGGCTCGGTCATCGCGAAGCAGGACATCTGCGTGCCCTCCAGCAGCGGGCGCAGATACTTCTCCTTCTGCTCGTCCGTCGCCCAGTGCAGCAGCGTGTGCATGTTGCCCTCGTCGGGGGCCATGCAGTTCAGCACCCACGGGCCGACGCGGGTCTTGGCCGCCTCCGACTGCACCATGGCCAGCTCCACGTGCCCCAGCCCCATGCCGCCCCACTCCTTCGGCATGTGCGGCAACCACAGTCCCTCGGCCTTCGCCTGTGAGCGCAGCCGGACGAGGGTCCGCAGGTAGGTCTCGCGGTCGTCCTCCTTCACCTCCTCCAGCGCGGGGACGACCGTGCCATGGATGAAGGTGCGGACCCGCCGGCGGATCTCCTCGTGTTCGGGAGCGAGGGTGAAATCGATGGCCATTTCACCGAAAGTACTCTCCTAGCTGGGTTTGCGCAGCGGAGTGAAGACCCAGGACATGCGCGGCTCGACCGCCCAGTGGAAGAGCTTGCGAACCGGCGGCGTGCACAGCACGGTGGCCGCGACCAGGCCGAGCCCGATCGACAGCGGAAGGCCCAGGTCGAACCGCTCGGCGACCTTGACGACGAAACCGTGCAGGAGGTACGCGTACATGGTGGTCGCGCCCAGCCCGCTGAACCACGTGCGCCGGGCCGGCGTCACCGCCAGGAACGCCGCCACCAGCACCGCCCCCGCCACCAGCAGCCCCAGCCTGATGGCCGTCCCGGTGAGATCGTCCACGCCGATCTCCGTGTTCGACAGCCGCCACCTGATCCACTCCGTCGGCACGGCCTCGTGCACGAGCAGCGCCGTCGCCAGCCCCAAGCCCAGCACGCAGGCCCCGGCCAGCCTCATGTACGGCCTGCGCAGCCACTGGAAGTGCTCTGGCTTCAGCATCAGCCCCAGCACGTAGAAGGGCAGCAGCCCGAACGTGCGGTTCATGGACAACTCGTCCGGCAGCTTGCTCATCCCGGTCACCAGCGACAACACGAGGGCCACCAGCAGCGGCCACCTGAGCTGCTGCCACACCGGCGTGGACAGCCGCCACAGGAACAACGACATCAGGAACCAGGTCAGGTAGTACGGCTCCAGCAGACTCAGCTCGAACTTCCCGTAGAGAACCAGCCGGGGCAGCGAGTACGCCAGCTCGAAGACCAGGTACGGCACCGCCAGCGTGGAGATCAACTTGCGGGCCTTGCCCGCCCCGAACGTGAACTTCCGCGACAGATAGCCGGTGAGCACGATGAACAGCGGCATGTGGAAGACGTACACGTAGAAGTAGAGCGCATGCGCGATGGGCGCGTCCCGCTGGTCCTCGATGAGGTGCCCGCACACGACGAGCACGATGGCCAGGTATTTGGCGTTGTCGAAGAACGGGTCCCTGGCGGTGACGGTGACAGGCACTGCGGTAACGGTGGTGCTGCTCACAGGCCCACCTTCGGCGGGCCTGTGAGCAGCAGTGCTACTGCTGTGTCTAATGGTTCGCTCGCTCCGCTCCCTCACGAGCACCGCACCCTAGCCACCGCCCGCCGAACCGCCAGGAAACCGCGGGTTAAACCTGGGCGGCCAGTTCGGCGGCCTGGGAGTGGTCGAGCCGCCCGTCCGCGACGATCGTGACGACCCGCCTGGTCAGCGTGTCCTCGACGACCAGCGGCCGGTCCCACGCCAACGCCTGGCCGACGCCCGGATACTCCTCGACCCGCACGAACCAGGCGTCGCCGTCGTCCTGGACGAACACCAGAGTCCAGTCCCGCCCTTCCGGGTCCGTCCCGGACATGGCGATCCACCGGTCCCGGCTGCCGTGCACGGCCTGCTCGTCCCCGGGCAGAGTCGTCCAGGCGGTGGAGGTCCCGGGCGCACGCCAGAAGAAGCCGCCGTAACCCGCGCCCACCCGGCCCTTGGTGGCGGAACTGTTGATCTCCACGGGCGCGCCGGTGAGGTTGGTGAGCGTGAACGTGAAGTCCAGAGCCCACGCCTCGCCGACCGGCCGCGCGACCACCGTCCGCTCCTCACGTGCCATGAGCCGCCCATCCGGGCCGATCCACTCCAGCTCCTCGACGAAACCGTCGTCGTCGAGCCGCGAGAACGCCCGGTGCCGCTGACTGCCGTGATCGCCGAGCCAGGCCGGTCCCTGGTCCTTGACGTAGGTGCGGCCGCCCCAGAAGTTCGCCCCGCCCAGGTCGGAGATCGCCACGCCGACCCCGAGATGGTGCACATGGTCCTCGGGCCGGACCTGGGTGACCTCGACGCCGCCCAGCGTCCGCACCCCGTGCAGGTACGGGCGCGGCGAGTCCGTGGCGGGGAGGTCGGGCTCCAGCTCGTAGTCGGCCACCGGCGTGCCGGAGACCAGGAGCCGCACCTTCGTCCACGGCGCGTCCAGCTCCGAGTAGAGGGCCAGCTCGTCCGCGCTGCGCGCCGTCAGGTCCGCGACGCCGGGCAGGAACCGGTACGTGACCTCCCCCGAGCCGGGGTCCCGCTCGACGATCTGGTGCCGCTCGGGGATCGGCAGCGGCTCGGGCGCCAGCCGCACCGCGTCGAGCACCTGCGTGAACGTCTCGGTCCGCGCGAGCGGCACCAGCAGGTCCGCGCCCGTGCGGACGTGGTCGATGAGGTTCTCCAGCAGGTCGGTGCGCTCGTACACGGTCGTCGTGACCGACCCGTCCGCGTGCTCGATCCTGAGCTGGTCCTGGGTGTAGACAAGGGTGGCGCGGCCCTGGTCGCCGTGCACGACCAGGTACGGCTCGTGCCGCTCGGGTGCGCACAACGTCACCGCGACCGTGATCACGAGACCGTCGTCCATCCGGATCCGCACGCACGACGTGTCGTCCGACTCGATCGGGTGGGCGTGGAAGAGCTCGGTCTCGATCTCCGTGATCGACCCGTCCACCAGCGCCAGGGCGGTCGCCACGGCGTGCGCGAACGGGTTGGTCAGCGCGCCGTCCACCACGTCGACGCCGTTCAGGCGGCGCTTGCCCGCCCAGGCCGAGCGGGTGAAGTAGGACGAATGGCGTTCCCAAGCACCGGCCCCGCCGATGCCGCGCACCTGCCCGAGAGCGCCGCTCGCGATCAGCTCACGCATCGCGGGAACGGCCGCCGACCCGAGCGACTGGAACCCGACCTGGCAGACCCGCCCCGTCTCCGCCACGGCGGCGGCGATCCGCCGCTGTTCCGCAGGACTGGGGGCGGGCGGCTTCTCCAGCAGCACGTGGGAGCCCGCGTGCAGGGCGGTCACCGCGAGGTCGGCGTGTGTGTGGATGGGCGTGCAGATGATCGTGATCTCCGCGCCGGTCTTCTCGATCAGCGCCCCCAGATCGGGCGACTGCAGGGGCGAGCCGAAGTCGACCTCCACGGGCCGCACGTCGCAGATCCCGGCCAGCTCGACCAGCCCCTGGTGGCCGAGCCTGCGCAGGTTGCGGAGATGGTGCTGCCCGTGCCCGTTGGCCCCCGCCAGAACGACCCTCATCATGCCCACCTCAGCCCCAGCCCCGCGTGCTCGCCCACCCGCAGCACGCCGTCCGACACGATCACGGGATACGGCTCCGCCAGCAGCCCGAGCGCGGCGAACGACGCGTCCTCCACGTCCTCCGCCATGATCGGCAGTGGCAGCGCCAGCGCCAGCTGCCCGGACACGTCCGGCAGCAGGTGCGGGTAGACGGGCACGTCGAACGTCCTGGCCAGCTCCACGATCCGCAGGAACGGCGTGATGCCGCCGACCCGCACCACGTTCGGCTGCACGACGTCGCAGGCGCCGGCCGTCAGCAGGTCGCGGAAGCCGTACGTCGTGTAGACGTTCTCGCCCACCGCGACCGGCACGTCGATGGAGCGGCGCAGCTCCACGTGCGCGGCCACGTCGTCGGCCGGCAGCGGCTCCTCGATCCAGTGCAGGTCGAACTCGCGCAGCGCGGCCAGAGCCCGCCGGGCCCGGTGCAGGTCCCAGCGCTGGTTGGCGTCGATCATCAGCAGCCGGTCAGGCCCGAGCACCTCGCGGACCGCGGCCACCCGCGCCACGTCCTCGGCCAGGTCGGGACGGCCCACCTTGATCTTGACGCCCTGGTGCCCGGCCGCCGTCCACCGCCTGACCTGCTCGAGGAGCTCCTCCAGCGAGTAGTGCAGGTTGACGCCGCTGCCGTACACCGGGACCTCGTCGCGCCGCCGGCCCAGCACGTCGGCCAGGCCCGCGTCGCCGCAGCGCAGATCCCACAGCGCCAGGTCGATCCCGGCCAGCGCGATCGTGGTGATCCCGCCGGGTCCCGCCTCGCGCAGGTGCCGCCAGAGCCGGTCCCACACGGTCTCGGGGTGCGCGGGCAGCCCGATCAGCGCCTCCCGCAGGTCGTGGTCGAGCAGCGCCCGCACGGCGTGCGCGCCGATCTGCGGCGTCCACGAGAACCCCGTACCGGTGCGCCCGTCCTTCAGTGTGACGTGCGTGACGATCACGTGGTTGGCGGGCACGTCCGCGCCCCACGGCCGGGGCAGCGGAGCGGTACGCAGTTCGGTGCGCAGGTCCGCGATGGTCATGAGGTCGCCAGCTCCAGCCCCGTCTTGATCAGCGTCTCCAGCTCCTGCAGGTGCTCGGGCGTCACGTCCACCAGCGGCGGGCGGACCGCGCCCACGTCCAGGCCGCGCAGCCGTACCCCGGCCTTGACCAGGGAGACCGGGTAGCCGGGGACCTTGCCGCGCAGCCGCACGAGCGGGGCGTAGAACTCCGTCAGCAAGCGCTCGTCACCGTTCAGGTACGCCAGCGCGATCTCCGGCGCGAACGCGAACACCGCGCTGGAGTAAAGCTCCACGCCGATGCCCCGGTAGGCGGGCATGGTCAGCTCGGCCGTCGGCAGCCCGTTGAAGAACAGGAAGTCCGGGTACGTCTCCCGGATCGCCAGCACGGTCCGCTGCATCCTGTCGATGTCGCCGAGGCCGTCCTTGAGCCCGATCACCCCGGGGATCCCGGCCAGCTCCACTGCCGCGTCCGGCTCCAGCACCACCGTGCCGCGCTGGTAGACGATCACCGGCAGCTCCGCGGCCACCGCCTCCACGTACGCCTTGAACCCGTGCCCGGGCCCCTGCGCCAGGTAAGGCGGCATGAGCAGCAACCCGTCGGCCCCGGCCTCCCGCGCGGCCCGCGCCTGGGCCAACGCCGCGCCGAGCGGCCCGCCCGCCCCCGCGAACAGCGGCACGCGCCCGCCCACGTCCTCGGCCGCCACCCGCACCGCACGGGCGTGCTCCGCCTCGGACAATGCGGAGAACTCACCGGTGCCGCAGGCCACGAACACCCCGCCGGGACCATGCTCCATACCCTGCCGGATGTGCTCGGCCAGCACCTGCTCGGCGAGAGTGCCATCGGCGGCGAACGGCGTCACGGGAAAGAACAGCACACCACTGAGGTTCATAGAGATTCCTTGAGTTCGGTACGCCAACAACGCTTCGCCTGCCAGCCGAGAAGCCGCTCCGCCTTGCTGGTCGAGAAGGCCGGGGAGGTCCCGGTGAGGCCCGCCGCGAACGGCTCCGTGCCCGGGATGACCTGGGGGAGCAGCTCGGCCAGCGGTTTCCTGGCCAGCGCGTCCGCGGCGCCGACGAAGAACACCTCGCCGTTCGGCAGCTCGGGCAGCGCCTCGATCAGCACGCCCACCATTTCCGAGGCGTCCCGGGCGTCGACATAGTTGAACAGCGACACGCCGCCCAGGTCCGGCCGGTCCAGCCGCTCGTTGACGGTGTGCCCGGACTGCGTGGGCGCGCCCGCCCACTCCTCCGGAGGGATGACGAAACACGGCCTGATCGCGGCCAGCTTCGTCGTCCCGGCCTCGGCGAACGCCTTCATGGTCTGCTCGGCCGCCACCTTGGACAGGTTGTAGGCGTTCCACGGCCGCACCGGGTGGTCTTCGTCGATCGGCAGGTACGCCGGCGCCCATCCGCCTGGCGCGCCGTACCCGATCACGGTCGGACTGCTGGCCACCACGACGTTCCGGACCCCCAGGGCCACCGACGCCTCACAGACGTTGAACGCCAGCTGCGTGTTCACCCGGTAGATCACCGACTCAGGCCGGCT
Organism: Nonomuraea polychroma; assembly: GCF_004011505.1. Taxonomy (NCBI): domain Bacteria; kingdom Bacillati; phylum Actinomycetota; class Actinomycetes; order Streptosporangiales; family Streptosporangiaceae; genus Nonomuraea; species Nonomuraea polychroma. The sequence goes on from NZ_SAUN01000001.1 coordinate 11,187,509, forward strand.
GAACGGCGTGGCGATGGCGGCCAAATGGATCACCGACTCCGGGCGGAATCTGGCGATCACTTCGAACGCCTCTCCCGTGTCCGTGAGGTCGGCAGGTAGGGTGGCCGCGGCCTCCACTGGCGTGCCTGGGGCGCTGTCCACGCCGATGACCTCGTGCCCGGCCGCCGCGAGCGTGCTGACCACGCTGCGGCCGAGGCGTCCTGCGCTTCCGGTGACGAGGACTCTGCTCACCGTGAGGGGCTCCTTCAAGACTGCAAACAGTTGCACTAAACCTTTGTGTCACCGGACCCGGGGCGTCAAGAGGTGATTTCATTCCCCTAGCGCCACCTGGGGGTTCCCGGCGGGTTTCGGTATGGGGTACACCGGCAAGCGCTTTCATCGTAGCCAAGGTCCCTGCAAGCGGTTGCGTTAGGGTGTGCGATTGTGACAGTGACGATTCGTGATGTGGCCCGGGCGTCCGGCGTGCACGTGTCCACCGTGTCGCGGACGTTCTCCGCGCCGCACATGGTGAACGCCGCCACCCGCACCAGGGTGCTGACGGTGGCCGAGGAGCTGGGATACCGTCCGAACCGGGCGGCGCGGGCGCTCACGACCGGCCGCACGCACAACCTCGGGTTGATCGTGGCCGACATCGCCAACCCGTTCTTCCCTCCCTTGATCAAGGCGGCTCACGCCGCCGCGCGGCAGCGTGACTACCACCTGTTCGTGGCCGACACCGATGAGGAGCCGGCCGCCGAGGAGGAGCTGGTGCAGGCCTTCTCCAAACAGGTGGACGGCCTGGTGTTGTGCAGCCCCCGTTCCTCCAACAAGGTGCTCGAGCGGCTGGCCGAGCGGGTGCCGTTCGTGGTGATCAACCGGCGGCTGCGCGGCGCCGCCACCGTGCTGATGGACGTCGGCCACGGGGCCAAGCTCGCGGTCGAGCACCTCGCCGGGCTCGGGCACCGTCGCGTGGCGCTGGTGTCGGGGCCGGCCGGCTCGTGGACGAGCGCGGAGATCCGGACGGCCGCCGAGCAGGTGGCCGGCATCGAGCTCGTCGTGATCGGCCCCAACCCGCCGACCGAGCGCGGCGGATTCGCCATCGCCAAGCGGGTGCGGGACGCCGAGGTGACCGGCGTGCTCGCCTACAACGACCTGGTGGCGATCGGTCTCATCGAGGGGCTCTGCGAGCTCGGACTGAGCGTTCCTGAGGACGTCAGCGTCGTGGGGATCGACGACATCGTGCCAGGGCGGCTCAACCGGCCCAAGCTCACCACGGTGGCCATGCCCACGGCGGCTGCCGGGCGGCTCGCGGTGGACCTGCTCATCCAGGAGGTGAGCGCCACCACATCGCTGGAGACGCGCCTGGTCATCAGGGACTCCACCGCAGCGCCACGATAGCCCGCCTGCTGCAACCGGTTGTACTATCCGAGACCCGAATTCATCTGACTTCTCTAGCGGGCAAGTCTGTCACCTGGGAAAACGCCGTGGCGATATATCGGTAACGGCTATGTAACGTCTGCAAAGGGTTGACGTAACTTTCCCGGCGGCTATAGGAAAGCGCTATCCATTCACATATCGCCGGAAGGTCCGTGTGATGACTGACGTTTCGGTGGCGGTGAAGCCCCGGGGAGCGGCGACCCAGCCCGCACGCGGCGGTCACCGCTCCACAAAACGTTCCCGCCGAGAGGCGCGGGCCGCCTATCTGTTCTTGGCGCCCTGGTTCGTCGGCCTGCTCGTCATCACGATCGGCCCGATCTTCGCCTCCCTCTACCTCTCCTTCACCGACTACAGCCTCCTGGAGGAGGCGAAGTGGGTCGGATTCGACAACTACATCACGATGTTCACCGAGGACCCGAGGTTCCTGTCCTCGCTGAAGGTGACCACGATCTACGTGGTCGTCTCGGTCCCGTTGCAACTGGCCTTCGCGCTCGCGCTGGCCCTGGTGCTCGATCGAGGGCTGCGCGGCCTGTCGATCTACCGCTCGATCTTCTACCTGCCCTCACTGCTGGGCGGCAGCGTCGCCATCGCGATTCTGTGGCGGAAGGTCTTCGGTGCGGAGGGCCTGGTCAACGCCGTGCTCTCGATCTTCGGCATCCAGGGCCCCGGCTGGGTGGGCGACCCCGACACCGCGCTGGGGACGCTGATCCTGCTTCACGTATGGACCTTCGGCGCGCCGATGATCATCTTCCTCGCCGGCTTGCGGCAGATCCCCAGCAGCTACTACGAGGCGGCCGCGGTGGACGGCGCGGGGGTGTGGCGGCAGTTCAAGTCGATCACGATTCCGCTGCTGACGCCGATCATCTTCTTCAACCTGGTGCTGGAGGTCATCAAGTCCTTCCAGTCGTTCACGCAGGCCTTCATCGTGAGCGGCGGCAAGGGAGGCCCGGCCGACTCGACGCTCTTCTACACGCTCTACCTCTACCTCAAGGGGTTCAAGAGCTACGAAATGGGCTACGCCGCAGCGATGGCCTGGGTCCTGCTGCTCATCATCGCCGGCTTGACCGCGGTGAACTTCCTCGCTTCCAAGTATTGGGTCTTCTATGGCGACACCAAGTAGGCCGATCCCGGTCCTGTTCCGGCCGCTCAAGGGCGGCCGGCTGGTCAAGCACACGCTGCTGATCGGCTTCGGCCTGGTCATGCTCTATCCGCTGCTCTGGATGATCTCCAGCTCCCTCAAGCCGGAAGAGCTCATCTTCCGGGAGCCCGGGCTGTGGCCGAGCCAGGTCACCTTGGAGAACTACACCCAGGGCTGGTACGCGCTGAAGCATCCCTTCGGCTACTACCTGTGGAACTCGGCGGTGGTCACGGCCCTGTCGGTGGTGGCGAACCTGGTGGCCTGCTCGCTGGCCGCCTACGCCTTCGCCCGGCTGAACTTCCCGCTGAAGAAGTTCTGGTTCGCGATCATGTTGGGCACGATCATGTTGCCGCACCACGTGGTGATCGTGCCGCAGTACATCATGTTCTCCGAGCTCGATCTGATCAACACGATCTGGCCGCTGGTCATGCCCAAGGTGCTGGCGACGGACGCGTTCTTCGTCTTCCTGATGGTCCAGTTCATCCGTACCCTGCCGAGGGAGCTCGACGAGGCAGCCGAGATCGACGGAGCGGGCTACTGGCGCATCTTCATCAGGGTCGTCATGCCGCTCTGCATGCCGGCTCTGGCGACGACCGCGATCTTCACCTTCATCTGGACGTGGAACGACTTCCTCAGCCAGCTGCTGTACCTCAACAACCCGGACAACTTCACCGTTCCGGTGGCACTGCGCACGTTCCTCGACGCCAGCAGCGACTCGTCATGGGGACCCATGTTCGCTATGTCGATCATCGCGCTGGGGCCGATCTTCGGCTTCTTCCTGGCCGGTCAGAAGTACCTGATCCGTGGTGTCGCCACCACGGGCCTGAAGTAGTACGCCTCCAAAATGAACACCCCCCAACTCGATAATCCCCCTAGGAGGTAGAGCCGTGAGCTCTGGCAAGAACATGTGGTCGGCGGCGCTGCTGGCCACCGCTGTGCTGGCGGTCACCGCGGCCTGCGGCAGCGGCAGCGGCAGCGGCGGCGAAGGTGCCGGCGGTAAGACTGTGCTGCGCTTCTCCTACTGGGGCAGCGACGCGCGGCAGAAGATGACCGAAGAGGCCATCAAGAAGTTCGAGGCCAAGAACCCGAACATCGACGTCCAGGGCGAGTTCTCGGACTGGGCGAGCTACTACGAGACGCTGTCCACGAAGGTCGCCGGCAACGACGCGCCCGACGTCATCACCATTGAGATCCGCGGCCTGCGCGAGTACGCCGACCGCGGCACGCTGGCCGACCTGGCCAGCAAGGTCAACACCGCCGACATCGACGCCAAGGTGCTGGGCACCGGCGCCATCGACGGCAAGCAGTACGCCATCCCCACCGGCGTCAACGCCTTCTCCCTGATGGTCAACCCGGGCCTGGTCGAGAGCAGCGGCGCGAAGCTGCCCGACGACACCAAGTGGACCTGGGAGGAGTACGTCGACCTGGCCTCCAAGATCTCCTCCGGCTCCGGCGGCAAGGTCACCGGAACGCAGCTGAGCTGGAACCCGGCGTACCTCCAGATCTATGCCGCGCAGAAGGGCGAGCCCTTCTACAACGGCAACAAGATCGGCATGTCCCCCCAGACGATCAAGGACTGGTGGGCCATCATGCAGAACCTGATCAAGACCAAGGGCGCCCCCGACGCCGCCAAGAGCACCGAGATCGGCGCGACCAGCATCGACCAGTCGCTCCTGGGCACCAACACCGGCGCGATGGGCATGTGGTGGAGCAACCAGCTCGGCGCGGCCTCCAAGGCGTCGGGGCAGCAGCTGGACCTGCTGCGGATGCCGAAGGCGGAGGGCGCCACGACCGGCGGCATGTTCCTGCAGCCGGCGATGTTCTACTCGGCCTCTTCCAAGTCGGAGCACGCGGCCGAGGCGGCGAAGTTCATCGACTTCATGATCAACGACCCGGAGGCGGGCCAGATCATCCTCAGCGACCGCGGTCTGCCGGCCAGCTCCAAGGTGCTGGCGGCGGTCAAGGACAAGCTGCCGGACGCGGACAAGAAGACGCTCGAGTTCCTCGACAAGATCAAGAGCGAGCTGTCCGACCCGCCGGCCGCGCCGCCGAAGGGCTCCAGCGCCATGGAAGACATCCTCACGCGTTACTCCGAGGAGGTCATGTTCGGCCGGATGACCCCTGACGACGCCGTTCAGAAGTTCATCACCGAGGCCAACGCCTCGATCGCAGGCTAAAAGGAGAGTCATGAAGTACGCGTTCGTCGGGCTCGGGCACCGCGCGCAGATGTACGTCGACGCGCTGCTCGGGGAGTGGCGTGACGCCGGCACCATCGTCGCCCTGTGCGACACCAACCGGACCCGCATGGACTATTACGTCGAGCGGATCGGCCAGGAGGTGCCGTGCTTCGCCCCCGCGGAGTTCGACAAGGTGCTCGAGCTCGCCGACGCGGTCATTGTCACGACAGTCGACGCCACGCACGCTCGCTACGTGTGCGCGGCGCTCGACGCCGGCCGTGACGTCATTGTGGAGAAGCCGCTCACCGTGGACGCCGAGGGGTGCGCGGCCATCGCCGCGGCGGCCGAGCGCAGCACCGGCAAGCTGATCGTCACCTTCAACTACCGGTACTCGCCGCGTAACTCGGCCGTGCGCCGGCTGCTGATGGAGGGCGCCATCGGCGAGGTGACGTCCGTGCACTTCGAGTGGACGCTCGACACCATCCACGGCGCCGACTACTTCCGCCGCTGGCACCGCAACCGGGCCAGCTCGGGCGGGCTGCTCGTGCACAAGTCCACCCACCACTTCGACCTGGTCAACTGGTGGCTCGGGGCGGCCCCCGAGCTCGTCTTCGCCCAGACCGACCTGCGCTTCTACGGCGCCGAGAACGCCAAGAAGCGCGGCCTGGAGGAGCGCCCCGAGCGAGGGCAGGGCGCTCCCGGGCTGGGCACCGACCCCTTCATCCTGGACATCTCCGCCGACCCCCGGCTCAAGCGGCTCTATCTGGACGCCGAGCACGAGGACGGCTACATCCGGGACCAGGACGTCTTCGGCGAGGGCGTGGACATCGACGACAACATGTCCGTCCTGGTGCGTTACGACAACCGGGCGATCCTGACCTACTCCCTGCACGCGCACGCCCCCTGGGAGGGTTACCGGGTGGCCTTCAACGGCACGGCCGGGCGGCTGGAGCTGGACGTGGTCGAGCGGGAATGGACGCCGCCGCACGCCGCCATCGACCCGAGCGCGTCCTCCAAGGAGCACGCGGCTGGATCCTGGGAGCGGCTCACGCTGCACCGGCACTGGAGCAGGCCGGAGGAGGTCCCCATCGAGACAGGGGCAGGTGGGCACGGCGGCGGCGACAAGCTGCTGCTCAACGACGTCTTCCGCGGTCCCGGTGACGACCCGCTGGCCCGGCAGGCCGGCTACCGCGACGGCATCCGAAGCGTCCTGACGGGCGTCGCGGCCACCATGGCGGCGCAGACCGGCACGCCCGTGCGCTTGGTGGACGACGGGACCCGTGTCGGCTGACCTGGCAGGGGCCGTGTTCGGCGAGTTGGCCGGGATCGCCGCCGCGCAGCTGGGGATCTACCCCTCCGCGGGGCCGGAGCTGCGGGCGGCGGCCCGGGACGCCCTCGGCGTGCTGGACCTGCGCGCGGCCGACGTGCGGGTGGAGCGGACCTGGACCGACGGCGACCTGGCCGGCGAGGAGCTGTCCTGGTCCGTCGGATTCGGGCCGCGGACGCACGCCTTCCTGCTGCGTCCCCGGGAGGCGGCCGGGCCGCTGCCGGGCGTGGTGGCGCTGCACTGCCACGCCGGGATGAAGTGGGCAGGCAAAGAGAAGATCGCCGATGGTCCCGAGGCTCCTTCACCCGAGGTGGCGCGGCTCCGGAAGGACATCTACGGCGGCCGTGCCTTCGCCAACGAGCTGGCCCGCCGCGGGTTCGCCGTGCTGGCGCACGACGTGCTCTCCTGGGGCAGCCGCCGCTTCCCGCTCGACATCGAGCCCGGGACGCTGAGCGAGGCCGACCGTTACGACGCGGCCGCCAAGCAGCACGAGCACGTCGTCGCCAAGCACTGCGCGGTGCTCGGCACGTCGTTCGCCGGCGTGGTGGCGGGCGAGGACCTGGCCGCGGCCGCCTACCTGCGCTCCCGGCCCGACGTGGGCCCGGTCGGGTGCGCCGGGCTGTCGGGCGGCGGACTGCGTGCCGCGCTGCTCGGCGCCTTCGACCCGGGCATCAGGGCGGTCGTCGTCGCGGCGATGGTCTCCTCGTACCGGGACATGCTCGGCGGGCACGTGGCCAAGCACACCTGGATGTTGTACCCACCGGGCCTGCCGCGCCTCGGCGACTGGCCCGACCTGGTGGCCGCCCGAGCGCCCCTGCCGCTCATGGTCCAGTACGCCATGCGCGACGAGCTGTTCCCCGAAGCGGGCATGCACCGCGCCCACGCCCTGATCAGCGACCGGTACGGGGACGGCGGCGCCTATGAGGCGGTGTTCGCCGACGTGCCGCACAGCTTCGACGTGCCCATGCAGGAGCAGGCCTTCGACTGGCTGGCCCGCCACCTCCGATGACCTGCCGCCGCCCGGCCTGTCACGGGCGGCGGCAGCTCTTTTGGTTCCCTAGTCGCCCGCCTTCCACTGCGCGATGAGCTTGTCGTAGTCCAGCGTGGCCGGCTTGCCGCGCTCGTCGGCCAGCTTGGGTGCGGGCGCGCCCGGCTGGTCGAGCCAGTACTGGGCCGGCTGCTCCGGGTTCAGCTTGGGCGCGCAGTCACCGCCGTAGCCGCGCCGCTCCAGCCGGGACAGGATGTCGTCCTGCTGCTTGGCCAGGTTGTCCATCGACTGCTGCGGCGTGGTCTCGCCGGTCACGGCGGTGGCCACGTTCTGCCACCAGAGCTGGGCGAGCTTGGGATAGTCCGGCACGTTCGTCCCGGTCGGCGTCCACTGCTTGCGGGCCGGGGAGTTGTAGAACTCGATCAGGCCGCCGTACTTCTTGGAGTTCTGGGCGAAGTACTCGCTCTTGACATCGGAATCCCTGATGAACGTCAGGCCGACGATCGACTTCTTCAGCGACACCGTCTTCGACGTGACGAACTGCGCATACAGCCAGGCCGCCGCCCTGCGGTCCTGCGGGGTGTTCTTCAGCAGCGTCCACGAGCCGGCGTCCTGGTAGCCGAGCTTGTGGCCGTCCTTCCAGTACGCCCCGTGCGGGCTCGGCGCGATGCGCCACTTGGGCGTGCCGTCGCTGTTGACGACCGGCAGCCCTTCCTTGGTCATGTCGGCCGTGAACGACGTGTACCAGAAGATCTGCTGGGCGATGTTGCCCTGCGCGGGCACCGGACCGGCCTCGCTGAAGTTCATGCCGGCGGCTTCCTTGGGGGCGTACTTCTTCAGCCAGTCCACGTACTTGGTGAGCGCGTAGACCGACGCGGGGCCGTTGGTGTCGCCGCCGCGGGTGACCGACGAGCCGACCGGGCGGCAGTTCTCGACCCTGATGCCCCAGTCGTCCACCGGCAGGCCGTTGGGGATGCCGGGGTCGCCGTTGCCGGCCATGGACAGCCAGGCGTCGGTGAAGCGCCAGCCCAGTGACGGGTCCTTCCTGCCGTAGTCCATGTGGCCGTAGGTCTTCTTGCCGTCGATGGTCCCGTTGCCGTTGACCTTGTTGGTGAAGAAGTCGGCGATGTCCTCATAAGCCGCCCAGTTGACCGGCACGCCCAGGTCGTACCCGTAGGCGTCCTTGAACTGCTTCTTGATCTCCGGGTCGGTGAACCAGTCGTAGCGGAACCAGTAGAGGTTCGCGAACTGCTGGTCGGGCAGCTGGTAGAGCTTCTTGTCCGGGCCGGTGGTGAAGCTGATGCCGATGAAGTCGTTCAGGTCCAGGGTGGGCGAGGTGACGTTCTTGCCCTCGCCGGCCATGTAATCCGACAGCGGGACCACGTAGTCGCCGCGCGAGTGGGTGCCGATGAGGTCGGAGTCGTTGACGTAGGCGTCGTAGATGTTCTGGTCGCCCTGGATCTGGGTCTGGAGTTTCTCGACGACGTCACCCTCCTGGATGAGGTCGTGCTTGATCTTGATCCCGGTGATCTCGGCGAACGCCTTGGCGAGCTGCCGCGACTCGTACTCGTGGGTGGTGATCGTCTCGGAGACCACATTGATCTGCATGCCCCGGTACGGCGCCGCGGCCTTGATGAACCAGTCCATCTCCGCGAGTTGGTCGTCCTTGGACAGCGTGCTGGGCGTGAACTCCTCCGACACCCAGCGTTGTGCCGCCGCCTTCCCATCCGCCTCCTTGAAATCGCTGGACGGCCGCTCCGCGCTCTGCGCACAGCCGGCCACCACCAGAACGAACGCCGCCAGACCAGCGGCCGCGGACCTGCCTGCCCGATGCCTCATCTGATTTGTGGCGCCGGAACCGGTCTTTCAGGACCGGGTGAGCGCCACCCCTCCTTTCGAAAACAGTATGGAAAACCTCAGTAACAGACGGTAATGTTGCCGACGGTGAGAATGGAGTGACACAAGGTGCTCATGGCGGTCCGCCGCTCTGCCGCTAAGCGGAAGGGCCTGCCGTCCGTCGTGCAACTCCGGCTTACACCCGCTCCAGGTCAGGCCGACGCTCTGACCGCGGCGGTGCGGGTGTGCAACGAGGCGGCCACCTTCGTCTCCCGGCTGGCCTGGCAGCAACGCGTCTTCACGGTGCTGGAGCTGCACGGGCTCGCCTACTACCCGGCGCGCGCGCAGTTCGCCGGGCCGGGGTGCGTCAGCAGAGCGAATCGGCCCGCCCGGGGTCGGTTCCTCTGCACCGGCTGTGGCCTCGCTGGGCACGCCGATCACATCGCGGCCTGCAACGTCGCCGTACGCGGCGTTGCAGGCTGGGCTGCTGTCAACCAGCCGCACGCTACCGGCCTCCCTTCAGCCAGACGGGACCGTGAGAGCAAACCTCCAGCTTCAGCAGGTGGTAGTTGACCGCATGGCTTCCCTTCTGTCAGCCCCATATCCCGATCACGACCACCACGAGCAGCGCGCAGCCCAGCGCGATCCACATGGACAGGTCGGTGACGGCCATCCAGCCGACCAGTACGACCCCGGCGCTGATCAGGCCGATGTACAGCCGATCGCCTCGATCGGTCTCGATGCGCAGGAAACCTCGCCTGGCCACGGGAGGGGAGACGTGGGCCCAGACCGCCATGACGACGAGCAGCAGGGCGAGCCCGGCGAACACCAAAGCCGTCGGCAGGGTCCACACCATCCACTCGAGCATTCGCTAGACCCTTCCCAGGGCGAAGCCCTTAGCAATGTAATTACGCACGAACCAAATGACGATCGCGCCGGGGACGATCGTGAGCACTCCCGCCGTGGCCAGCAGCGCCCAGTCCACGCCGGCCGCGCTCACCGTCCGCGTCATCGTCGCGGCAATGGGTTTCGCGTCGACCGAGGTGATGGTCCTGGCGATCAGCAGCTCGACCCAGCTGAACATGAAGCAGAAGAACAACGTCACGCCGATCGCGGAGCGGATCATCGGCAGGAATATGCGAACGAAGAAACGCGGAAGTGAATAGCCGTCGATGGCCGCGGTCTCGTCGATTTCCCGGGGGATTCCCGACATGAATCCCTCGAGGATCCACACGGCGAGCGGGACGTTGAAGAGCATGTGCGCGATGGCGACCCCGAGGTGGGTGTCGAAGAGCCCGACGCTCTGATAAATCTGAAAAAACGGCAGCAGGAAGACGGCGGGCGGCGCCATGCGATTCGTCAGCAGCCAGAAGAACAGGTGCTTGTCGCCGGCGAAACGGAAACGCGAGAACGCGTACGCCGCGGGCAAGGCCACGATGAGCGACATCACCGCGTTCAGCGACGTGTAGATGATGGAGTTCAGATAACTCGAATACCACGACACGTCCGTGAAGAACGTGACGTAGTTGTCGAAGGTCACGCGCTGCGGGATGAGCGCGAAGCTGCCGAGGATGTCCTCGTTCGGCCGGATCGACATGCCGAACATCCACAGCAGCGGCAACATGAGCGTGGCCACGTACAGCCAGAAGACCGTGCGTGCCCACGGGAGCCGGCGTCCGGTGGTCCTGGCCATCGCCCTCACCTCCCCGACCTGGTCAGCACGGTGAAGAAGACGTAGCAGAGGACCTGCACGATCAAGAAGTAGATCAGCGAGAACGCGCCCGCGGGCCCCACGTCGAACTGCCCGACGGCCATCTTCGACAGCAGGATGCTGAGGAACGAGGTCGCGTTGCCGGGCCCGCCGCCCGTCACCACGAACGGTTCGGTGTAGATCATGAAGCTGTCCATGAACCTGAGCAGGATCGCGATCGTCAGCACCCCGCGCAGCCTCGGAAGCTGGATGTGCCGGAACGTCGCCCACCCCGACGCCCCGTCGATCTGCGCGGCCTGGAAGTACGGCTCCGGGATCGACCGCAGCCCCGCGTACGCCAGCAGCGCCACCAGCGGCGTCCAGTGCCACACGTCCATGACGAGGATCGTGATCCAGGCGTCGGTGGAGTCGAGGGTGTAGTTGAAGCCGATGCCGAGCACGTTGTTGATCGTCCAGCCGCCGAGCCCGATGTCGGCGCGGGCGAAGATCTGCCAGATCGTGCCCACCACGTTCCACGGGATGAGCAGCGGCAACGCGACCAGCACCAGCGCCGCCGACACCCAGAACCCGCGGCGCGGCATCGCCACCGCGATCGCCACCCCGAGCGGGATCTCCACCAGCAGCACCTGCGCCGAGAACAGCAGCGTCCTGACGAACGCCTCGCGGTTCTCGGGGCGCCGCACGGCCTCGTAGAACCAGTCCAGGCCGACGAACACCCGGTCGCTGGGGCTGAAGACGTCCTGGACCGAGAAGTTGACCACGGTCATCAGCGGGATGATCGCCGTGAACGCCACCGAGACGACGACCGGCAACACCAGCCACCACGCCCGGTTGTCCTTGCGCTTCAGGTCCGCGCGGGTCTCCTGCGGCTCGGCCGGCGCCGCCGTGACGACCTCACCGCTCACCTGGCTGCCCGCGGTCACGTGGCGCTCCTTCCGTCGAGCGGCGCGAGGAAACCGCACCTGACCTGGTCGCGGAACAGGAACGTGCGGTCCGGCGGGAAGCGCAGGAACGCCTCCACGTCCGGCTGGTAGCCGGACCCCGCCTCGGTCCTGGCGATGACGGGGTGCTCACCGACCCGGGTGTGCACCAGGTCGTACGCGCCCATGCGGTCGATCCCGGTCACCTGGGCGGCGACTCCGGGCGACGCATGGGTGATCTGCACGAACTCGGGCCGCACCCCGATACGCACCGGCCCCGGCGGCAGATCGTTCGCCACCGAGCCCACGGCCGCCTGCCCCACGCGTACGACGTCGCCGACGATCTCCCCGGGCACCATGTTCATGCCGGGCGAGCCGATGAAGTGCCCGACGAACTCGTGCGACGGAGACAGGAACAACTCGGCCGGCTCGCCGGCCTGCATGATCGCCCCGTCATTGAGCACCACCACCTCGTCGGCGAACGTCAGCGCCTCGGTCTGGTCGTGCGTGACGTAGATCAGCGTGTGCCCGGTGTCGCGGTGGATCTCCTTGAGCTTGCTGCGCAGCGTCCACTTCAGCGCCGGGTCCACCACCGTCAGCGGCTCGTCCAGCAACACGGCCGCCACCTGGGAACGCACCAGCCCGCGACCCAGGCTGACGATCTGCTGCCGGCCCGGGTCCAGCCGGCGTGACCTGCGGCGCAGGAGGTGGTCCAGGCCGAGCAGCTGCGAGACCTGGCGGACCCGCTGGTCGATCTCGTTCTTCGGATATTTCCGGTTGCGGAGCGGGAAGGCGAGGTTGTCGTAAACGGACATCTCCTCGTACAGGACCGGGAACTGGAAGACCTGCGCGATGTTGCGGCCCGCCGTCGGCACGTCGGTGACGTCGCGGTCGTCGAAGAAGATCCGCCCCACCGTCGGCGTGATCAGGCCGGAGATGATGTTCAGGAGCGTCGTCTTGCCGCAGCCGCTCGGGCCCAGCAACGCGTACGCCCGCGAGGTGCGCCACGTCCACGTCATCGGCTTCAGCGCCCACGTCGTGCCGCCGTCGTAACTGTGCCCCACGCCCTCCAGGCGAATGTCAGCCATGCACGCCTCCGAGGTCCGCGGCGCTGGTGGCCAGCAGGCGCCCGCCGGCCTCGTCGAAGACGAAGACATGCGTGGGGTCCACGTACGCGACCGTGGTCTCCCCGGGGGTGAACAGCTGGGTGCCCGGCAGGTGGGCGACCAGGTGACGGTCCCCCTGCAGCAGCAGGTGCAGGAACGTCGCGCTGCCCGTCACCTCGGCGAGCCTGATCTCGGCGGGCAACTCCAGCGCGCCGGGCCCCTCGCGGGCGATCCGCACCTGGTGGGGGCGGATGCCGAGCATGACGTCGTGGCCGGTGGCGTGCGCGCGGGGCGCGGGGAAGGACGTGCCGAGCACCTCGATGCGGCCCTCGCGGACCACGCCGGGCAGCAGGTTGAGCGGGGGATCGCTGAGCGTCGCGGCCACGGCCAGCGTGGGCGGGTGGGCGTACATCTCCGCGACGTCCCCGACGTGCTGCACCCTGCCTTCGCCCAGCACCACGGTCGGCGCGGCGAACGTCAGCGCCTCGTTGGGGTCGGCCGTGGAGTAGAGGACCACGCCCGGCGCGTCGGCGAACATGGTCTTGAGATCGGCACGCAACTGCTCGCGGAGCTTGAAGTCCAGGTTGGCGAGGGGCTCGTCGAGGAGCAGCACGTCCACGGGCCGCGCGAGCGCGCGGGCGATGGCGGTGCGCTGCTGCTGGCCGCCCGACAACTCGGCGGGCCGGCGGTCGAGCAGGCCGGCGATGCCCATGAGCTCGGCCACCTCGCGAACGCGCCGGTCGATTTCGCTCTTGCTGCGGAATCGGGGGTCCAGGCGGAGCGGGGAGGCGATGTTCTCGTAGACCGCCAGCGACGGATAGTTAATGAATTGCTGATAGACGAATGCGACCGACCTTTTCCGCACGGAAATGCCGGTGACATCTTTTCCGTGCACCACGACCCGGCCGGAATCGGGGGTCTGTAATCCGGCTGCGACGCGCATCAACGTCGTCTTCCCCGCGGTCATGGGACCGACGAGGGTGGTCATTCCGTTGGATAATTCCAGATGGATGTCGTCGAGCCAGGTCTCCCCGCGTTGCCGTACGGAGACGCCATCGAGAATCAGCGTCACGTTCCCCGGTCCTCTCTCCCTAACACCATCTAACATCATCTGAAACTTGGTGCAAATCACGTTTTGACGTCGAGATAACGGTGAATGGATGAGGCTATCGCCGAGGCGGTATCCGCCCTGGTCAAGGCGACTGACCGGGGATAATCAGAACACGGCGAGATAGGGATATCCCGATCAGGACGGCTGGGGGACGGCTACGGAAGGATGGAGTCCACGTACCCGCCGTCCACCCGTACGGCCGCTCCCGTGGTGGCCGAGGCGAGGGGCGAGCTGAGGTAGACGACCATGTTCGCGATCTCCTCGGGCTCGATGAGCCGCTGGAGCAGCGACTGGGGCCGATACTCGCGCATGAACGCCCGCTGCGCCTCCTCCCACGGCAGGTCCTTGCCGACGAGCTGGTACACGAAGGTCTCCACGCCGCCCGTGTGCGTCGGCCCGGCGATCAGGGAGTTGACCGTCACCCCGCTGCCCGCCGCCTCCTTCGCGAACCCCCTGGACACGGCCAGCAACGCCGTCTTGGACATGCCGTAGTGGATCATCTCGGCCGGGATGACGACGGCCGAGTCACTGGCGATGTACTGGATCCGTCCCCAGCCCCGTTCCCTCATGCCCGGCAGGTACGCGCGGGTCAGCCGGACCGCGGCCAGCACGTTCACCTCGAAATAGCGCCGCCACTCGTCGTCGGTGATCTCCAGCGGCGGCTTGGCGCCGAAGATGCCGAGGTTGTTGACCAGGATGTCGACCTGCGGCAGCGCGTGCAGGACCTGTTGACACCCCTCGTCGGTGGACACGTCCCCGGGCGCCGCCACCAGGTCGCCGTCCATGAGTTCCATGGCCATCGCCACGGTTGCCTCGGTCCGGCCGTTGATGCCGACGCGGGCTCCGGCCTCCGCCAGCCCGCTGGCGATGGCCGCTCCGATTCCTTGAGTCGATCCGGTGACGAGTGCGGTCTTCCCGCCGAGATCAATGTGCACGATGGTTCCCCCCTATCCGCCATTTTCCGTGTTCAACATGCACGGGTCGCAGCCGGGGTCAGACTGCGTAGGCTTGGGGGCGGACGCGCGGAAGGGGCGTGGGTGCACCGGATCCTGTGGGTGGTCGTGGCGATCGCCTTCGTGGTGGGCCTTGTCGTGCCGTCCGATTCTGCCGAGGAGCCGCCGGGGGAGTGCCCGCCGCGCGACACGCGGGTGGTGGCGCCGTACGCGGTCACCGGCTACTGGGTCATCCCGCGGGCCGATCCCTGCGTCACGCGGCGGATGGTCGAGGCGATCCACGCGATCGGCGGGGACACGCTCGTCACGTTCGGGCCGCGGTTCAGTGTGGGTTCCGAGCCCGGCTGCGTCGTGGACGGGCGGCCGTGCGCCGACGTGCCGGGGGTGCGGCACGTCTACACGTACGTCACCAGCGAGGAGTTCGGGCCGGGCCTGCTGCGCTGCCCCGGCCTGGACCGGCGGATCGAGAGCGACGGCCGGATCTTCTACCGGGTGTCGCTGGCGACGTCCTGCGACGCTCGTGTCCATGACGTAGTGATCGTCGCCACGGATGGCGACGGGCTCGGCAACCTGATGACGGAGGCGGCGGCGCACGGGATGGCGGTCTATCCCGGGCTGCCCGCCGCGCCTCAGCTGGCGAGCAAGCCGTGGGAGCCGGACCTGGCCCACCTGGACGCGCTGAACGCCTTCACCGAGCGGGTGCTCGCGGACTACCGGGACCGGCTCGGCGCGGCCTTCGCCGGGGTCTACCAGTCGTTCGAGCTCGCCATGCGGAAGCGTTCCGTCAAGGACCCGATCATCTCGCTGTACGCCGCCCAGCACGCGGTCGTCGCCGCCACGTTGCCCGGCAAGAAGATCCTGGTCAGCCCCTACATCGACGCGCGTCGCGGACGCGGATTCCCGCCGGACCAGGTGGAGGCCGGGATGGCGGACATCGCCGGCACGCGGGCGGGCCTGCCCATGGCCATCGCCGTGCAGGACGGGCGGGGCACCGGGAAGGTACCGGTCTACGCGATCAACGAGCGGGACTCGCGGGTCGATGCGCGGCTGGTGCCCGTCGTCGGTGACGTGAGCTACGGGCAGGCGTATTACGGGTCCACGCGGGACTACATCGCGGCGGCGGCGCGGCGGGTGCCGCCGGGTGTGGAGCTGTGGGTGAACGTCGAGGGCTTCGAGCCCACGCAGGTGGCCGGCGAGTGCGGGCGGGTGGAGCCGCTGCCGCTACGCGGGCGTCCTTCCAAGAGCCGGCTGGACCGGCAGGTCATGGCGGTGGGCACGGACGCGCAGAAGATCATCTCCTACGGCTGGGAGCCCTTCTTCACCTGCCAGGCCCGCTACGACACGCCTTCGCTGGCCGACGACATCGTGCGTGAGTGGCAGCAGCCGATCATCGTCAACGCGGCGGTGAAGGAGAGGAACGGGCGGCCGGGGGTCGTCGTCGAGGGCTACAACCTCCGCGGCGGCACTCTTCGTTTCGGCCCGCAGGTCATCGAACAGGAGTGGCACGGGCGGCACGGCCGGCTCGAGTCCGCCTGGGCGCCGTACGTGCCGACGAGCCCGTTCACGCCGATAACCCTCACCAATGAGGCCGGCCAGACCAACACGACGCCCTACGTGATGCCCTAGGTGAGGGCCGACACCAGAAGGTCCGCCAGCAACGCGGCCTGGCTGCCGTCCTCGTCCAGGTCCGGGTCGAGGATCGTCACCTCCAGCCCGGCGGCGCCCGGAAGGGCGACCAGGCCGCTCAACAGGTCGGTGAGCTGAGCGGCGTCGAGCCCGCCCGGGGTGGGGGAGTCGACGGCGGGCAACACGGACGGGTCCATGACGTCAACGTCCACGTGGATCCAGAACCCATCGAGCTCGTCCCGCACCAGCACCTCCCTGGCCCTGTCGAGGTCGATGCCGCTGCCCGGCTGGTAGGCGATCCCGCTCTCGGCGATGTCGCGCACGTCCTCCTCGTCCCGCACCCCGAGCACGATCACGTCCTCGTCCCGCACGTACGGCCGCAACCCGTCGATGTCGGTGAGGTAGTCGTCGCCACGCCCGGTCACCAGGGCGAGGTCCTCGCCTGCCGCCGAGCCCACGTGCGGGGAGTTGCCCAGGTGCCGGAAGTCGGCGTGCGCGTCCACGTACGCCAGCCCGTACCGTCCGCGTCTGCGCAGCGTGAGAGCGGGGCCGAGGAGGATCGAGCAGTCCCCGCCGAGCAGCACGGGGAACCCGCTGATCCGGGCCAGCCGGTCGGACAGCGTGCGCGCATAGGCGGCGATCGCGGGCCCGTTACGCACGCCGTCGCCCGGCTTCCACGTGGCCACGTAGCGGGGCGGCACCACCGCGCCCGCGTCGGTCGCGCCGAGCCGCCCGACCAGGCCGGCGTTCCGCAGTGCCCAGGGGGCTTTGTAGCAGCCGGGGACGGTGCCGGGGGCGGGCGGGCGCAGGCCGAGATTGGAGGGCGCGTCGAGGACGACGAGATCTATGTCAGGGGTTATTATGTTCATACTCGTGACGCTAGCAAGAGGAGGGTGGATGCGCCAGTTCGCGGAGACGGGGATCGTGGCGATCGATCTCGCGAACACGTGGGACGAATACCTGGACGATCCCGAGCGGTTGCCGGACGTGTCCGAGCTGCGCCGCTTCTGCCGCGAACTGGGAGTGGGAGAGGAGGGCGAGATCGACGCGGACGATCTCGCCGCGGTCCGGGGAGTGCGGGAGCGGCTGCGTGCCGTCCTGACCGGCGACCCTCCCGAGCGGACCCGCGCCCTGGCCCGGTGGACGGCCGAGCTCCCGGTCCGGGCCGCCGTGCTGGACGCGGACGGGGTCCCGCACCTCCGCCTCACGGCGCCGGAAGGCGCTCCGCCGGCCGAACGCCTCGCCGTCCGGTCCGTCGCCGACCTGCTCGATCTCGCCGCCTCAGGCGACTGGGAGCGCCTGCGCCTGTGCGCGGCACACCCGTGCCAGGACGCCTTCATCGACCGCAGCCGCCCGGGCCGCCGTCAGTTCTGCTCCACCCGCTGCGCCAACCGCGCCCACGCCGCCGCCTCCCGCGCCCGCCACCGGTAGGACCTGATCAGAGGGTGCCGGGGAAACCGGGGATCACGAGATAGAAGTGGTCCTGCGCGGTGTAGGTGGCGAGCTTCCTGGCCTTGCCCGTCTTCACGTTCACCGCGTAGGCCGTGAAAGGGGTAAAGGACGGATCGAGCCGACTCTCCACAAGATCATCGGCAGTCTCTTCATTGGCGCACTTGAAGGGGCTGGCGAGAGCGGTGATCTCCGTGGAGTTGACCCAGCCACGCAAATAGACGAAGTTGCTCGTCATCGAGAGGCCGCTGATGGGGACCGTTCTGAGCACCTTGCCGGTCTCCGGGTCCAATCGCACGAGATCGTCGCCGCTCCTCCCGCAGTTCATGCCCGGAACGCGGACGCTCTTCAGCGCGAAGAGATCCTTCCCGTTGGGAGAAAGCGGGCCGACGAGGGAGTGCTTCGGGAGGTTGACGGTCCGTCCGTTACCTGCCGTGGACGTCGTCCACAGCCGGGTCAGGGTCTGCAACCTGCTCTTGGGCGAGTACTGCGCCAGCGTGATCGTGCCGCCGTCCGCCGACAGGCCGATCGGGTTCCAGCCGTTCGGCAGTGGCCGCACCATCCGTTCCTGCAGGTCGATGAGCATGGCCGGGTCCGTCAGCGGCGGATTCTTGGCGAACGCCAGGAAACGCCCGTCGTCCGACAGCAGCAGGTGAGAAATGCTGCCGAGCCAATTCTCGGACACCCTCGTCGGGGCCACCTGCTCCGCACCGGAGGCGAGATCGCGCACGACGAAGGTTCGGTGCGCGGCGCCGTAGTAGGCGATCTTCCGACCGTCCCGGCTGATCGCGAGAGGACTGTCCCGCAGCCCTGCCCCCCTGTACGGGCTGAGGCTCGGCAACGCCTGCGCCACCCGGTACGTCTTGCCGTCCCGCGTGACCACCCGCCAACCGCCGTCCACGCACCCCGGCGGCACCTTGCCGTCCTGCGGACGGCAGAACGTCTTGTACGCGTGACTCAGCGGCCCGACCCCGCGCGCCGGCAGGTCGTTGACGGTCGCCGGATCGGCGGCCGGGACGGGCTCACCGGCCGGCAGCACCCGTACGGCGGCCGTCGCGCCGAGCGCGGTGACGACGACCGCGGCCGCGGCCACGACCCAGGCGGCGGTACGCCGCCGCCGTTCCCGGATCCTGATCGTCCGCTCCGCCAGGTCCACCTGAGGAGTTTCGTCGGCCAGCTCGTCCAGGACGTTCCGCAGCCAGGTCATCGCTGTCCCTCCAGTTCAGAGAACGCCGGCGAGAGAGTGCGCAGCCGGGCCAGCGCGTGATGGGTTTGGCTCTTCACCGTGCCGATCGAGCACTTGAGCAGCTTGGCGGTCTCGTGCTCGGTGAGATCCTCGTAGAAGCGCAGGATGATGACCGCCCGCTGCCGGGGCGGCAGTTGCGCGAGCGCCTGCCGTACGGCCAGCCTGACGACCGTGGAGTCCTCGTTCGAATAGGACCCCTCCGGGGGCGCCGCGCTGGGCAACTCGGCCGAGACGAGGCGCCGCCGCCACGAGATGTACTGGTTCACCAGCGCCTTGCGCGCGTACGCCTGCGGATTGCCGACGTGCGTCAGCTTGGGCCAGCGCGCGAGCACCTTGAGCAGCACGCTCTGCAGCAGGTCCTCGGCGAGGTGGGCGTCTCCGGTGAGCAGGTACGCGGTACGCATCAGCGACTGCTGATGGGCCGCGACGAACTCGCGGAAGCTGTCATTGGGGTCCAAGACGACTCCTCTCACCCGTTACCGACGCCGGAGAGGAGCCAAAAGGTTGGGTCTGCCGCTCCTCCGTATCACGCGGTTCAGCGCATTCGCTAGCGGCGCATGGCTCTGAGCGGGAGGTGACGCGCGGCCTGACTGGCATGCACTTCCCGGACCGTACGGACCGGTTCGAGCGCCACGACGGCGTGGGCGGCCAAGCGGCTTTTCCCAGCGTTCTCTCGGAGATGAGTACTGGTCTACTCGGGCTGTAGAGGCTGCCTTACGTACCTGGTAGCGATATCTGAACTACTTCAGATAAGCCGACTCTGTGGCGACGAAGAGCTTCCCGTACAGCACGTTTCTCAGAGGCCCTTCGGAGGTGCTTCCCGCACTGGACCACGCCGACGTCATCCTCGAACGGCGCGATGACGAGAACATCATCTTGATGCGCGCTGAGCGATTCGAGGCAGGGGCAGCCAGTCTGCGCATCGCCGCCCGTGCGCTGGCCATCGTGGCTCGCCGGAACAGTGACCTCGCCGAGGAGGTCCTGGCGGAGGAACTCCCCTGGCTCACCTGGCTGCCAGACACCGAGCGTCATGGATGTGTGCGTGAACTCCTCAACCATCTGATCGCGGGGGCGGACACCGGAGAGTTGCTGCCGTTCGCACGGTCGTTGACCTCCTGGCGCTCTACTGCGGTGATCTGGAGCGATCCAGAGCTCGCCCGCGAACTGCAGGGACCCTTCCCCGGAGATGGTCCGGAAGTAGCTCGTCCGAAAGGGGATTATTGATGGCGGGCCGGGGCGACGATGTTCCCCGGCCGAATCCTTGGCGCGTTCGGTTCGCTGACCGCCGGGCCGCCGAGGGCTGGAAACAACTGCTCGGGCTGGGACCGGACACCCCCGGCAGACCGATCAACGGCGCGGCCGGTAGGTGACCGCTGAGGACGGGGGTTACGGCGTGAACTGGAGCATCGGCAAGGGCTTCGACGGTGCGACGTTCTGGAAGAGGTCGATACAGTTTCGATCGAAGCCTGGATGCTGTAGGGCGGTCGCGCAGAGCATCGCATCGATGGCGTACTTGTGACCGTGCAACTCCGCACATCGCAGCAGTGCAGCAGCGGACTGAGCGAGGGTCTGTGTGACCGGCTCCACTCGCAGGGCACCACTCACGCAGCGGCCCCCGCTGCAGGCGCGTCGCCGGTGAGTCGAGCATGCTTGGCCGCCACGGCGTCCGGATCGGCCGGGCCGTGGACCTTTTCAAAGTTTGCGATCAGCTCGTACAGGTTGTCCCGCTCGAGCTGGCGTTGGGCCGCCCTCTCCAGGTATGCCGACACGCCACGCTTGCCAACCCGCTCACGGATCGCCTGCAGTGTTAGTCAAAGAGCGTACGACCCCAATAATCTCCCGCGTCCCGAACGCCAGGCGGGACCGCGAACAGCCCGCTGCTGACGTGCTTGATGTACTCGTTGAGCGGATCGGTCTTGGCCAGGCTCATCTGCACCGACACGAACTGCTTGCGCGGGTCGCGCTGGTAGGCGATGAAGAACAACCCCGCGTCCAGTCGCCCGAGCCCGTCGGAGCCGTCGACGAAGTTGTAGCCGCGGCGCAGCAGGTGCGCGTTGCCGTGGAAACTCGGGTGCGCCAGCCGCACGTGGGCGTCCGCCGCGATGACGGGTTGCCCGTCCGAGGTCTTGGCCGTGAAGTCGAGCGTGTCGAACTCGCGCTTCTTGCCCAGCGGCGCCCCTTCACCCTTGTCCCGGCCGATGATCTGCTCCTGCTCCAGGAGCGACGTGCGGTCCCACGTCTCGATCATCATGCGGATCTTCCTGGTGACCATGTACGTGCCGCCCGCCATCCAGGCGCTTCCGTCCTGCGCGTTCGCCCACAGCTGCTCGCGCAGCAGATCGGCGTCCTCCAGCTTCAGGTTGTTGGTGCCGTCCTTGAAGCCCATCAGGTTGCGGGGCGTGGTCTGGGCACGTGACGTGGAGGAGGTGCGGCCGAAGCCGAGTTGCGACCACCGTACGGAGACCCGGCCGAAGCCGATCCTGGCCAGGTTGCGGATGGCATGTACGGCGACCTGGGGGTCGTGGGCGCAGGCCTGCACGCAGATGTCCCCGCCGGAGATTTCGGGAATGAGCTGTTCTCCAGGAAACTTCGGCAGATCGGCGAGGGCGGCCGGCCGCTTGGCGGCCAGCCCGAATCGGTCGTCGAAGAGCGACGGGCCGAACCCGATCGTCAGTGTCAGCCCCGAGGCCGGCAGGCCGAGCGCCTCGCCCGTGTCGTCGGGGGCGGCCTCTGGGGCGCCGCCCACCGCGCCGTACGAGCCTGCCTCCTTGCCCTGGGTCAGCCGCGCCGCCGCGGCCGACCACTCCTGCAGCAGGTCCACCAGCTCGGCCCGCTTCTCCGTGGTGACGTCGAATGCCACGAAATGCAGGCGGTCCTGGGCAGGCGTGACAATGCCCGCCTGGTGCTGACCGTAGAAGGGATACGGGTCGGAGGCGGACGAGGCGTGCGCGACCGGTGGCTCGTCGAGCAGCGACCGCGCCGCCACCGCCCCGGCACCCACCACCGCCGCCCCGGCCGCGCCCAGCCCGAACAGCCCTCTGCGGCTCATCCGCCGCCCTTCTCCGGCCTCGGGCTCCGTGGCCTTCGGCTCAGCGCCCCCTGCGGGGCGCTCGGGCTCCGTCGCCTTCGACATCGCGACCTTCCTCCAGCTACTTCGCGACCACCGGGGCGATCTTGCTGATCGGCTCGCCCAGCGCGTTGATCGCGTCCGAAAGCGACTTCAGCTCGGCCTTGGACAGCTCGTTGTGCAACTGCCAGCCGTCTCCCTTGCGGTGCACCTCGAGCGCCGCCTCCGCCGCCGCGAACTTCTCATCCAGCGTCTTGACCAGGTCCGGGGCCCGCTCCTCGAGCACCGGTCGCAGCGACTGCACGGCCGCCTTGGAACCTTGGAGGTTGGCCGCGAAGTCCCACAGGTCGGTGTGCGACCAGATGTCCTCCTCGCCGGTGATCTTCCCGGTGGCCACCTCGTCCAGCAGTTCCTTGGCGCCGTTGGCCAGGTGCAGCGGGGTGAGCTCGGCGGCGTTGGCCTTGTCGACGATGGTCTTCACGTCGGCGATCAGCTTGTCGGCCATCGGGCCGGACTTGCTGACGTCCTTGTGGATCCACAGATCCTTCTCGATCTTGTGGAAGCCGGTCCACTCGTCGCCCTCGGCCAGGTCGGCCTCGCGGCCGTCGATGGCGGGGTCGAGGTCGCCGAAGATCTCCGCCACGGGCTCGATGCGCTCCCAGTAGGTCCGCGACACCGGATACAGCGCCTTGGCCTCCTCGATCTTGCCGGCCTTGACCGCGTCCACGAACTCCTGGGTCTTGACCAGCAACGTGTCGGTCTGCGACTTGACGTACCGCTTGTAGCTGGCCACGGCTTCGGCCAGCTTGGCGTCCGCGGTGAGCTTCTTGTGCTCGCCGGTCACCTTGAGCGGGTTGCGGATGCCCTTGCCGACCATGCCGGGCTTGCAGGCCGTCTCGTACGCCCCGGCGGGCAGCTCGGCGATAAGCTCCCTGGTCAACCCCGGCACGATGTTCTCGACTTCGGCCATGACCCGATCGCCGGGGGCGTACACGTAGAACTCGGTCACCTTGGAGCCGCCGTTGGTGATCGCGAAGGTCGTGGTGCCCGCCGCGACCTCGGACGCGGCGACCTTGCATTCGGTGTCGTTCGCGGCCACGGCGATCTTCCCGGGCGCGGCAGGGCCGGACGACGAGGCGGGGGCGGGAGCGGCGCCCGAGCCGCAGGCGGTCAGACCGGCCAGGGCGAGCGCGCCGAAAGTCAGATGGATGGCGGTACGCATGATGCTCCTGTTCAGGCCGCGGAGGACGCGGGCGCCGGGGTGGTCTTGCTCCGCTGCGGTCGGAGGAAAAGGAAGAGGGTGGGAACGAGGTACGCGGCCCAGGCGACGACCTCGGCGACGCTCGGCTGTGGGGTGATGTTGAAAATGCCCGACAGCAGGGCGCCGTACCAGGAATCGGCGGGAAGCACGCCGCTGATGTCGAAGGCGTACGTGGTCAGGCCCGGCAGCACGCCGGCCTCCTGCAGGTCGTGCACGCCGTACTTGAGAATGCCCGCGGCCACCAGGATGAGCAGCAACCCCGTCCAGGTGAAGAAGCGAGTGAGGTTGATCTTGATGGCGCTGCGGTAGAGCCCCCAGCCGATGAGCACCGAGGTGAGCACCCCGAGGGTGATGCCGATCAGCGGCTCCACCGTCGTGGTGGCGCCCTGGGCGGCCGCGAAGAACAGCAGCGCGGTCTCCAGCCCCTCCCTGGCGACGGCCAGGAACGCCATGACGACCACGGCGAACGAGCCCACCTGGAGCGCCTCGGAGAGCTTGCCCCGCAGCTCACCGGAGAGCGCGCGGGCGGCCCGCCGCATCCAGAAGATCATCCAGGTGACGAACACGACGGCCAGCAGTGAGGCGATCGCCTCGAAGAGCTCCTGCCCGGTGTACTCGAGACGGGCCGCCGTGAACGTCAGCAGCGCCCCGAACGCGACGGACAGCGCGACGGCCACGCCGACGCCCGCCCAGACCTGGGGGAGTTTGTCCTTGCGGTCGCTCTTGACGAGGAAAGCGACGAGGACCGAGACGACGAGCGTCGCCTCGAGTCCTTCGCGCAGTCCTATGAGGTAACTGGCGAACACCGTCACTCCCAGATCACTGAGGTAAGGCTTACCTTAATTAGGGCAGCCGAAGCTTACTCTCAGAAGGCGCCCGAAAGCGATAGGCGTGACGGTGTGGGCCTCGTCACCGTGCCAGGTTGTCGGCCAGGAGTTCGAGCAGCGGCTCGCGGCGTACACACTGCTCCAGCAGGAACGAGTCCGCCAAGGCGATCAGCTCGTCGTCGCCGAGGCCCCGGAAAAGCTCGGCGTACTCGGGCAGCAGCGCCTGGGCGATCAGGATGTGCCTGATCAGGTCGTCGCTCTGGTAGCGAGCGCCCCACGGGTACGGATCCCAGCCGGGGAACTCTGTCTCGATCAACTGGTGCAGCGGCGCGAGCACGTCCGACGACTCCTCCATGGTGGAGCCCCAGCGATCCGCGCCGAGCCGCTGTTTCTTGGCGATGAAGCCGCCGAACCGGTGCAGGTACGGCCCGGAGGCGTGCACCAGTCCCTGCAACCCCACGTCCTTGTACGTCCACAACGACCACCCCACGTCCTGGCCGTCGTAGATCTCCAGCTGGTCACGCAGGATCTGGAGCCGCTGCGCGTCCACCTCCGGGTCCCCGGTGTAGACGGGCCCGAACTCGCCGACCCAGAGCGGCGTGCCGGTCTCGCGCTGGAAGCGGGACCGCTTGGCGAAGGTCTTCTCCAGCTCCGCCTTGTCGCACCACTCGCCGCGCGTGTAGCCGGGGTAGGGGCCGCCGTGGGCGAACCCGGCCAGCGCATAGTCGTGTGTGACGAACACCGTGTTCTCGTACATCTCCCGAAATATCGAGAAATCGGTGGCGTACGTGTTGCCGTCCAGGAACAGGATGTGGCGCGGGTCCGCGGTCCGGATGGCCTTCACCAGGCGGTCATAGAAGGGGCCGATCACCTTGCCGGACACGTCACCGGGCTCGTTGACCGGGTTGTAGCCGGCTACCCAGTGATTGTCGCGGTAGTGGTCGGCGAGCGCCTCCCACAGGTGCACCGCCCGGTCCTGGAAGTGGCGGTGCTGCCAGAACGCGGCCACGTGCGTCGGGTTGTCGGAGTGCCAATGCTGGTTCTGCGAGCCGGGCAGCGCGTGCAGGTCGATCACGCTGTAGATGCCGTGCGCGCCGAGCAGGCCGATCACCCGGTCCAGGTGGCGGAAGCCGCGCGGGTCGATCTCGAAGGGCCGGTCGTCGGCCTCCCAGTGGTGGTAGTTCACCGGGATGCGCACGCAGTTCATGCCCAGCTCGGCCAGCAGCGCCGCGTCCTGCTCGGTGAAGAACGACGTCAGCAGCCGGTCGAAGAACAACTCCGCCCGCTCCTCACCGAGGACGCCGCGGACGGCCTGCCGCATCGAGCTCTCGTTGGCCGGGTAGCCGGTGATGAAGTTCTCCATGTTCATCCAGCCCCCGAGGCCCACCCCGCGAAGCCGTACCGGCGTGTTGTCGTCCGTGACGAGATGGGATCCGGATACGTGAAGCATGTAAAGAGGTCATCCCTTCGTGGCGCCGGCGGTGATCCCGCCGACCAGGTGACGTTCGGCGAGGGCGTAGAACCCGAGCGCCGGAACCATGGCCAGGACGAGGTAGGCGAGGATGCGGGCGGTGTCGGAGGCGTACTGGCCCTGGAACTGCTGGATCCCGAGCGGGAGTGTCCAGCTGGCCTCCTCGCTGAAGACCACCAGCGGCAGCATGAAGTTGTTCCAGCTGCCCACGATGGCCAGCACCGAGACGGTGGCGATGGCGGGCCGGGCCATGGGCAACAGGATCCGCCAGAAGAACCCGAACGGGGTGCAGCCGTCGATGATGGCCGCCTCCTCGATCTCGCCCGGGATGCTCCGGAAGAAACCGCGCAGGATGATGATCGTCAGCGGCAGGCCGAACGCCGCCTGCGTCAGGATGACGCCGAGCGGGTTGTCCAGCAGCCCGAACGTGCGCAGCAGCACGAAGATCGGCAGGATGGCCACCGCGAACGGGAACATCAGCCCTGCCGTGAACACGGTGAACAGCAGCTCCCTGCCGCGGAAGGCGTACCTGGCGAAGATGAATCCCGCCAGCGCCGCCAGCGCGACCGTCAGCACGGTCGTCACGACCGCGATGAACGTGCTGTTCCACATCTGCAGCCAGAACGAGCCCGACCCGAGCACGTCGGTGTAGTTGGCGGTCACCCACGTCTCCGGCAGCCCGAACGGGTTGCCGGACAACTCGCTGTTGGCCTTGAACCCGCCGAGGAACGCGTAGATCACCGGGATGAGGATGAACGCGCCCACGACCCACGCGATCGCGTGCAGGGGCAGCGTGTTGGTCCTGGCGGGGGCCTTCTTCCGATGGATCACCGGCGGCCTCCCATGTTGGTGGTGGCGCCCTCGAGATCGCGGCGCATGACGAAACGCTGGTAGATGAGGGCGAAGACGAGGCTGAGCACGAACATCACGACGCTGATCGCGCTGGCGTAGCCGACCTGGGAGCGTTTGAAGCCGTACTCCATCATGGTCACGGCCATCGTCTCGGACGAGTGCGAAGGCCCGCCCCCGGTGAGGATCCACACCAGGTCGAACAGCTGGATGGTGTAGATGACGGACAGGAAGATGCTGATCCTGATCGTCGGCCCGAGCAGGGGCAGCGTGATGTGCCGGAACGTCCTCCAACTGCTCGCGCCGTCGATCTGGGCGGCCTCGATGAGCTCATTGGGGATGTTCTGCCGGCCGGCCAGGTAGATCATCATGTGGAAGCCGAAGTACTTCCACGTCATGACCAGGAACAGCGACGGCATCACGGTGTCGGGGTCGGCCAGCCATTCCGACTCGATCCCGAAGACCGACAGCAGCTGGTTCGCCATGCCGGACTCGGGCGAGAGGATCAGCGAGAACAGCACGCCTGTGATCACTTCGGAGAGCACGTACGGCGCGAAGAACACCACCCGGTACAACGCGCGCCCGCGGATGCGCTGGTTCAGCAGCATCGCGATGGCGAGCGAGAACGGCAGCTGAACGCACACCGAGAACAGCACCAGCACCAGCAGGTGCCACAGGTCCTGAGCGAAGATTTCGGTGCCGAACAACCGGGTGAAGTTGTCGAAGCCGATGAAGTTGGTCGGCAGCCCGCCGAACCCGTTCCACCGGAACGCGCTGGAATAGACGGCCACCAGGATCGGGGCCACCACCAGCAGGAGGAACAACACGAGCGCGGGCAGCAGGAACAGGGTGATCGTCAGCCACCTGCCGCGTTTCTTGACGGCAGGGGCGGGGGCCGGAAACTTAACCGCTTCCGGCCCTCGGGTGAGTGTCGTCATTCTTCGCTCTTGGCCACTTCGGTGATGTCAGCACCGACTTCCTCCGGCGTCTTGGTGCCGGCGATCAGTTCGGCGACGCTGTCGTTGACCTGCTGGCCGACGGCCGGCGGGTACGCCTGGTCGAGGTAGAGCTGGTAGCCGCCGGCGCTCGCCAGCATGGTCGCCACCTGCTTGAGGTTCGGGTCCTTGACCGCGCTCTCCTCGCCCTTGAGCACCGGCAGCACGCCGCCGGCCTCCACGGCCTTGGAGTGGTTGCCCATCTCGGTCATGAACTTCACGAACTCCACGGCCTCCTTCGGGGCATC
Source organism: Nonomuraea polychroma (assembly GCF_004011505.1). Classification (NCBI taxonomy): domain Bacteria; kingdom Bacillati; phylum Actinomycetota; class Actinomycetes; order Streptosporangiales; family Streptosporangiaceae; genus Nonomuraea; species Nonomuraea polychroma. The sequence continues at coordinate 11,215,231 of NZ_SAUN01000001.1, forward strand.
CGTCCCCACGGCCAGGCCGCCGCCCCCGCCGAACGCGTCCGTGGCCGCACCCTTACCGCCCTCGACGGCGGGGAAGGGGAAGAAGCCGAGGTCGTCGCCGAGGCCCTTGCCGGAGTCCTTCTGAACGGCCGGCGCCCACTGGCCCATCAGCTCCATGGCGGCCTTGCCGTTGCTCACCGTGGCCGACTGACCGTCAGGGGTCGAGTAGGCCGCGCCGAGGAAGCCCTTCTGGAACGGCTGCAGGTCCGCCAGCGCCTTGACCTGCTGTCCCGCGGCGATGAAGTCGGGCTTGGTGAAGTCCTTGTCCACCGCGGCCTGCTTGAGCGCGTCGAGACCGGCGATACGCATGGCGAGGTAGGCCCAGTAGTAGTGCCCGGGCCACTTCTCCTTGCCGGCCAGGGCGATCGGGGTGACGCCCGCCGCCTTGAGCTTCTTGACATCCTCGAGGAACGCCGACCAGGTGGCCGGCGGCTGGGTGATGCCCGCCTTCTCAAAAAGTTTCTTGTTGTACCAGAAACCCACCATCCCGATGTCCGTGGGCAGTCCGTATGTCTTGCCGTCGAGCTGGTACGCGCTCAGCGCCGCGGGCGTGAAGTTCGGCAGGACGTCGGCGACGTCGCTGGTGATGTCCTTGACCAGGCCGGCGTCGATCTGCTGCTTCAGCACGCCGCCGCCCCACGTCGCGAAGATGTCCGGCGCCTTGCCCGACTGGGTGATCGTGGTGAGCTTGGCCTTGTAGGCGTCGTTCTCCAGAACGGTGGCCTTGATGGTGACGTTCGGGTTCTTGGCCTCGAACTCCTTGGCCCGCTGCGCCCACAAGGACTTGAGCGGCTCGCTGGTCGACAGGTGCCACCACTCGAGCGTGACTTTCGCCGGCGATCCGCCGCCCTGACCCTGGGTCGCGTTTTCGCCGCCTCCACCGCCACAGCCGGCCGCGAGCACAGCGGTCGCGATCAACACCAAACTGCGTTTCATAGGGGTCCCTTCTCAGTGAGTGGCGAAAGTTTCGTGAACCCCCCGATAATTTCTTTGACGGGAGCTTAAGTAAACGCCACGTAAAGCGTCAATACTGTGGGCCCGAGCGACGCCAAACCGAAACTTTCGGATACACTCCCGATCGTGTCAGCGAAGAGGCGGGTCACGATCGCACTGATCGCGGAAGAGGCGGGGGTCTCCATCCCCACGGTCTCGAAGGTCATCAACGGGCGCCCGGAGGTCGCTCCGGCGACCCGCCACAGGGTCGAACGACTGCTCCAGGAGCACGGCTACCAGCGCCGCGTCAGCCAGGACGACACCCCTGCCGGCCTGGTCGACTTGGTCTTCGCCGAGATCGAGTCACCCTGGGCCATGGAGATCGTGCGCGGCGCGGAGAGCGCCGCCCACGAGGCCGGCGCCAGCGTGGTCATCTCGGTCCTGCACACCCACGCGGGTCCGGGACGCGACTGGCTGGAGCGGCTGGCCGCCCGCAGGACCGACGGCGTGGTGATCGTCGCCTCCCGCCTGTCCACCGGCATCCAGGCCCAGCTGAGCGCCCGCTCGCTGCCGTTCGCGGTGGTGGACCCGGAAGGCGAGCCCGCCCCGGGCGTGGTCTCCGTGGGGGCGACGAACTGGAACGGCGGTCTGGCCGCGACCCGTCATCTCCTGGAGCTGGGCCACCGCAGAATCGGCATGATCAGCGGCCCCTCTGACATGCTCTGCAGCCAGGCCCGCATCGACGGCTACCGGGCGGCGTTGGAAACGGCGGGTGAACCCCTCGCTCCCGAACTGGTGAGACGCGGAACGTTCCTGGTGGACTCCGGCCACGACGAGGGCCACGCCCTGCTGTCCCTGCCCGACCCGCCGACGGCCATCTTCGCCGGCAGCGACCTGATGGCCTTCGGCGTCTTCGAGGCGGCCAGGCAGCGGGGCCTGCGCGTGCCCGAGGATTTGAGCGTGGTCGGCTTCGACGACCTGCCCTTGGCCAAGTCGGCCTGGCCACCGCTGACCACGGTGCGCCAGCCGCTGCAGGAGATGGCTGCGCTGGCCACCCGCACGGTGCTGGCGATGGGGCGGGGCGAGGTCCCGGAGACCAAGCGGGTCGAACTGGCCACCGAACTGATCGTCCGCGAGAGCACCGCCAGGTATAAGTAGAAAATGCCTGACCCGCTCGATGACGCCAAGCTCTCCGCCGTGCTGGTGCAGGGACTGCGTCCCGTGAAGGTGACCATCGTCGACTACGACCCCGCCTGGCCGGCACGTTTCGAACGCCGTGCCGCCGAGCTGCGGGGGGTCCTGGGCGATCGCGCACGGCTGGTCGAGCACATCGGCTCGACCTCGGTGCCCGGTCTCGCTGCGAAGCCGATCATCGACATCGTCGTCGGCATCGACGATCCGGATGACGAGCCGGCGTACCTGCCTGATCTCCAGGCGGCGGGTCATGCCGTGCGTGTGCGTGAGCCGGAGCACCGCTGCCTGCGCACCGGTGAGCCCGGCGAGCCGGTGAACCTGCACTGTTATCCGCCTGATCATGTCGAAGTACGGCGGTACCTCGTCTTCCGGGACCGGCTTCGGGCCAGCGAGGCGGACCGGGAGCTCTATGCCGCGACCAAGCGGCAATTGGCCCAACGGGAGTGGCGCGACGTCAACTACTACGCCGAGGCCAAGAGGCCGATGATCGACGAGATCCTCGCCCGGGCGGGCTGGCGCGAATAGTCAGGCCGCGCGACTCTCCGTCAGTGGAAGAAGGACCTGCGCGGCTCCTGGCCGGTCACGCTGCCGATGCAGCGGTAGAAGCGCACCCCGTCGTCGAACTGGGCCTGGGACGGTGGCATGACGTCGGCCTCCCACCTGCCGGCTGCGATGGCCTTGGCGGCGCCGACCCGGCTGGCCAGGAGCACCGTGCGGCTGCAGACGCGCTTCACCGTCGGATGTTTGGCGAGGTCCTGCTGCACGTAGGTCTCGGCGTCCTTGGGGATGGGGGCGACAGCGAAGGTCTCCCATGAGTGTGTCTCCTCGCAGCCGAGCCGCCTGGCCTTCGTGTCGCCCACGATGATGACCATGCCGCCCCAGCACTCCGACTCCCGTACGCAAGCCGCGCCGGCGCCGCGCACGTTGGCGGCCGGGCAGTTCTCCGTGTACGTGTCCAGGCCGGTGAAGACGCCGGCCGGCTCTTGCGCGGGCTTCTTGGTCTTTTGCGTGGTCGCCGTGCTGCTGGGCTGGGCCTGCTGGGTCCCTTCCGGCTGCTGGACGATCTGCGTGTAGATGACTGCTCCGCCACCTACCACGATGACCAGGGTCAGGGCGGCGATGATCGCGACCAGGGCCTTGTTGATGCCATGGGGTGCGGGTGGCCGGGTGTCCGGCTGGCTGCCCGGTGGCGGGTTGGTGGGCTGGTGCGCGGCCAGCGGCGTCTGGGCGACCAGTGGAGCCTGTGCGACCCCCGGCTCCCGCACGATCCCCGACCCCTGCACGACCCTTGGTGCCTGTGGGGGCATCGGCCGGTCGTCGGGAGATGGTACGGAGGGCGTGAACGGCACGGCGGCGTGCGGGCCCAGCGGGACGGCGGCCAGCGCGTCGCGGAGGGCGGCGGCGCTGGGAGTACGTTGGCGGGGGTCGCTGGCCAGGGCCTGGCGCAGCACGGCGGTGAGTTCGGCAGGCACACCCGGGATGTCGGGGACCGGAAGGCGGTGCAGGGCCAGGATCATGGCCAGGTTCGGCACCCCGCTCTCCGGGAAGCGGGGCGGGCGGCCGGACAGCAGGGCGTACACGGTGGCCGCCAGGGCGTACACGTCGCCGGCCGGGCTCGGCTCGGCCAGCTCGAAGGCCTCGGGCGGCGCGTAGGACGGAGTCAGCGACTCGCGGGTCACGGACGCCTCGGGGCCGGAGGCCGGCATCGTGGCCAGGCCGAAGTCCGACAGGGCCGCCTGGCCGTACCGGTTGACGAGGATGTTGCCGGGCTTGACGTCGCGGTGCAGGACGCCTTGCGCGTGCGCGGCGGACAGGGCGTCGGCGATGCGCACGCCCACGTCGCGGGCCTCGGCCGGGGTCAGCCTGCGGCCGGCCAATGAGCCGCCGGGGCACATCTCCAGCACCATGTACGGCCGCCCGTCGGGCAGCAGGCCCGCGTCGTAGACGGGAACGACATGGGGGTGGCCGGACAGCGAGCCGGCCGCCGTGACCTCGCGGAGGAACCGGCGCCGGTCGCGGTCGGACAGCAGGACCCGGTTGTCCACCTTGAGCGCGACCTCGCGGCCTACCGCGGATTGCAGAGCCACGTACACGACGCCGAAGCCGCCCTGCCCGAGCACGCCCTTGATCTCGTAGCCGGGTACGGATAATTCGGACACGCGCGGAAGCGTACACGGTGCGGGGTGCGTCGATCTTGTGGTTGAACCCGCTCGCGGCGGGAGTGGCCAGGCGGTCGAGGCCGGTGCGGGTCGGTAGGGTCGCGACGTGACGACGGAGCTGGAGCACCTTGCCGCACGCCTGCGCGAGTTCGCCCGGGTCAGGGACTGGGAGCAGTTCCACACGCCCAAGAACCTCGTGATGGCGCTGGCGGGTGAGGTGGGGGAGCTGGCGGCGGAGTTCCAGTGGCTCACCGCCGACGAGTCGCGGAGCCCGGATCCCGAGACGCTCGCCAGGATGCGTACGGAGCTGGGCGATGTGACGCTTTACCTGGTGCGGCTGGCCGATGTGCTGGGCGTGGACCTGATGGCGGCGGCGACGGCGAAGCTGGACGACAACGACCGTCGCTACGACGCCGACCTCTACCGGGGGTCGGCGAGGAAGGCGCCGCCCTCGGCGCGTGGTGACTGAGCCGCGACGCCTCTTGCGGCGGCGTGCCGCCTCGCGCCAAGGGGTCAGGCCGCGGCGTCGTGCCGTCGCAGGACGGCGATCGTGACGGCGGCCAGGCCGAGGAAGATGATCGCGCCGACCGCGGCCACCGTGTTGAGCCCGGTGGTGAAGGCGGCACGAGCCAGGTCGAGCACGTCCGGCAGGTCCCTCGCGGCGGTCACCGCGGCGGTGATGCTCTCGCGGGCCGCCTCCACCGGCAGCCGTTCGGGGAGCTCGCCCCGGTAGACGGCAGTGCCCAGGCTGCCCATGGCCGCCACGCCCACCGCGACGCCGAACTCGCCGCTCGTCTCCGACAACGACGCCGCCGACCCGGCCTTCTCCGGGGGCGCGGCCGTCATCATCACGCCGCTGCCCACGCCCATCGGCAGCGCGATGCCGGCGGAGGCCAGGACGAGACCGGTCACGAGCAGCCCGACACCCCTGACGCTCGGCACCTGCGTGTGCAGGAACAACCCCACGGCGCCCACCGCCAGCCCGGCCGCCATCACGTACGCGGCGCCGACGCGGCGCGCGATCGCCGGGGCGAGCGCCAGTGCCGCGATCATGGCTATGTTCTGCGGCACCAGCCACAACCCTGCCTCCAGCGGGGACAACGCCTGCACGGTCTGCAGGTACTGGGTGGTCATCAACGTCGTGCCGGCCATGACGACGCCGCCGAGCAACATGATCCCGAGCGTGGCGGCGAACGGGCGGTTGGCGAACAGGCGCAGGTCGAGCAGCGGGTCCGCGAGACGGCGCTGGCGGCGGACGAACATCACGCCGAACGCCGCTCCGGCGGCGATCGCCGCCGCGGCCGCCGGCTGCCAGCCGCTCCTGGCGACCTCCTTGAGCCCGTACACGACCGGCAGGATCGTCGCCAGCGACACGGCGACGCTGGCCAGGTCCATGCGGCCGGCGTTCGGGTCGCGGTACTCCGGCAGCAGCGTCCGGCCCGCCACCAGCACCAGCACCATGAACGGCACCCCCATCAGGAACACCGAGCCCCACCAGAAGTGCTCCAGCAGCAGCCCGCCCACCAGCGGGCCGACCGTCATGCCCAGCGTGAAGCAGCCGTACCAGAGCCCGATCGCGGTCCCCATCTGCTTGCCGTCCCTGAACATGTTCCTGATCAGCGCCAGCGACGACGGCAGCAGCGTCGCCCCGGCGATGCCGAGCAGCGCCCGGGCGGCGATGAGCATCTCGGCGCTCACCGAGTACGCGGCCGGCACGGAGGACGCCCCGAACGCCACCGCCCCGATCATCAGGAGCCTGCGCCGGCCGATCCTGTCGCCCAGCGTGCCCATGGTGACGAGGAAGCCGGCGAGCATGAACGAATAGATGTCCAGGATCCAGAGTTGTTGCGAGGCGGTGGCGCCCAGGCCGGCGCTGAGGTGCGGGAGCCCCAGGTAGAGCACGCTCAAGTCGATGGAGAGCAGCAGAGCCACGGAGGCCAGGACCGCGAGGCCGGCCCATTCCTTGCGCCCGGCGCGGACGTCGATGGTCATCTCGTTCCCCTTTCAGTTGCCTCCACCGTGCTCGACGGGCCTTCCGATGTTCTTTTCGCAGGCTTACGGCCGCACATAAGGTGACGAGCATGCGTTTTGGGGTGCTGGGCCCGCTGGGTGTGTGGACCGACGCCGGTGAGGTCGTCACGATCCCCGGACTCAAGGTCCGGGCACTGCTCGTCGACCTGCTCGTCCACGAAGGCCATCCGGTGTCCGTGGACCGGCTGGTCGAAGACCTGTGGGGCGAGGAGCCGCCGGGCAACCCGGCGGGCGCGCTGCAGGTACGCGTCTCGCAGCTGCGCAAGGCGCTCGAGGACGCCGAGCCCGGGGGCAAGAACCTCGTGGTCTCCCGCGCCCCCGGCTACCTGCTGCGCCCCGACCCCGGCGCCCTGGACGCCGAGCGCTTCGCGCATCTGCTGACGCAGGCCGAGGCCGCCGACAGCCCGCGGACGAAGGCCAGGCTGCTGGGTGAGGCGCTGGACCTGTGGCGGGGACCGGCGTACGCCGACTTCGCCGACGAGGAATACACCAGGTCGGCCATCGTCCGGCTGGAGGAGCAGCGGCTGTCGGCACTGGAGCAGCACGCCGAGGCACGGCTGGAGCTCGGCGAGCACGGGCTGCTCGTGGGGGAGCTCGGTGACCTGGTGGCCCGCCATCCGCTGAGGGAGCGGCTGCGTGCCGTGCACATGCGGGCGCTCTACCGTGCGGGGCGCCAGAGCGAGGCGCTGGCCAGCTACGGCGAGCTGCGCGAGCGGCTGGCCGACGAGCTCGGCCTCGACCCCGGTCCCGACGTGGTCGCCCTCCACCAGGCGATACTCGGGCAGGACCCGTCGCTGAGCGTGCCTGCCGACCGGCCGCTGACGAACCTGCCCGCCGCTCTCAGCAAGCTGATCGGCAGGGACGATGCCCTGGCCGAGGTGTGCGCGCTGGTCGGGGACGAACGGCTGGTGACGCTCACCGGCAGCGGCGGGGTCGGCAAGACCCGGCTCGCGCTGGAGGCGGCGAACCGGCTGCTGGACGGGTTCGCGGACGGCGCCTGGCTGGTCGAGCTCGACCAGGGGGTTCAGGCGGGGCTGGAGCAGGCCTCGCGCACCCCGGCGGAGGCGGTCATGACGGCTCTGGACATCAGGGAAGGCGCCGACGCGGCCGACGTGGCGGGGCAGCTCGTCGGCGCGCTCAGGCAGCGCCGCATGCTGCTCGTCCTCGACAACTGCGAGCACGTGGTCGAGCAGGTCGCCGAGCTGGCCGAGTCGCTCCTGCGGGCCTGCCCGGGCCTGCGGATCCTGGCCACCAGCAGGGAGCCGCTCGCCGTGGACGGCGAGGTGTTGTGGAGCGTGCCGCCGCTCGACGTGCCCGCCAGTGCCGACCTGACGGTCATGGCGCGTTCGGAGGCCGTCAGGCTGTTCGTGACCCGCGCCGCGGCCGCCGCCCGCGGCTTCGCGCTCGATGCCGGCAACGCGCAGGCCGTCGCCCAGTTGTGCCGGCGCCTGGACGGCATCCCGCTGGCTCTGGAGCTGGCCGCGACCCGGGTGCGCGCGCTCGGCGTGCACGGCGTGGTGGCCAGGCTGGACGACAGGTTCCGGCTGCTGGCCTCCGGACAGCGTGGCGCCCCGGCCCGCCAGCAGACGCTGACCGCGGTGATCGACTGGAGCTGGGAGCTGCTGTCCGACGAGGAGCGCCGCGTCCTGCGCCGCCTGGCGGCGCACGCCGAGGGGTGCACGCTGGAGGCGGCCGAGTCCGTCTGCGGGGAGCCGGGGCTCGACGTGCTCGACCTGCTGGCCAGGCTCGTCGACCGTTCGCTCGTGGTCGTGGTGGACACCCCGGCGGGGGTCAGATACCGGCTGCTGGAGTCGGTGTCGGCGTACTGTCTCGCCCGGTTGGCCGACGCGGGCGAGCTCGACCGGGTACGCCTCGCGCACCTGCGCCACTACCTGGCGCTCGCCGAACAGGCCGAGCCGAAGTTGTACGGGCATGAGCAGCGGGACTGGCTGCTGCGCCTGGACGCCGAGGCCGCCAACATGCGTACCGCGCTCGACACGGCGATCGCCCACGCGGACGGCGACGGCGCGGCCAGGCTGGCGAACGCGCTGACCTGGTACTGGTTCCTGCGCGGCAGGCTGGCCGAGGGCAGACGGTCGCTGGCCGCGGCCCTGTCCGTCCCCGGCGACCCCACCCCGGCCAGGGCCAGGGCGGCGGCCTGGCACGCCGGGTTCGCGCTCACGCTCGGCGAGCACGTCGAGTGGGGGCCCGCGCTGGAAGCCGTCGCCGACCCCGGCCAGCGGGCCAGAGCCGGGCTGTTCCTCGCCATGCACGTCCCCGACATGCCGACGGGACAGGAGCTGACCAGCCGGGCGCTGGCCACGTTCCGGGCCGTCGGCGACACGTGGGGCGTGGCCGCCGCACTGGCCAGGCAGGCGATGGACGCGTTCACGCGGCGGGACGTCGAAGCGCTGGAGCGGCTCGCAGGGGAGAGCGCCCGGCTGTTCACCGAGCTCGGCGACCATTGGGGCCTGCTGCGGGCGACGGAGTGGCTGGCGTCGGTGGCCGAGATGGCCTACGACGCCGAGCGTGCCAACCGGCTGTTCGGCGAGGGACTGCGGATGGCGGAGGACCTCGGCCTGTGGCCCCAGGTCGCCACGCACACCGCCTGGCTCGGCTGGGTCGCGATGGAGAGCGGCGAGTACGACCGCGCCGTCGAGCTCTGCGAACGGGCCAGGAAACTGGCCGCCGACCAGGGCTACAAGGACGGGGAGATCCAGGCGGAGATGGGCCTGGCCATCACCCTGCGCCGGACGGGCCGGCTGGACGAGGCTGAGACGATCTGGCTGCGCCTGCTGGAAGGCGCACGGCGCGGCCCGGCCATGTACCTGTCGGACGCGCTCACCGAACTCGGCCACATCGCGGAGATGCGCGGTGACAACGCGAAGGCCCTGGCGCTGCAGGCGGAAGCGCTGGAGGCCGCGCAGCGGCTCGGCGACCCAAGGGGGGCCACGTCCGTTGTCGAAGGCGCGGCCTCCGCCTCGGGGGCGACCGAGAAGGCCGCCAGGCTGCTCGGGCTGGCGGCCGCGGCCAGGGAACACCACCAGACGCCCGCGGGGCCCTGGGAACTGTCGGAGATCGAGCGGATCGCTGCCCAGGCGCGTGACGCGCTCGGCGAGGAGGCGTTCGCGGCCGCGTACGCCGAAGGCGCCGCCCTCAAGCTGGAGGACGCTCCGAAGCTGCTGTGAGGTGCTCGGCCAGGCGGTCGAAGAACTCCATCCAGCCGGTCAGCTCGACGTTCACGCCGTGCTGGTGGAAGCGCATCTCGGTCTTGCCGTCCACGTCCGCGAAGTCGATCGTCACCACCGACGCGGGCCCGTCGCCCGGCTCGTCCGGATCGCCGGTCGTGAACACCAGCCGCACGGGCTTGCGCACCTCGCGGTAGGTGCCGTCCACCGTCACCTCGAACCCCTCGTCGCCCATCAACGTGGCCCGCCAGACCCCGCCGGGCCACGCGTCCAGGGTCAGCCGGCCGACCGGCGTGGCCATCATCCGGGGCCCGAACCATTGGGAGAAGCGCTCCGGCTCGGTCCACGCGGCCCACACCAGGCCGAGCGGCGCGTCGAACACGCGGGTGAAGGCATAGTCGGCGGTCTGGCTCATCGCTGCCGTCCCTCGTAGAACTGGAATGTCGACGCTTCCAAAGTGCCGGGCCGCCCTTACGATCCCCTTCCCGCGCCCTTAAGCCCCATAGCGGACAGGGGCCCGTGTGGCAGGCTGGGGTGCATGCGGATCATTCGCGCCGACAGGGTGCTGACGGGGCGTCCCGGGGAGGTGATCCAGGGCGGCGAGGTCGCCGTGGACGGCACCGAGATCGTCTCCGTGGGGCCGCGCGGCAGTGCCGGCGACGCCGGCGAGGTGCTCGACCTGCCCGGCCACACCGTCCTGCCAGGCCTGATCGACGCGCACGTGCACCTCGGGTTCGACGCCAAGGTCGACCCGGTGGCGCGGCGCAGCGCCGAGAGCGACCACCACCTGCTGCTCCGCATGGCCGAGAACGCGCGCAAGCTCGTCTCCGCGGGTGTCACCACGGCCCGCGACCTCGGCGGCCGCGGCTTCCTCGACCTGGCGTTGCGTGACGCGATCGAGGAGGGCCTGGCCGTCGGCCCGCACCTCCTGGCCGCGACCAGGCCGATCACGATCACCGGCGGCCACTGCTGGTACATGGGCGGCGAGGCCGACGACGAACCCGCCATCCGCCGCGTCGCCAGGGAGAACCTCCGCGCCGGCGCCGACTGCCTGAAGGTGATGGTCTCGGGCGGCCAGATGACGCCTGGCGCGCCGCCGAGCTGGGTGCGCCAATACAGCACCGAGCAGATCCGCGCCGTCGTGGAGGAGGCCGCCACACGCGGCAAGGGCGTCGCCGCCCACGCCCACGCGCACGCCGCGATCCGCAGCTCGGTCGAGGCGGGCGTCGCCACCATCGAGCACTGCACGTTCCTGACCGCCGCCGGCCACCGCTACGACGCCGAGCTGGCCGACGTTGTCGCGGCCAGCGGCACGTACGTCTGCCCCACCGTGCACGGCGTGTTCTGGCGATTACGCGACACCTTCGGCTCCGAGATGTTCGACGCCTGGCTGGACGGGGTCGTCGCCATGCGGGCGGCCGGGGTGCGCCTCATCGCGGGCACCGACTCCGGGTTCGCCGCGGCGGACGTGCCCAACCCCACCGACGCGTACGTCGCCGGCCTGGAGGTGTTCGCGCACGCCGGGTTCGGCAACGCGGAGATCGTCGAGATGGCCACCGTCCGGGCCGCCGACGCCTGCGGGGTCGGCGCGGTGACCGGCACCCTGGAGGCAGGCAAACGAGCCGACCTCATCGCGGTGCGCGGCGACCCGCTCGACCGCATCGCCGACCTGCGTAACCTCGCACTCGTCCTGGTTTCCGGACGCGCCGTCACCCAGACCGGGGTGGACACGGTGACCTCGTCCGTCGGCTGAGCCCTGGAGGGAAATCCCATGCTGCCCTGGTCCGCCGATCTGGCCGGCCGTCTCGACCACCACGTGATCGACAGCGCCCTGCTGCGTGACAACCCTCTGGGCGACCCGCACGAGCGGCCGCTGCTCGTTTACGTGCCGCCCGGCTACGATGACGCGCCCGAGCGCCGCTACCCGACCGTCTACGTGCTGCTCGGCTACACCGGCCACGTCACGATGTGGCTGAACCGGGCGCCCTTCCGCCAGCCGTACCCGGAGCTGGCCGACGCCGTGTTCGCGAACGGCGAGGCGCCGCCGGTGATCGTCGTGTACGTGGACGCGTGGACCGCGCTCGGCGGCAGCCAATACCTGGACTCGCCCGCCACCGGCCGCTACCACTCCTACCTGCGCGACGAGGTCGTGCCGTGGGTGGACACCCACTACCGCACGATCGCCGACCGCGATCATCGCGCGGTCACCGGCAAGTCGAGCGGCGGGTACGGCGCCATGGTGACCGCCATGCTGGCGCCGGACGTCTTCGGCGCCCTCGCCACGCATGCCGGAGACGCGTTGTTCGAGGTCAGCGCGCAGCGGTCGTTCCCCGAACTGGCGCGCAGGCTGCGGGACATGTACGACGGCTCGTACGTCAAGTTCCTCGCCGACTTCCGCAGCCGGCTCGCCGGCACCAAGGAGGGCGACCTGGAGCTGCTGGAGATGTACGCCTACGCGGCCGCGTACTCGGCCGACGAGGACGGCGCCGTGCACCTGCCGTTCGACGACATCGGCGCGCTCGTGCCGGAGGTGTGGCGGCGCTGGCTGGACCACGATCCCGTCGTGATGGCCCGCGAGCCGAAGTACGCCGCGGCACTGCGGTCGATGCGGGCCATCTGGGTGGATGCCGGCAACAAGGACGAGTACTTCCTGGACTTCGGCGCGGTCGCGTTCCGCCGGGCACTCGAGGCGGCCGGCGTACCGGACGAGCGGGTGTATTTCGAGCTCTTCGACGCCGGGCACGGCGCCATCGAATACCGGTACCCGCTCGCCCTGGCCTGGCTCGCCCGCCGCCTGTCCGAATGAGGGCCGGTGGTGGCTCGCCGCCCGCCGCCGTTAGGCTGCCCCGGTGGACACAGCGGAATTGAAGAAGCAGGTACGCGAGCTGCGCGCCCAGGGCCGCTCCCCGAAGGAGATCGCCCGCGCCCTCAAGGTGCCGCCGTCCGTCGTGGCGCCGCTGGTACGGGAGATCGCCGCGGAGACGACGGAAACCGGCGAGCCCGAGGTGGTCGGCTGCTGGATCAACGTCGGCTGGAGCGCCGGGCTCGGCGTGGACCCGGCACGCGGGTGGGCCGACGAGGCGCCGGAGGCGGGCACGGAAGGCCTGGTGAGCGTGCTGGTGGCCCGGCGGCACACCTGGGACCGGGTGACGGTCTGCGGCTACCTGGCCGACGTCTTCTGCCTGGGCGTGAAGAGCGCCATGGGCCCCGACGTGATGGACGACCGCGAGCTGCGGCGCTTCCGCGAGTTCTTCTTCGGCGAATACGCCGGCTGGCAGGAGGTGCCGATCGAGCTGGCCAGGCACCTGGTGTACGGGTCCGTGGACTACGCCCGCACGCTCGGGTTCGAGCCGCACGAGGACTTCGGGCCGGCGTCCGACGCGCTGGGCAAGTGGGAGGGCGGCTCGTCGATCACCTTCGGGCGCGACGGCAAGCCCTTCTACATGGAGGGGCCGGACGACGACGCCGCCAAGGTGCTGCGGATCCTGCGGCGCACGCTCTCCGACGACGACTTCGACTTTGTCACCGGAGGCCGGTGACCCGCATCGTGATGTTGAGCCGGCCGGAGGCGAGACCGGTGGCCGGGTCGCCCGTCCCCGGATAGACCTTGGGCACGCCGTGGTAGGCCAGGCGCGACGGGCCGCCGAACACGAACAGGTCGCCTGAGGCCAGCTCCACGTCCGTGTACGGCTTGCCGCGCGTCTCGGTGTTGCCGAAGCGGAACAGGCAGGTGTCGCCGATGCTGAGCGACACCACCGGCTCGTCGGACTTCTCGTCCTTGTCCTGATGCATGCCCATCTTGGCCTGGCCGTCGTAGAAGTTGATCAACGCGGTGTCGGGCGCGTAGTCGTCGCCGGGCCGGCCGTAGGCGTCGGCAACGGCCCGCCGGCCGAGCTCGCCGAGCCAGTCGGGGAAGTCGGCCACCTTGCGTCCGTTGACGTCGTGGGCCAGGCGGGTGTAGCGGTACGGCTGCCAGTGCCAGCCCACGCACACCGTCTGCACGGACATGACACCGCCTCCGGGCAGCACCGTGTGCCGCATCGGCACCGGGCCCCTGGCCCATGCGCGGCAGGCCCGGACCAGGCGTTGCTGCTCCTCCAGCGCGAGCCAGCCGGGCAGGTGCACCGCTCCGGGCGCGATCTCCCTCATCGGCAACGGGATCATCACAGCCTTCAGCGTATGCCGGTTGTCGGTGGCGAGCGGTCGACGTAGGCTCGCCGACATCTCGATCGAGGATTGACATCCTCCCCCTCGTAAATGAGGGGGATTCCAACCCACCCACTCAAGCTGAGAGGAAGACAGGTTGAGGTTCGCGGTGCACCGGCCCGGCAACCCGTGGCCCTTCCCGCGCAGACACGGCATGCCCTGCCGCGTGTTCGATGTTGCGAGCCGCGTTCACATCGGCGTTGTCGGCGTATCCGCAGGACCGGCAGCGGAAGACGGCTTGGCTCTCGCGCGCCTCCCGATCCACGATCCCGCACGCCGAGCACCGCTGACTCGTGTGCGCGGGGCTGACTTTCACCGCCCGGCCTGGGGCCTTGTGCTCCAGGCGTTCAACGAGCCGGCCCCAGCCAGAAGCGAGAATGACTCGGTTGAGGCCGGCCTTTTGCCGGACGTTGCGCCCGGGCTCGGCACGGGTGCCCTTCGCCGACCGCGTCATGTCTCTGATCTTCAAGTCTTCCACGGCGATCAGATCGAAACGGCGGGCCAGATCGGTGGAGGTCTTCTCCACCCAGTCCTTGCACCGGTCCGTCTCCCGCGCCCTCAGGTGGGCGATGGCCCGCTTGATCCTGGCCCGACGTTTCGATCCGCGTGTGGCCCTGGCCAGTTTGCGCAGCAGCCGCGACAGACGTCTCTTCTCCGTTTGCCGCAGCGTTGGAGCGTTCAGCATCTCACCAGTGGACAGTGCCGCGCTGACGGCCACGCCGCGGTCCACCCCCACCGCCGCGCCCGTGCCAGGTGCTGGGATCGGGCTGGGGATGGCGGCGAATGCCACGTGCCAGCGGCCGGAGGCGTCCCGGGTGATGCGAAACGACTTCACGCCGTCGGGAACAGCGCGGGACCAACGGAACCGCACCCATCCCACCTTGGGAATCTTCACCTCGCCGACGTTGTGGGAGAGGCGGCGCACATCCCAATGCCGGCCCCGCTTGCCAACGATGCGAAACCCTTCGCTCCGCCTTCGCTTGCGCCATGTCGGCTTGCGGTGGGTGCCGGCGAAGAAGTTCGCCATCGCCTGGGCGAAGTCCTTCAGGGCCTGTTGCTGGACGATGATCGATCCCGCGCGCAACCAGGCGAACTCCGCCCGTGCTTCGGTCAGTTGGCGGCACTGTTCGGCGAACCCGGGCACGCTCTGACGGCCCGGCCGCCAATGCCCATGCTGCTCAACCGCCAAATTCCACACGAATCGAGCGTGCCCGCAATGCTCGGCCAGCGCCGCCTCCTGAGCAGGGGTGGGCTGCAGCCGGTAACGGGACATGACCAGAAGATTACCGACCGCCACCGACAAACGGGAGACGAAAATGGCCCACCCTTCCGCGTTTCCTCCCTGCACTGAAGAGCGGGGCATCCACACGGCAGGTGATCAGTGAGTATGGCCGAGTCGCGAGAGCACACCTTCACCGGCGTCCGAGGACTCAACACGGTCCGCGAATGGCCCAACGACGAGCCCCGCTATGTGGTCATCCTGATCCACGGCTACGGCGAGCACATCGGCCGCTATGAGCACGTGGCCGACCGGCTCGTCCGGCACGGCGCCGCCGTCTACGGGCTCGACCACGTCGGCCACGGCAGGTCGGAGGGCGACCGGGTGCTGATCGAGGACTTCGAGGACGTGGTCACCGACGTGCACGCGGTCGAGGAGCGCGCCAGGGCGGACCACCCCGGCGTACCCGTCGTGGCGATCGGCCACTCGATGGGCGGCATGATCGCCGCCCGCTACGCCCAGCGGTACGGCACGGGCCTGGCCGCGCTCGTGTTGTCCGGCCCGGTGATCGGCGAGTGGGAGGTGCTCCCCGCGCTGCTTGCCCTGGAGGAGATCCCCGACATCCCCATCGATCCGGCCACCCTGTCCCGCGACCCGGCGGTGGGAGCGGCGTACGCCGCTGACCCGCTGGTGTGGCACGGGCCGTTCAAGCGCGCCACGCTGGAGGCGTTCGCCACGACGCTGACGGCGATCGCCAAGGGCGGCACGTTCGGGGCGCTGCCCACGTTGTGGGTGCACGGGGAGGACGACCAGCTCGTGCCGCTCGGGCCCAGCAGGGGCGGGATCGACGCCGTGCGGGGGACCGACCTGACCGAGCGGATCTACCCGGGTGCCAGGCACGAGGTGTTCAACGAGGTCAACAAGGACGAGGTCCTGGACGACGTCACCGCCTTCGTGGACCGCGCCCTCGCGGGCCGCTGACGGCCGAGCAGCCGGTGCCCGTCGCGGGCCGCTGACGGCCGAGCAGCCGGTACCCTTCGCAGGCCGCTAACGGACGAGCAGCCAGGCGTGGCCTGAGCCGCGTGTGCGGGTCAGCTCGATCTTCCAGCAGCCGGGCTTCGGGAAGACGAACCCCGTGCCCCACTCCTGGCCGGGCCGCCGCCAGCTCGAGCCGTCATGCTGCTCAGGACCCCACGCGAGCCTGGCCCGCGTGCCGTCCGGCAGCTCGGCCTTGACCTGCAGCGGGCCCTCGCCGGTCATCCGCCACACGATCTTGACTTCCGCGCCACGGGGGAGCGGCGGCGGCCCCTTGGCGAACAGCAGTCCCCACAACTCAGCTCCCTTCGCCGTGCCCCGCACCTCGGGGAACCCTTGCCCCAGGAACACCGGCGTCCCGTTGCACCCGGCCCCGGCGACGACGCGACCAGGGCCGGCGGACGAGCGCGGACTCGTGACCGAACCGGGGCTCGCAAGCGTGCCCTTGTCGGCCGCCGAGGGCGTCCGCGCCGCAGGCTGCTCGCCACCGGCGCCACACCCGGCAACCGCCGCACCCAGCACCAGCAGTGGCGCCACCATCCGTCTCATCGCACCTCCTCGCCCGTACTTACTCCGCACGACCGCTGGAGGTTCCGCCACCGGCAGAGGGCCGGAGCCCCGGGGCCGTCTGAGCGTACGACGCGCCGCCTCCCCGCGACGAGGGCCGAAGAAGTCACCCCCGAGCCGATGATTTTCCGCCCGCGTCGGGGTCTCCACCTTCAAGGAGGCGATATGAACGGCGAGTCGAGAATGGCGCTCAAGGCCGGCGTGGCACTGCTGGAGCGGGCGATCGACTACACGCTCGGCAGCCTTCGTGTCGTGACCCCGGCCGCCCTCTGCCGTCCCACCCCGTGCGCCGGCTGGACCCTGGAACGGCTGCTCGATCACGTGACGGACTCCCTCCACACCCTGAACGAGGCCGCCACCGGCCACGTCGGCCCGCACCCCAGGAGAACCGCCCGGAGGCGGCATGCCCAAGGCGGCAACCCGGCCCTGCTCCTCAGGGACGACGCCACCGAGGTCCTCGGCACCTGGGCGGGCACACTCGCCGGCGATCTGATCTTCGTACACGACCGCCACCTGACCACCCCGATGGTGGCCGTGGTCGGCGCCATCGAGATCGCCGTGCACGGCTGGGACGTGGCCAGGACCTGCGGCGAGCACCGCCCGATCCCGCCCCTGATGGCCGAGGAACTGCTCGACCTCGTCCCGCTGTTCGTCACTCAGGCCG
Organism: Nonomuraea polychroma; assembly: GCF_004011505.1. NCBI lineage: Bacteria > Bacillati > Actinomycetota > Actinomycetes > Streptosporangiales > Streptosporangiaceae > Nonomuraea > Nonomuraea polychroma. The sequence continues at coordinate 11,232,466 of NZ_SAUN01000001.1, forward strand.
ACCGCCCGGACCGTTTCGCCGCGCAGGTGACCGTCCCCGCGTACGCGCCCGCTCAGAACCGTCTGCTCGCCTATCTCGGCCGCGACCCGAACTGGCCGTCGTGCACGTAACTTAACTGGTCAGTACCCCTGCCCCGGTCGGGCACGTCCTGCGCGCACACCGTACGATCCTCGTGTACCTGGTGCTCCGGGATCCCGCGAACCCGCGACGGCTCGTCCGATACGGTGAGAAGATCGTGAGCGGGCCCACCCGCCGCGCCAGGAGCCGACAACACACGTCCGGCCGGTCGATCGGCGGCGCGCGGGGCATCGGACCGCCGCGACCAGGCCGACCAACGTGGTGGCGACGACCGTTCTTCGTGCGGCCGTCGCCACCACCACGCCCCCGCGTCAGGTGCCGTCGCCACCACGCCCGCGTCAGGTGTCGGCGTCGGCCAGTGCTTCGAGGACCTGCTCGCCGTATTTCGCCAGCTTGTTGTCCCCGACCCCGTTCACCGAGCTGAGCTCCGCCAGTGTCGACGGTGACCGGGTGGCGATCTCGCGGAGCGTGGCGTCGTGGAAGATGACGTACGCCGGAACCCCCTGCTCCTTCGCGACGCCGGCCCGCCAGGCCCGCAGGCGCTCGAAGACCGGGGCGGCCTCCGCCGGGAGCTCGACGGCGGCCGATCGTCCCTTGGCAGAAGCGGCCACCTTGGCGCGGGCCGGGCGCAGGGTGTCGCGGCGCAGCAGCACCTCGCGCTGCCCGCGCAGCACCGCCGCGCTGTCGTCCGTGAGCACCAGAGCACCGTGGTCAGGCTCCACCGCCAGCAACCCCTGCGCCAGGAGCTGCCGCACCACCCCGTGCCACTCCGCGTTGCCCAGGTCGGCTCCCACACCGAACACGGTCAACGTGTCGTGCCCGTGCTGCAGCACCTTGGCGGTCTTCTTGCCGAGCAGGATGTCCACCACCTGTCCGACCCCGAACTTCTGCCGCCGCTCACGCGCCAGCCGCAACACCGTCGAGAGCACCTTCTGGGCCGGGACCGTGCCGTCCCACGACTCGGGCGCCGCCTGGCAGGTGTCGCAGTTGCCGCACGGCTCGGAGCCCTGCTGCCCGAAGTAGTCCAGCAACATCACCCGGCGGCACCCGACGGTCTCGCACAGCGCCAGCATGGCGTCCAGGTGCAGGACCTGACGGCGGCGGTGGGCGTCGTCCCCCTCCATGGCCATGCGCCGGTGCTGGACGACGTCGTGCAGCCCATATGCCATCCACGCGGTCGCCGGCAACCCGTCGCGACCCGCCCGCCCGGTCTCCTGGTAGTAGCCCTCCACCGACTTGGGCAGGTCGAGATGGGCGACGAAGCGGACGTCCGGCTTGTCGATGCCCATCCCGAAGGCGATCGTGGCCACCACGATCAGCCCGTCCTCCCGCAGGAAGCGGGCCTGGTGCGTGGCTCGGGTGCGGGCGTCGAGCCCCGCGTGGTACGGCACCGCCGCGATGCCGTTGTCCACCAGGAACTCGGCGATCTTCTCGACCGAGGAACGCGACAGGCAGTAGACGATGCCGGACTCGCCCGGATGCTCGGTGCGCAGGAACTCCAGCAACTGCCGTTTGGGCTCGCTCTTGGTCGTGATGCGGTAGTGGATGTTGGGCCGGTCGAAGCTGGCCACGAAGTGGCGGGCCTGCTCAAGGCCGAGTCGGGAGGAGATCTCCGCGTGCGTGGCCGGGGTGGCGGTCGCGGTCAGCGCGATGCGCGGCACCTCCGGCCAGCGCTCGTGCAGCTCGGAGAGCGCGAGGTAGTCGGGGCGGAAGTCGTGGCCCCACTGCGCCACGCAGTGCGCCTCGTCGATGGCGAACACCGAGATGTCGCCCTTGGCCAGCAGCCGCATCGTGGCCTCCACGCGCAGCCGCTCGGGGGCGAGGTAGAGAAGGTCGAGCTCGCCGGCCAGGAACTCGGCCTCCACCAGCTGGCGCTCGCCGAAATCCTGCGTCGAGTTGAGGAACCCGGCCCGCACGCCGAGCGCCCGCAACGCGTCGACCTGGTCCTGCATCAGCGCGATGAGCGGGGAGATGACCACACCCACGCCGGGGCGCACCAGGGCGGGGATCTGATAGCAGAGCGACTTGCCGCCGCCGGTCGGCATGAGGACGAGCGCGTCGCCGCCGGCCACGACGTGATCGATGATCTCCTGCTGACCCGCACGGAACGAGTCGTAGCCGAACACGCGGTGCAGAACCTGGGAGGCGGTATCCATGCGGCTACCTTACGTGATCGTGGGGGAACGGATCGTAAGTTCGCGGAGGGCGATCCGCTAGGTCGCGGCAGGGGACCTATCGTAGGCCACCAGCGACAGCGCCCCGAGTACGCAGGCCGCAGCCACCGCCGCCATGACCGCCGGATACCCGGCGAACTGCGCGATCCCGGCCGCCATCAACGGCGCGACCGCCTTGGCCACGGTGATCGGCAGCGTGAGTGCCCCGCTCAACGACGCGTACGCGGCGGTGCCGTACCGGTCGGCGAGCAGAGCGGGCCGGGCGATCGTCGCCACCCCGAAGCCAAGCCCGAACAGGACCACCGCCGCCACGGCCCCCGCCACGCTTCGCCCGACCAGCGGCAGCAGCACCGCCGCCAGCCCCTGCAGCCCGAACATCACCGCCGTGATCGGCGCCACCCGCCAGCGCGCCTGCAGCCCCGTGGTGACCAGCCGGCCGGTCACCGAGAGCACGCCCAGCAGCCCCGCCACGCTCGCCGCGAACAGCGGCGGGTGCCCCAGCGTGATCAGGTACGTGACCAGCAGCACGCCCATGACCGCCACCGCCCCGGTATGGGTGAGGAACCCGGCGGCCAGCAGCCAGAAGGGCCGCTCCCGCAAGGCGGCGCCGACGATCTCGCCCCGGTTCACGTGGGGCGGCGCCCGGCGGCTCCGCACCGCCAGGCCGTGCAGGGGCACGGCGGTCAGCGCGTACCCGGCGGCGAGAACGACCAGCGCCTGCCGCCACCCGTACCGCTCGACGAGGAACCCGGTCAGCGGCAGGAAGATGCTGGAGGCGAACCCGGCGACCACAGTGACGGCCAGCAGCGCCCGCGCCCGCCGCGCCGCGTCGAACCAGGCCACGATCACCGCGAACGCGGCCTCGTACAAGACCATGGCCGACGCAACGCCGAGCACCGCGCACACGAGGTACAACTGCGCCACGGAGCTCACTTGCGACCACGCCAGCACCGCGGCCGCGCCCAGCGCGGAGCCGACCGTCATCAGCCCGCGAGCGCCGTGCCGGTCCAGCCAGCGGCCGATGACGGGCGCCACGACGCCCGACACCAGGACGGCCAGCGTGATCGCCCCGGTGAGCTGCGCGATCCCGGCGTTGAGGTCGCGGGACATCGGCGGAATGAACACCGCGAAGGCGTAATAGAGCACGCCGTACCCGGCGGTCTGCGTGATCGCGAGTGCGCCGATCATGCGCGCGGGCGACTTCGGGCCGGGAGCGGCGATCACGTCACGGATCGTTCCCGTTCACCAGCCTGAAATACGGTGATAAAGGTCACGCCCCTCGAGGCGAGCGCGACCATGGACTCATGAGTTCTTCCTATGTGGTCACCGGTGGCGGGCGGGGCATCGGCAAGGCCGTGGTCGAAAGGCTGCTCGGTGAGAAGAACACCGTGGTCGCCATCGAACGCGACCCCGACGCCCTCGCCTGGGCCGGCCCCAGGGTGATGCCCGTGATCGGCGACGCGGCCGACGAGGAGGTCGCCGCCTGGGCCGCCGACCTGGCCCAGGAATCGGGCACGCTGAGGGGCTGGGTCAACAACGCCGCCGTGTTCCGTGACGCCTCCGTCCACGCCTCACCGATCGCCGAGGTGCGGGCGCTGATCGCGGCGAACCTGGACCTGGCGGTCGTGGGCTGCGCCACCGCCGTGCGCCACTTCCTCGCCGCCGGCATCCCGGGCGCCATCGTCAACGTCACCTCACACCAGGCCACCCGAGCCGTGCCGGGCAGCCTCCCGTACGCGACCGCGAAGGCCGCCACCGAGGGCCTGACCAGGGCGCTGGCCGTCGAGTACGGCAGGCGCGGCATCAGGGTCAACGCCGTCGCCCCAGGCACGGTGGCCACCGAACGCTACGAGTCCTTCCTGGCCTCCCGGACTCCGGAGGAGGCCGCGGCCGTCGAAGAGCAGCTGGCCGCGCTCCACCCCCTGGGACGGGTGGCCACCCCTGGCGAGGTCGCCGCCGTGGTGGCGTACCTGCTGTCGGACGAGGCCGCCTTCGTCAACGGCGCGACCGTCCCGGTGGACGGCGGTCGGACGGTGCTGGGGCTCGATCCCGAAGCCAGGGAATGAAAACCGTTGTCGTATGGTTGGGCGGGTCATGAAGAAGAACCTGCACCCCGCGTACGGTCCCGTGGTCTTCCGCGACCCCAGCGCCGGCTTCGCCTTCCTCACCCGCTCCACCCTGACCAGCGACAGGACGATCGAGTGGGAGGACGGCAAGACCTATCCGGTCGTCGACGTGGACGTGTCGTCGGCCAGCCACCCCTTCTACACCGGCAAGGGCCGCATCCTCGACACCGCCGGTCGCGTCGAACGCTTCAAGCAGCGATACGGCAAAATCTGACGCATGCTCGACTCGCCCCTGTCCGCCCGCCTCGAGGCCTCCGAAAGGATCCTCGTCGCGGGAGCGGGCGGGGGCTTCGACGTCTACGCCGGGTTACCGCTTGCCCTCGCACTGCGCGACCAGGGCAAGGAGGTCCACCTGGCCAACCTGTCGTTCAGCCGCCTGGAGTCACTGGACATCGACGCCTGGCTGGACGAGGACGTCGCCGTCATAGGCCCGGACACGGCCTCCCGCGACTGGTATTTCCCCGAGCGGGCCCTCGCCCGCTGGCTGGACGCGCAGGGCCTGCCCGCGACCGTGTACGCCTTCCCCAAGGTCGGCGTGCGGCCGCTGCGTGCCGCCTACGCACGGTTGATCGGCCGGCTCGGCGTCGACACGATCGTCCTGGTGGACGGCGGCACCGACATCCTCATGCGTGGTGACGAGGCCGGTCTCGGCACGCCGGTCGAGGACATGGCCAGTCTCGCCGCCGTGCACGGACTGGACCTGCGGGAGAAGATCGTCGCCTGCCTCGGGTTCGGCGTCGACGCCTATCACGGTGTCAACCACGTACAGGTCCTGGAGAATCTCGCGGCGCTGGAGCGCGACGGCGCCTACCTGGGCGCGTTCTCGTTGTCCAGGGCCACGAAACCGGGCGCGCTCTACCTGGACGCGGTCGCCCACGCCCGATCCGAGATGCCGGACTACCCCAGCATCGTGAACGGCTCGATCGCGGCCGCGGTGCGCGGTGAGTTCGGTGACGTACGTTTCACCGCGCGGACGCGCGGCAGCGAGTTGTTCATCAATCCACTCATGGCCCTCTATTTCGCGGTAGATCTCGACGGGCTGGCCCGCCGCTCGCTCTATCTGGAGCGCATCGAGGACACCGTGCTGGCACGGCAGGTCGCCGCCGTAATAGCGGCGTACCGGGACGAGATCCGGCCCCGCCCGCCCAAGGCGTTCCCCCACTAGAAGCGGCGGGCATGCCCCGCCTACTGGTGGGTACATGGATTTCACCGGCGTGAGAGCAGCAGCAGTGGTGGTGTGATGGGTCTCTCTGGAAGGGAACGCCGCATCCTCGCCCAGATCGAGCAGCAGCTCGAGCGGGAAGATCCCGAGCTGGCCAAGCGTGTGGAGGCCATCAACAGGATCGAGGCGGGCGGGGACCTCTTCCCGCAGGCGTACGGTGATCGGATGCGCATGTGGGCGCTGACGCACGTCTGGCTGATCTTCACGGTGGGCGCTGTGGTGATCCTGCTCCTACTGGTCGCGGTGCTGACCACCTGAAGGCTGCTGACCACCTGAACGGCGGCGCCGTAGCATGGCCAGGTCGATGGCGGCGACGACGGCCACCACGGCGGCGATCGCGGCCTCCCAGCGCCAGACCTGCTCTCCCGTGCTCATGGCGATGATCACGAAGACCACCGCCGCCACGACGCCGAGCACCAGCGCCACCAGGGACAGGATCCGCCGGGCACGCAACGGGCTACGCGCGCTCAGTGGCTCCGTGCCTTCACGGTTACGCAGCCACATGATCAAGCTCCTCTCAGGCCAGGCACCTCAGGGCCGCGGTGATGCGCGGGTCGAGCCCGTGCGAGTCCGGCACCCGCCCGACCGTGGCCTCCACGAACTCCGGGTACGACAGCGTCGCCGTGATGCCGTCCAGCGCCACCCACATGTACTCGGCCGTCTGCTCGACCTGCACCTTGGCGTCCTGCTCCGCCAGCACGAACCGCCCCACCGCCACCCGCCAGAACGTCCTGTCGTCGGCCTCGTCCTCGGACACGGGCGCGCCGACGTCGTCGGCGTGGGTGGCGTACTCGGAGTCGTAGTGGAAGGCCTGCAACCCGTTGGGGTACGGCCCGGCCATCGTGTCGAGCATGGCGTCGCGGCCGAGCTCCCGCATGCGCCGCCGCGTCTCGCCGTTCTTGACCCGCCACTCCTCCAGCACCTCTTCGACGGGAAGGTCGCGGCGTTCGCGCACGCACCACTCGTTGAAGTCGTTGAACCCGCTCACGCCCTCGTCGGCCAGCCGGTCCATCAGCTCCTGCACGGTCCCGTCCAGGCAGGCGTGGTTGTACGCCTCCTCGCCCGCCAGATGCGCCAGCACGTCGCGGACCGACCAGCCCGCGCAGCGGGACGGCCGCCTCCACCCGCTCTCGCCGAGGCCGCCGAAGAACCGGTCGAGCCTGGCCGCCTCGGCGTCGAAGATGTCGAACGGGTCATAGTCTCTGAGCAGGTCCTCAGCCATACTCGGACGCTACCCGCTACGTGCCGGCTTTCACTGGGGCCATGGCACCGATGGCCGACCTGACCCGCTTGTACTCGTCGGCGCAGAACGGAGCGCGTGCGGCGGGAACCCAGCCGCCCTTGGCGATGCGGGCGTGCCTGGCGGGGTCGGCGCCGTACAGCAGGCAGGCGAACGTGGCGGACTCCTCCTGCCCCGAGAGGCGGCCGAGTCCGGCATGACTGGCGAGCAGGTGGCGGGCCTCGGCGGCGGCCGGCACCCGCTTCGGCGCGTCCGAGGCGAGCGTCAGCGCGGCGAACTGGTCGGCCCGCGCCTCGCTGTCGGGCAGGCCGTTCATGGCGCCCAGGGCCCGCCCGAGCTGGTGGTGGAAGAGCGCGGTCAGCGCGCCGTCGACACGGCGGTCCGTGGCGCGCGCGTCGGCCTCCTCGGTCTGCGAGATCCCGATCAGCGTGCGGCGGACCTCGCCGACGAGGGAGTAGCAGATCGTGATCCGGCGTTCCGCGCCGTCCCACGTGGCCGACGGCTTGTCGCAGTCGCGGGCGACGACCTCGACCGGCTTGGGCAGTTTGATCCTGGTCTTCAGCGCCTCGCTCTCCTTCAACACCTTCCTGGCCAGCTCGGCGCGGGGCGAGCCGGGGGGCTCGTACCGCACGGTCAGGTCGGGTGCAGGGGCCGCTCCCAGCGTGCTCGTCAGGACGAGGGCGAGGAGGGAATGCGGCATGCGGGGGCTCCTTCCAGGGCGATCACGACAATGGGACTGTCCATGCGGCGATCAGGTGATCGATAAACCTGGGAGAAGGTAAAGGATCCGGACAAGCCGAAGGCCCGGCCCCCGAGGGGACCGGGCCTCAGCGTGGTGGATCAGCGACGCCACCAGGAGCCGTAGACCCGCACGTAGTCCGTGCGGCTCTTGGCGCCCTCGAGCTCGTCGTCACCCGCGTACACGGCACGGAACGTGCCGCTCTTCCACGCCTTCGTCTTGGCGTAGAACTTGCCGCCATGACCGGTCCAGTCGGAGGCGACCCACTTCCAGGCGCTGGAGCCGTTGGCGCGGTAGTAGACGTTCACCTTCTCGCCACGGACGCCCTCCCAGCCGTTGTCGTCAACGACGAGGCGGCCGGAGAAGTAGATCGACTTGCCCTTGCGGACCTTGTACGGGTCGGCGCGGAAGCTCCAGATGGCAGTCTCCGCCTTGCCCTTGTTGATCTCGACCGCGAAGAACGCCTCGTCCTTGGCGATCTGCTTGCCGGCGCCGTCGAAGGCCACGGCCGTGGCCTTCCACTTGCCGTCAGGGTCGTTCTCGTTGAAGCCGATCGCGAAGCGCCAGCCCTCGAGGTCCTTGACGTCCTTGGTCCGCATCGTGCGGAAGCCGTCGTCGGCGGGAGCGACGCTCAGTTCGACCTTCTGGACGTCGGAGCTGGCCCCGATGTCGAAGTAAGCAGTCGTCTCCGCGCCGGCCTCCACCACAACCGGGTTCGGCGTGATGTCGCGGATCTTGAGCTGCGTGTCTGCCTTGGTGGCGGAGGCGGCCCCCGCCCCCGACACCAGCATGGCCCCGCCCACGAGGGCGGAGACGATACCTAGTGCGATTCTTCTCATGAGGGTGCTGATTCCTCTCCCCGTATCACGTTGAAGCCGGCCTGGGGTGGCCGACTTCCTCTACTACTTTGAGGCACAGAATAGGGAAAAGGTTGGCTAAAGTTACAGAAAAAATTTGATCACGGTCGCAACCTGGACTTATGCGAAAAAATCCGTTTTAGGTTGACTTGACCCACTACAGTCTGGTCCATGACCGACGTCTACACGCTGGGCGAGCCGCTCGGCGTCGTCTCCAGCGGCCGGGTTCGCCACGAGAGCGAGGCCAGGCTGGATGTGTGCGGGCCGGAGTTCACGCTGGCCGTGGCGCTGGCCAGGCTCGGTCACTCGTGCGCGTACCTGGGCAAGGTCGGCGACGACGAACTGGGCGCCAGGGCGCTCACCGTGCTCAGGGGCGAGGGCGTGGACGTGGCGGACATGCGCGTGTCCGAGGGGCTGCGCACGGGGCTGCTGCTCAGGGAGAGCCGGGTGGCCCGCGACCTCAAGGTCACGCACTACCGCACCGGCTCGGCCGGGTCGCGGCTCGCGCCCGGCAACGTGCCCATCGACCGGATAGGCGCGTCGAAGATGTTGCACGTCACCGGCCTCACCGCCGGCCTCGGCATAGACGCGCTGGACGCCGTACGCGCCGCCGTCAGCGCCGCCAGGAACGCCGAGGTGATGATCTCCTTCGCCGTCGAGTACGTCCCCGAGTTGTGGCCGTCGGTACGCGAGGCCGAGGAGACCCTCAGCGAGCTGGCCTGCGCCGCGCATCTGCTCTTCCTTCGCCAGGACGAGCTCGACCTCGTCAAGCCGGCCCTCACGCCGGAGCGGGAGGTCGTCGTGGACCGCGGCGCCAAGGGGGCCAGCGTGCGGGCGGATCGGATGCGCTACGACGTCCAAGGTTGGCAGGTGCCGATCGTGGACACCGCGGGCGCGGGGGAGGCGTTCGCCGCGGGCTACATCAGCGCCGCCCTGGACGGTCTCACCCCGCAGGAACGCCTGTACCGCGGGGCGCTGCTGAGCGCCGCCGCGGTGACCAGCGTGAGCGACTGGCAGGGGTTGCCCACCAGGGCCGAGCTCTAGTTGACGGTGAGCGTGAACGTCGAGGTCGTGTTCTTGACGTTCTGGTGGTTGTCACTGAACCGCACGCCGTTGAAGGTGGCCGCGCCGACGGCCGGGCCCTCGCCCGGCTCCGGAAGCTCGTTCACCCAGATGCCGAAGCCTGACTTGGCGTCGAAGGCGTCGCCGCTCTTGCGCGCCCCGCTGATCGACACGTTCGTGAAGACCGTGTCCCGCACCGGGTTGAGCGCCTGACCGTTGACGTAGTCGGTCTGGAACATGATCCCGTGGTAGGTCGGGTCGACGATGTCCAGGTTGGTGATCCGGATGCCCTGGAACACCTTCGACGCCGAGTACAACCACATCGCCGGGAAGGTCTGCTGCCCCCAGAAGTGGCCGCCCGCCCGTACCAGTGAGATGTTGTCGAACGTCGTGGGCGGGCTCGCACCGAACCCGTGCATCGGGATCCCGAAGTCCAGCGAGCTGATCGTCACGCCCGAGTAGACCAGGGTGTCCGCCACGTAGATGTTCCTGAAGGTGTTGTCGTAGCCGCCGTAGACGGCCACACCGGCGGCCCGCCAGGTGAGCAGCGAGGTCAGGTTCTCGTAGACGTTGCCGTGCTGCTCGCCGGGGTTGTTGTCGGTTGCCGAGAACAACGCGAAGCTGTCGTCGCCCGTGGACCTGGTCTCGATGTTGGTGACATGGTTGCCGGTGCTGCCGTTGGTCATGTTGAGCCCGTCGGCGAACACGTCGCGGATGCGTGAGTTCTTGATCGTCATGTTGTCCGTGTTCGAGCCCCAGTACATGCACACCTGGTGCTCGACCCAGATGTTGTCGATCGTCATATCGGCCACGTTCGAGAAGTCGAACACCTTGCCAGGACCGTCGATGCGCGAGGTGTAGTTGCCGAAGTAGGCGAAGCTCGCGAACGCCGAGCCGTTGGCCGAAGCCTCCGTGCGGAAGCCGACGTCGGTGTTCTCCTGGCCGGACGGGGCGTGGAAGCGGGTGAACCACGGTCCGGCGCCGACGACCTTGATCGGCTTGCCGTAGACGTGGAACTTGGAGGAGGTCTGGTAGTCGCCCGCGGGCAGGTAGACGCCGGTCAGGGTGGTGTCCATGCGGGCTCGGTCGAGGGCGTTCTGGACGTCCTGGTGGGTGAACCCGGTCGGTACGGCGTACTTCGCCGGGTCGGGGTTGGCGAGCGGCGTGACCTGCTCGAAGTCGACGAAGTCGATCGCGTAGGTGTGCGGGTTGGCCGCGTCCTTCTGCAGTCTGATCGTGTGGCCGGCCGGGACGGTGGTGCCGAGCAGCAGGTTCGCCTCGTCATAGATGTGGCGGGGCGGGCCTGAGCTCGGGTTGTTGTCCGGGCTGGCCTCTGGGCCGTAGAGCCAGGCGTAGCGGGAGGTCAGGTTGATGGCCTTCAGGAACGTGCCGTCCACATAGACGTTCAGGGTGGAGTCGATGCCGCCGCCGCCCGGGGCGTCCGGCAGCGAGAAGCGGGTGACCAGGGTGTTCGTGGGAGCTTTGGTGGTGAATTCGACGTACGCGCCGGTCTGGTGCAACGTCACCGCGCGCCGTCCCGAGGCCTCGCCGGCGACCGTGCCGATCTCCCTGCTCGGGCCCACGCGGGCCGCGCCGCCGCCGATCGCGGCGTCCTCGGCCTCGTATGTGTCGTAGGGCATGTTCGCGCCGCGGCCCACGAAGAGCGGCAGCTCGCTGGTGTTGTTGGCGCGTTTGACCGGCAGCTCGTTGGCGTCGTCGGCGAGCACGGTCTTGACCGTGTACCTGCCGTTGGCCGCCGTCCACGTGCCCAGCGTGACCGGGCCGGTCGTGGCTCCCGGGGCGATCGCGCCGGTGGCCGAGCCGGTCAGGGTGCGGACGACGGTGCCGGACTCGTTCGTGACGGTGAGGGTGATGCCGTGGGCGCCGCCGCTGGAGGCGATCGTTCCCTGGTTCTTGATCGCCACGGTGAACGTCACCGCGGAGCCCGCGGCCGGGTTGCCGGGGGTCCAGGCGACGGGGGAGGCGATCAGGTCGGCCGTGTCGACCGGCTTCACGGTCAGCGTGCCGGTCGTGGTGTTGTTGGTCTCGTTCTGCTCGATGACCGTGTTGTTCTCGTCGACCTTGGCGGAGAGCTGGTGGGTCCCGGCCTCTCTTGTGCCGATATTCGCCGACACGGTGGTCGACGCCCCTGCGGCCAGCGTGCCTACGCCGGCGCTGCCGACCTTGGTGGTGCCCGCGTAGAAGGTCACGGAGGTCGCTGCGGCGGCCGCGGTGCCGGCGTTCCTGACCGTGGCCGACAGCGTGATCGCGTCGGTCTCCACCGGCGCGGCCGGAGCCGAGGCCAAGGTGGACACGGTCAGGTCGGGGTTGGCCGCGGCGGTGCCGAAGATCTGGAACTCGGCCACCTGGCCGCCCGGCGCGCCGGAGTTGGCGGTGATCTGCAGGCGGACGTCGGCGACCCTGGCGGTCACCGGGATCGTCACCGAGTTCCCGGTCGCGGGGTCGAACGTGTAGGCGGCCGAGGGGACCAGTGTGGTGAAGCCGGTCGCGCTCTGCTCGCGGCCGAGGACCTGGATGGTCTGCGTGCGACTGGCCCACACGGGGTCGGGATTGAGCGTGAGCGTGATCGACGTCAGGTCGGCGTTCGCGCCCAGCTGCACGGTGAGCGTGTTGGGGTAGGCGCCGCCTTCCCAGTAGGTCTGGACGTTGTTGTCGTTGGCGTTCGCGGCCGCGTACGTGTGCGTGTGCGAGGAGGCGGAGATCGGTTTGCCGAGGGCCAGGTTGGCGCCCGTGTCCGGAGCACTGCCCCAGACCTCGAACTCGGACAGCTGACCGGCCGGCCAGCCAGCGTTGGCGGTGATCTGCAGCCGGACGTACCGGGTGGTCGTCCCGGTGACAGTGACGGTCGCGGCCGGGTTGAAGGTGTAGGTGGCCGAGGCTGCGATGGTGGTGAAGCTGGAGCCGTTCGTGCTGCCCTGGACGGTCAGCGTCTGCGTCCGGCTGGGCCATCCGGACGGGAGCTTGAGCACGAGCCTGTTGACGCTCGCGGCCGTGCCGAGATCGACCTGGACCCACTGCGGGAAGGCGTTGTTGGCCGACTCCCAGTAGGTGGCCTGGTTGCCGTCGGTCACGTTGGCGGCGGGGTACACGTCGGTGTGGCTGCTCGCGGTGGCGGTCTTGCCGGCCGCGAGATTCGTGTCGGCCGCGGCCTGGGCAGGCGCGGCCCAGGGAGCGGTCACGAGTCCGATGGCTAACGAAAGGGCGGCTAACAGAGCTCTCATGGGGGTGGCCCTTCGGCGGGTACGGCGGATGGCCGAACCATAGGATGTCGAGCAGATGGCCGCAATATTTCGATGAGATTGCGCAAATCCACGACTAACAGGAGGTGTGAGCTTCCGTCCGTCGGTGCTGGTCAGAAAGCGGATGGGAGCCGGAAATCCGCTGTGGGCGCCGCGCAAGGCGTGACGTTCGCTCAACGTAAGCCATTGCAAGCGCTTGCGTGCCAGGCCGTATAGTTTGCGCATGACACGACGACTCGCAGAGGTGGCGAAGAAGGTCGGAGTGAGTGAGGCGACCGTCAGTCGCGTGCTCAACGGCAAGCCCGGGGTCTCCGACGCGACCCGCGAGGCCGTGCTGACCGCGCTCGACGTGCTCGGCTACGAGCGCCCCACCCAGCTGCGCGGCGACCGGGCCAGGCTGGTCGGCCTGGTGCTCCCCGAACTGCAGAACCCGATCTTCCCCGCCTTCGCGGAAGTGGTCGGCGGCGCCCTGGCGCAGCAGGGCTTCACCTCGGTGCTCTGCACGCGCACGGTCGGCGGTGTCTCCGAGGCCGACTACGTGGACCTGCTGCTCCAGCAGCAGGTCAGCGGCGTGGTCTTCGCCGGCGGCCTGTACGCGCAGGCCGACGCCGCGCACGGGCACTACGAGCTGCTGCACGAGCGCAAGCTGCCCACGGTCCTGGTCAACGCGGCCGTCCAGCACCTCGACTTCCCGCAGGTGTCGTGCGACGACGTGGTGGCGGCCGAGATCGCGGTCGCGCATCTCCGCGCGCTCGGCCACGAGCGGATCGGCATGGTGCTCGGGCCGAAGGACCACATGCCGTCGCGGCGCAAGCTGGAGACGTTCCTGGCCGAGGGCGGCGACGCCGGGCTGGTCGAGCACACGATGTTCTCGCTGGAGGGCGGCCACGCGGCCGCCGCCAGGCTGGTCAAGCGGGGTGTGACCGGCGTGGTGTGCGCCAGCGACCTGCTCGCGCTCGGCACCGTGCGCGCGTCCCGCCGTGCCGGGCTCGCCGTGCCCGGCGACATCTCGGTCATCGGCTTCGACGACTCGGCGCTGATGAACTGCACCGAGCCGCCGCTGACCACGGTCCGCCAGCCGATCGACGCCATGGGCAGGGCCGCGGTGGACCTGCTGGTGGCGCAGATCGACAAGGCGGCGGTGCCGGCGGACGAGCTGCTGTTCGAGCCCGAACTGGTAGTCCGCGCCTCCACCGCCCGAGCCACCACCTGACGCCCGCCCCGCCGCGGCACCCAGCGGACGGATCCCCGGCCCTCACCCATCCCTCCCACCGAAGGACCTCCGCCTGTGCGAGCGGTGGGAGCGTCGCGCTCTGCCTCCATCCTTTCCCTCAAGGGACCCCGGCCCGTGCGGAGGTCACGGGTACTACGGTAGGCGCGTAACTCAGTCGTTATCTTGCAATAGGCAGTCGAAATATTGCGCACTTCGGTCGCCGATCCTATGGTGTGGGCACCTCGCATCAGAAGGGTCAGACCATGCGGAGATCCACCGGCCTCTTAATCGCATCCGTGATCGGCGTCTCGGCCACCGCCTGCGGGTCCAGCGAAGCGCCCTCGTCGTCATCCGCGAACTCCGTGACGATCACGGTGGCCTGCCGGCCCGCCAAATCCGCGCCCAAGGAGCGGCAGGCCTGGAACGCGGACGTGGCCGAGTTCATGAAGGCGCACCCCGGCGTGACGGTCAAGAGCACGGACCAGCAGCCGTGCTTCGACCCCAAGACGTTCGGCCCCAAACTGGCGGGCGGCCAGATGGAGACCGTCTTCGTGGTGCCCGTCACCAACTACGACGACGTCATCGCCCAGGGCCAGGCACTCGACGTCACCCCGTACACCAGCACGATCAAGAACTGGAACGACCTGCGCCCCGACGTACGCGAGCTGGTCACCAAGGACGGCAAGGTGTACGGCGTCCCCAACGTGCACTACAGCGTCGGCCTGGTCTACAACCGCGCCCTGTTCACCAAGGCCGGCCTCGACCCGAACACTCCGCCCAAGACGTGGGCCGAGGTCCGCGAGGCGGCGAAGAAGATAGCCGCTCTCGGCCCCGGCTTCGTCGGCTACGGCGAGTACTCCGGCGGCAACACCGGCGGCTGGCACTTCACCCAGGCCATCTACGGCCGCGGCGGCGCCATCCTGACCCCGGACAACAAGAAGGCGGCGTTCAACTCGCCCGAGGGCAAGGCCGTGCTGCAGAACCTGCACGACATGCGCTGGGTCGACAACAGCATGGGCAGCAAGCTCCTCGTCGGCTGGGAGTCGCTGATGATGGCGATGGGCAGCGGCAAGGTCGGCATGATGCTCGGCGCCCCCGACGTGGTCACGGACGTGGTCAACAAGTTCAAGGGCAACGTCGCCGACTACGGCATCACCGGCTTCCCCGAGGCCAAGGCGTCGCTGAGCGGCGGCGAGGCGTACATGATCAACCCGAAGGCCACGCCCGAGCAGGCCAAGGCCGGCATGGCGTGGATCGACTTCCGCTTCAACACCGTCGGCAAGGGCCGCTTCGACTTCGCCCGCGGCAAGGCCAACGGCAACCCGGTCGGCGTGCCCGACAACGACGTGTACGGCGACTCGCCCACCGGCAAGGCCATCCAGGCCGACCGGGTGAAGAACGCCTCGCTGCCGGTCACGAACTACGAGCCGTACGTGCAGGCCGCGGCCACCATCCCGCCGAAGGCCGAGCCCGTGCACGCGCAGGAGCTGTACGCCATCCTCGACGTGGTCATGTCAGGTGTGCTGAGCCGGAAGGACGCCAACATCGACCAGCTGCTGGCCGACGCCGAGACCAAGACCAACACGATGCTGGCGGCCAAGGGCTGACCTTGAAAGACATGGTGAGGCGCAATCTGACGGCCTACGGGTTCCTCTGCGCGGCGCTGTTCTGCTTCACGGTGTTCGCCTGGTATCCGATGGTCAGGGAGTTCATTCTGAGCTTCCAGAAGACCGACCTGATCAACCCGCCGACCTGGGTGGGACTGGACAACTTCAAGGCCGCCGTCCAGGACCCGGCCTTCGGCGAGGCCTGGCTGAACACCGTGGAGTTCACGGTGCTGGCACTGCTGTGCGGCTATGCCGTGCCGTTCGTCGTCGCGCTCGTGCTCAACGAGCTGCGCCACGCCCGCGCCTACCTGAGGTTCGTGGTCTACCTGCCGGTCATGCTGCCGCCGATCGTGGCCGTGCTGCTGTTCCAGTGGTTCTACGATCCGGGGCCCGGGCTGTTCAACCAGATACTCGGCTTCTTCCATCTGCCGCCGCTGGCCTGGCTGGACAGCTCGTCGACCGCGCTGATCTCGCTGGTCCTCGTCTCCACGTGGATGAACATGGGCAGCGCGACCCTGATCTACCTGGCCGCGCTGCAGAACATCCCACCCGAGTTGTACGAGGCCGCCGAGCTCGACGGGGCCGGGATCCTCAAGCGCGTCCGGCACGTCACGATCCCGCAGACGCGGCTGATCCTGCTGCTCATGCTGATGCTGCAGATCGTGGCGACCATGCAGGTGTTCATCGAGCCGTACATGCTCACCGGCGGCGGCCCGGAGAACGCGACCGTGAGCGTGGCGTACCTGATGTATCAGTTCGCCTTCTCGCAGATGAACTACGGCCAGGCCGGGGCGCTCGGCATGCTGCTCATGCTCGCCCTGCTCGTCTTCGCCGCCGTCCAGCTCCGCACCACCCGGGAGGACAAGCCGTGATCGCCATCGGCGCGGACGTGGCGGCCAGGCGCAGACGCAAGAGGGCGCCGAAGCCCATTCACGTGCAGTTCCGCACGATCGTCTCGCCGCACCAGCTCAACAGCCGGTGGGGGCGGCGGATCTACTGGCTCGTCCTGGTCGCGGTCGTCGTCCTGTTCACCCTGGCCTTCGTCTTCCCGCTCTACTGGATGATCACCGGCGCCATGAAGACGCCGGAGGAGATCGCCGAGATGCCGCCGACGCTCTTCCCTGAGGATCCGGCGTTCGGCAACTTCTTCGAGGCGTGGGAGCTGTTCGACATCGGCACGCTGCTGGCGAACACCGCCTACTACTCGCTGGGAGCCTGGCTGTTCTGCATGGCGGTGGACGTCACGGCGGCGTACGCGCTGTCGAAGCTGCGGCCGATGTTCGGCAACGTCATCCTCGGCGCGATGCTGGCCACGCTGATGATCCCGCCGATGGTGATCCTCATCCCGCTCTACGTCACCATCGTGGACCTGGGATTGCTCAACAATCCATGGGGGTTGTGGTTCCCCGCGGCGGCCAACGGCTTCAACATCTTCCTGCTCAAGCGGTTCTTCGACTCCATACCGCGGGAGCTGATCGAGGCGGCGCAGATCGACGGCGCGGGGCCGCTGCGGGTCCTGTGGTCGGTGGTGCTGCCGGTCTCCAGGCCGATCCTCGGTGTGGTGTCCATCTTCACGATCGTCACCGCGTTCAAGGACTTCGTCCTGCCGCTGCTGGTCATGACCGACAGCGAGAAGATGACGATCAGCGTGGGCCTGTCGCAGACGGCCGGGGCGGTGACCCAGAACCAGGTCATGGGCGGCCTCGTCATCGCCGGCATCCCCATGATCATCGTTTTCTTCGTCTTCCAACGGCACATCATGGCGGGACTCACCGCCGGGAGCATCAAGGGATGAGCGCATGTCGCAAACGTGGTGGCGGGGGGCCGCGATTTACCAGGTCTACCTGCGGAGTTTCGCCGACGGGAACGGTGACGGCGTGGGTGACCTCGCCGGCCTGCGCTCCCGCCTGCCGTACCTGAAAGACCTCGGGATCGACGCGATCTGGCTCAACCCGTGGTATCCGTCGCCGATGGCCGACGGCGGCTACGACGTGGCCGACTACCGCGACATCGAGCCGGTCTTCGGCACGCTGGCCGAGGCCGGGCGGTTCATCGAGGAGGCACACGAGCTCGACATCAAGGTCATCATCGACGTGGTGCCGAACCACAGCTCGACGCGGAGCGCCTGGTTCCAGGAGGCGCTGGCGGACCCGGCGGCCCGCGACCGGTTCTGGTTCGCCGACGAGCCGCCGAACGACTGGCAGTCGATCTTCGGTGGGCCGGCCTGGACACAGGTGCCCGACGGGCAGTGGTACCTGCACCTGTTCGCCCCCGAGCAGCCCGACTTCAACTGGGCCAACCCCGACGTGCACCGGGAGTTCGAGGACGTGCTGCGGTTCTGGTTCGAGCGCGGCGTGGACGGCTTCCGCATCGACTCGGCGGCCCTGCTGTTCAAGTCCGACACCGGCTACGAAGACCTCGACGAGGTCCACGACGTCTACCGCCGGTGGCGCGAGGTGGCCGACGAGTACGGCGAGCGCGTCCTGATCGGGGAGGTCTGGCTCCCAGATCAGGAGCGTTTCGCCCGCTACCTGCGCCCCGACGAGCTGCACACGGCGTTCAACTTCGACTTCCTGTCCTGCCCATGGGAGGCGGCCGAGCTGCGCCGCGTGATCGACCTGACCCTGGCCACCCACACGCCCATCGGCGCCCCGCCGACCTGGGTGTTGTCCAACCACGACGTGACCAGGCCGGTCACCCGTTACGGCCGCGCCGACACCGCGTTCCAGCACGGCGGCCGCCTCCACGGCGCCCCGTCCGACCTGGAGCTCGGCTACCGCCGCGCCCGCGCGGCCGCGTTGTTGTCGATGGCGCTGCCCGGCTCGGTCTACGTCTACCAGGGAGAGGAGCTCGGCCTGCCGGAGGTGGAGGACCTTCCTGACGAGCTGCGCCAGGACCCGATGTACGCCAGGTCCGGCGGAGCCAACCCCGGCAGGGACGGCTGCCGTGTCCCGCTGCCGTGGTCGGGGGAGGAGCCGCCGTTCGGCTTCGGCGGCGGCACGCCCTGGCTTCCGCAACCCGAGGGCTGGCGCAAGCTGACGGCCGAGGCCCAGCGTACGGACCTGGGCTCGATGCTCAACCTGTACCGCACGGCGTTGCGCATCCGCAGGGAGTCGCTGGGGGACGGGACGTTGACCTGGCTGCCGACGACCGGCCAGGTCCTCGCCTTCCGCCGGGACTCCGGCCTGACCTGCGTCACCAACCTGGGCCCCGAGCCGATCGGCCTGCCCCCGGGCACGGTCGTCCTGGCGAGCGGCCCTCTGGAGGACGGCGCCCTGCCTGCCGACACCACGGTGTGGCTGGCGTGACGTACGGCTGATCATTGCCCAGCCAGAAGTCCCGCATGGGTCCGGCCGAGACCGGCAGCGCCACGAAAGGCTCCCCGGTGACCTCGGCGAACGCGACCACGGCATGGGAGGCGAGCCGGCGCCCGGCAGGCAGCGCCACCCACCGGTCCTCCGTGCTCACGACCGTCCAGGAGCAGCCGCCGTCGCCGGGGCATGGGCAGCCAGGCGACGGCCACGTCGACCTGCCCGTCGCCCAGGCCCACGGTGGGGTCGCGCCACGGCACCGGATGACGCGCGCAACGACGAGCTGGCCAAGGGGACGGTTGTGGCGATCGAGCGGGCGGGCGGGGAAGCGTACGCGCTGCGGGCCGCCTTCGAGCCGTCGTCCGCATCGCGACGACCACGACGGCGTGGCCGAGGTGGTGCCCGTCTGATCAACGGGTGGCGCCGCTCGGGTCGCGGAGCCACGCCTCGAGCGCCGCCCGCGCCGTGTCCGCCTCCGAGGGGAACCGCAGCGCCCTGACCAGCATCCACAGAGTGCCCTGCAACCCGCGTGCCGCCAGGAAAGCCCGCACCCCCGGATCGCCGGGGTCGGCGCCATAGGCGCGCACGGCCGCCTGCCCGTCGAGCCTGGTCGTGCGGAGCAGGCACGCCAGATCCCAACCGGCCGGCGCGGCCATGGTCTCCTCGAAGTCGTTCCACAGCAGTCCGGAGGAGGTGGCGAGGAGGTTCCCCGGGTGCGCGTCCCCGTGAACGGCCTGCACGGCCCCGCCCTCCACGCGCTCGGCCAGCCCGGCGTGGGCCTCGCGCAGCCGCTCCAGCACGTCTGCCTCGACCTGCCCGTCGAGCAGGTCCAGCAGCCGCAGGGGCTCCTCCAGCACCGGCCAGAGGTACGGCAAGCGGCCGGGAAACCCGTGCAGGGCCTGATGCAGTCCCGCGAGCGCCCGCCCGGCCTGCTCCGGCGTCACCGCGTAGTCCGGGTCGTGCTCGACATGGGTCCAGAAGGACACCACGACCCCGTCCCGCAGATGCGGCCCCGCCGGCAGCAGGTCGCTCGGCGGCACCACCGGCGCGCCCAGCCCGCACAGGTAGGAGACGACCTCCAGCTCCCGCCGCAGCACGTCGGCGGGCCGCGGCCGGCCGAGCGCCGTGACCGTCGGCACCCGCGCCACGATCGGCGCGGGCCGCAGGTGGATCCGCAGGTTGAACGAGTCGTTGAGCACCACGGGCTCCCGAGCCCGCACCCCGTGCTCCGCGGCCACGGCGACGGCGGCGGCCACGGCCGAGCTGTTGGAGATCATGCCGGGCAGGCCGCGGGGAAGGTCCTGGTCGTGGAGGCCACTCGTCAAGCCGACTCCCGGATCACCAGCTCCGTCGGCAGGATCATCGGCTCCGCCGGACCGCCCTCGAACAGGCTGAGCAGCAGCCGGACCATGGCCGCCGACTGCTCGGTCACCGGATGTCTGAGCGTCGTCAGCGGCGGCTCGGTGTATTTGGCGGCCTCGATGTCGTCGAAGCCCACCACGGCCACGTCGTCGGGCACCCGGCGCCCCGCCTGGCGCAGCGACTGCAAGGCCCCGACCGCCATCAGGTCGTTGGCGACGAAGACGGCGTCGATCGACGGGTCGTCGCCCAGCAGCTGGCGCATCGCGACCGCACCCGACTGGCGGGTGAAGTCGCCGACCGCGACGATGGAGCGCAGGTCGGAGTCGCGGAGAACGTTGCGGTAGCCGGCCAGCCGATCCTGGCCGGCGATCATGTCCTGAGGGCCCGCGATCGTGGCGATCCTGCGGCGTCCCTGCTCCACCAGGTGCCTGACGCCGGTCTCCGCGCCGCCCAGGTTGTCGTTGTCGACGTACGGGATGTTCACGGGGACGGCGGGCCGCCCGTACGAGACCACAGGGACGCGCAGGCGCGACAGCGCCGCCGGCAGCGGGTCGGCGCCGTGCATGGAGATCAGCATGACCCCGTCCACGTGCCCGCCCGCGATGTAGCGCTCCACCCGGGCGTGGCTCTTGGCGTTGGACGCCAGCATCAGCACGACCTGCTTGTTGACCTCCTCCAACTCCACCGACGCCGACCTGATCGCCGTGGAGAACCATGGGTCGTCGGAGAAGACCCTGGTGCCGGGCTCGCTGATGACCAGCGCGATGGAGTCGGTGCGCTGGGTGACCAGGCTGCGCGCGGCCGAGTTGGGCACGTAGCCCAGCTCGTCGATCGCGCGCAGCACGGCGTCGCGGATGTCCGGCGCCACCGTCGTCTGCCCGTTGACCACGCGGGAGGCGGTGGCACGCGAGACCCCCGCCCGGGCGGCGACCGCCTCCAGGGTCGGGCGTCTCATAAGGGAACTCACGTGGAAAATCTACAGCCCGTTTCTGGCGATGACGTCGCGATACCAGAGAGCGCTGTCCTTGAGCACCCGGGTCTGCGTCGGGTAGTCCACGTGCACGATGCCGAACCGCCGCCGGTAGCCCTCCGCCCATTCGAAGTTGTCCAGCAGCGACCAGACCAGATAGCCGCGCAGGTCCGCTCCGGCCTGGACGGCCCGCCACACCTCGCGCAGGTGCCCGTCCAGGTACGCCAGCCGGTCGGCGTCGTGCACCCGGCCGTTCTCCACGACGTCGTCGAAGGCCGCGCCGTTCTCCGTGACCATGAGGCCGACCTCGGGATAGTCGTGTGAGAGCCGGATCAGCAGCCGGGACAGGCCGTCGGGGACGATCGGCCAGCCCATGGCGGTCGTCGGCGCGTCCGCCGCGGCGAAGCGCACGTCCTCCGAGCCCGGCCAGGCGGCGTCGGCGGGCAGGCCGGGGCCTGATTCGACGACGCACGGGTTGTAGTAGTTGATGCCGATCAGGTCGATCGGTGCGTTGATCAGCGCCAGGTCGCCGTCCCGGATGTGCTCGGTCCCGCCGTTGCGCGCCGCCGCCTCCAGAACCTCGGCCGGGTACGTGCCGTGCACGGCCGGGTCGAGGAACTGCCGGGTCAGCAGCGCGTGGATGCGGTGAACGGCGGCCGCGTCCGCCTCGCTCGGCACCGCGGAAGGGTCGCCGACCTGGGCAGGCGTGAGCACCGGCGCGGAGTTGACCACCAGCATGACGGTCCCGGGCCGCAGCCGGCGCGCGGCCAGTCCGTGGCCGAGCAGCAGGTGGTGGGCCGAGCGCATGGCCTCGGCCGGGTCGCGGCGGCCCGGCGCGTGCACGCCGTTTCCGTAGCCGAGGTATGCCGAGACCCACGGCTCGTTCAGCGTGGCCCAGGTGTGGACGCGGTCGCCGAGCCGGTCGTGCACGGCCGCGGCGTAGTCGGCGAACCGGTAGGCCGTGTCGCGATTTGTCCAACCACCGCGGTCTTCGAGGGCTTGGGGAAGATCCCAGTGATAAAGCGTGGCATAGGGCGAAATTTCGGCGGCTAGCAGCTCATCCACGAGCTTGTCGTAGAACGCCAGCCCACGCGGGTTGACCGGCCCCGCACCGTCGGGCTGGATGCGCGGCCACGCGATCGAGAACCGGTAGGCCCCCAGCCGCAACTCGCGCATCAGCCCGATGTCGTCCTTGTAGCGGTGGTAGTGGTCGCACGCCACGTCGCCGGTGTCGCCGTCCACGACCTTCCCGGGGGTGTGGGAGAAGGTGTCCCAGATCGACTGGCCCCGCCCGTCCTCCTTGACCGCCCCCTCGATCTGATAGGAGGCCGTCGCGGCTCCCCAGACGAAGTCCTCGGGAAAGATCATCCCTTTACAGCTCCTTGCATGATTCCGCCGATGATGTGCTTGCCGAAGAGGGCGAAGACGGCCACGAGCGGCAGGGTCCCGATCGCGGTGCCGGCCAGGCCCAGCACGTAGTCGTTGACGTACCCACTGGCCAGTGTCGACAAGGCCACCTGGACCGTCGGGTTGTCCGGGGTCAGGACGACGAGCGGCCAGAAGTAGTCGTTCCAGGCCGACATGAACGTCAGCATGCCGAGCACCGCCGCCGCCGGCCGCGCGGCAGGCAACACGACGTGCCAGAACAGCCCCCACGTCGAGCACCCGTCCACCCTGCCGGCCTCCAGCAGCTCGGTGGGCAGCGCGCGCGACAGGTACTGGGTCATGAAGAACACGCCGAACGCGTTGACCAGCGCCGGCACGATCAACGCATAGTTGGTGCCGGTCCACTCCAGCTTCACCATGAGCATGTAGAGCGGGATGATGCCGAGCTGCGCCGGGACCATCATGGTGGCGACCGTGATGACCAGCATGATGTTCCTGCCCCGGAACGCGAGCTTGGCGAAGGCGAACCCCGCCAGCGTCGAGAAGAACATCACGGCGATCGAGATCGACCCCGCCACGATGAGGGAGTTGACCAGCGCGAGCCCGAACGGCACCGTGTCGAAGACCCGCGAGACGTTGGCGAAGAAGTTCCCGCCGGGGATCAGCGGCGGCGGCACCTGGGCCAGCGCCGAGTTGTGCCGGGAGGCCACGACGACGCTGTAGTAGAGCGGGAACGCCGAGAAGAACGCCACCGCGATCAGGGTCAGATAGCGCAGCCTCATACCAGCCCGCCCTTCACCCTGCGGGTGATCAGGAAGTTGATCCCGGCGACGAACACCACGGCCAGGAACATCAGCCAGGACGCGGCCGAGGCGTAGCCGAAGTCGAACGTCGAGTTCGCGAAGCCCTGCTCGTAGACGAACAACGCGAGCGTCTGGAACTGCCGGTCCGGGCCGCCGGTGGCGATGCCGCCCCCGCCGCCGCTGCTCTGCCCGAACAACATGGGCTCGGCGATGATCTGCATGGCGCCGATCGTCGAGACGATGACGACGAAGACGATCGTCGGGCGGATCATCGGGATCGTGATGCTGCGTAGCTGCTTGAAGTTGCTCGCGCCGTCCAGCGTGGCGGCCTCGTACAGCTCGCGAGGGACGGCCTGCATGGCGGCCAGGAAGATCAGCGCGTTGTAGCCGGTCCAGCGCCACATGATCATCACCGACAGGGCGATGTGCGAGGTCGCGGTGCCGGCCGCCCAGTCGATGTTCCCGACGCCGAACCAGGACAGGATCCAGTTGATCATTCCGAAGTCCCGGCCGAAGAGCTGGCTGAAGATCACCACGACCGCCACGACGCTCGTGACGTTCGGCAGCAGCAGCGAGACGCGGAACAACGTCTGGAAGCGCAGCCGCCGGTTGAGCAGGTGCGCCAGCCAGATGGCCAGCGCCAGCTGCGGCACCGTCGACAGCACGCCGATGGAGAGGGTGTTGAAGGTGGCGTTCCAGAAGTACGCGTCCGCCAGCAGCGTCGAGTAGTTGCCCAGCCCGACGAACTCCTGGGTCTCCGACAACAGCGTCCACTCGTGCAGGCTCACCCAGGCCGTGTAGACCAGCGGGAACAGCCCGAAGGCGCAGAAGAGCAGGAAGAACGGCGCCACGTAGGCGTACGGCGACACCCTCAGGTCGAGGGTGTGCCGCACGCTGCGCCTACGCCGTCGCGTGATCGCGAGGGGAAGGGTGCTCATTTGATCTTCTTGACGTCCTCGAGCACCTGCGCCCACGCCTCGTCCGGCGTCTGCTTGCCCTGCTCGACGCGGCCGAGGCCGTTGCCGATGGCCACGCGCACGTCGCCTTCCTTGGGGCCGAGGTGCTGCGGCTTGAGCGCCTTGGCGGCCTCGGAGTAGATCTTGCCGATGGGGGCGTCGCCGAAGAACGGCTTGGTGAAGTTCTGGATCGACGGGTCGTCGTAGAGGGCCGGGATGGACGGGAACGTGCCCTCCTCCTTGAACACCTTCGCCTGGTTCTCCTTGGAGGTCAGGAAGTTGATCAGCTCGGCTGCCTCCTTCGGGTGCTTGCTCTGCTTGGGCACCATGAGGTGCGAGCCGCCGCTGTTGCCTGAGCCGCCGGGCACGGTCGCGATGTCCCACTTACCGGAGGCGTCCTTGGCCTGCTCCTGGATGAAGCCGGTCATCCAGGCAGGGCAGATGATCGTGGCGAACGAGCCCTTGGCGAAACCGGTGTTCCACGGCGGCGAGAAGGCCGCGAGCTTGGCGGTCAGGCCCTCCTGGGTGAGCTGGTTGGACAGGTCCCAGGCCTTCTTCACGTCGGGGTTGGTGCCCACGATGATGTTGTCCTGGGCGTCGTAGAGGCCGACCGGGGCCTGGTTGACCATGGCGCGGAAGATCTCACCGGGGGAGTCCACGAACTTCGCGCCGGCCACGTTCGCCGCGGCGAACTTCTTGCCGGTCTCGATGTACTGCTCCCACGTCGGCCAGAGCGCCGCCACCTCGGTCCGGTCCGTCGGCAGTCCGGCCTTGTCGAACAGGTCCTTGCGGTAGCACATGGCGAGGCCGCCGACGTCGGTGCCGAGCCCGAGCACCTGCGTGCCGTCCTTGCTCAGGCCCTGCTGCCACTTCCAGTCCAGGTAGTCGGCCTTGCGCTGGTCGAGCCCGTACTGCTTGAGGTCGGCGAACTTGCCGGGCTGCGCGGTGAACGTGCTGATGTAGCCGACCTCGACCGCCTCGATGTCCCCCGCGCCCGCGTTCGTGGCCAGCCGCTTGACCAGGTTGCTGTGGTGGTCGTTGAACTGCGTGACGTTCTCGACGATCTCGATGTTCGGGTGGGTCTTCTTGTACTCCTCATAGAGCGGCTTGAAGCCGAAGTCGCCGAAGAGGCCGATGGTCAGCTTGATCTTCTCGCCCGGCGCGGCGCTCGTCGGGGTGGCCGTGTTCCCTCCGCCGCCGCACGCGGCCGTGAGCAGGGCCGCGGCGAGGAGAGGTACGGCGAGCCGGATTCGAGGGGTCATGGAACCCTCCTGTGAAGGAGTCAGGGGATCGGGTGAGAGAGCGCTCTCTCAAGAGATTCCCGAGATTCACCTCGCTCTGTCAACGGGTGTTAGATAACGATCGGTTCACGCGAGAGAGCGCGTTCACGGCCGGTGCAAGGCGCGCGCAGCGGAATCGACGGAGGGGGCAGGGGCTTCAGCCGCTGAGGGCGCGGCCCGCCATGCGGGCGTACATGCGGCCGGGGCTGGGGGCCTTCGTCAGGAAGCCGGGCAACATGGGGAGTTCAACGGCGAACGGGTCGAGCCGCTCGTACAGCTCGTTCGCGTCCGCCGGCCGGTCGCCTGGCTGCTTCTCGAGCAGCTGCGCCAGCAGCGCGCTCAACGCGGTGGGAATGCCCGGGACGGCCGGCGGACGCTCCTTGACCTGCTTCTCGAAGACCATGTAGTCGGTGGGCCCGGTGAAGAGCTGGCGTCCCGTCAACATCTCGTGCAGGACGCAGCCGAGCGAGTAGAGATCGCTGCGCGGCTCGGCGATGCCGTGCTGGATCTGCTCCGGCGCCATGTACGCCGGCGTGCCCAGGATCTGCCCGATCCGCGTGAACGTGGTCACGTCCGCGTCACGCAGCAGGGCCAGGCCGAAGTCCAGCACCTTCACGCTGCCGTCGGGGCAGAGCATCAGGTTCGTCGGCTTGAGATCGCGATGGCAGATCGACAGGGCGTGCGCCGCCGAGAGCACCGCGCACGCCTGGGCCGCGATGGCGGCCGCCCACGGCACGGGCAGCGGCCCGTGCTCGCTGACCACGTCGGCCACCGTCACGCCCTCGATGAACTGCATCACCTGGTAGAGCCGCTG
The DNA here is from genome assembly GCF_004011505.1 of Nonomuraea polychroma. NCBI lineage: Bacteria > Bacillati > Actinomycetota > Actinomycetes > Streptosporangiales > Streptosporangiaceae > Nonomuraea > Nonomuraea polychroma. Next base: position 11,258,926 of record NZ_SAUN01000001.1, read on the forward strand.
CTCATGGGTGCCGAAGTCGTAGAGTACGGGCGCGCCGGGATGCTCCAGTCTCGCCAGGATGCGGGCCTCGCGGATGAAGCGGCGCTCCAGCTCCTGCTCCGGGCCGCTGGGCACCCTGAGCAGCTTCACCGCGACCCGGCGGTCCAGGTGACGGTCGTGCCCGGCGTAGACCGCGCCCATGCCGCCTTGACCGAGAGGGAGGTCGTCGAGTTCATAGCGGTCACCGATGACCATTCGCCCCTCCCCGCAGCCTTTCACGGAAAATTACTACATACGGAAAGTCAGGACTGAGGGTGCAGGTGGCCGTCCGTCAGGCCGTCGAGACCAAGCCTGATGAGCGTCTGCCCCAGCGTCGAGGTCTTGCGAATGGCGTCTTCGAGCACGGCGAGCTGGCGGAAGGCCTCGCCGTACGCCTTCTGCTCCTTGAGCGACAACCGCGGCAGGCGGGTGCGGCGCACGTCGAACCTGCTGGAGCCGGTCGTGGCCCGGCCACCCGCGGCACGCAGGTAGCCGGCCAGGAAGTCAGGATCCAGCCGGCGCGAGTCCACCCGGTAGAGCGTCAGGTGCGGGCCCAGCACCGCGCCGCCGTCGGCCATCACGCGCACGCTGGAGTAGGAGGCCACCACGTCGCCGGGGCGGATCGTGACCAAGCCCTGCTGCATGGTCGTGAAGCCGGAGGGTGGCGTGCCGTTGAGCACGTCGTCCGCGGTGAGGACCGGGACGTCGCCGCCGTCCGCGGTCATCTTGGGCGGGGCCTGCAACGTGGTCACCAGGCCCTCCTTGATCAGATCGCCCAGCGTGGTGGCGGGCTGGTCGAGCGGCTGCTCCAGGATCTTCAGATCCGGCGGCACGGCGGCGGCCGCCAGGAAACGGTCGCGAGCCTCGGCGAAGGCCCGGCCGACGTCGCCGCGGCGCTGGTGGCGGGCCGGGGTCATGTCGACCTCGTCGGCCAGCAGGTCGATGATGCGCACGCTCTGATCGGAACGGTCCTCCAGGTACGCCCGCCAGGCCGGCTCCACGCTCCCCAGGTCGGCGGTGGCGTCAAGGATGAGCACCTCGGACGGCGGCCGCTCGCCCGCGGCCGGGCGGCGCAGCAGCCACAGGTCCGAGCCGGGAAGCGCCACGACGGCACGCAACGCGCCGGCACGCAGCAGGTTGGCGCGGATGCGGCGGCCCGCCTTGCGGCTCGCGGCGGCCGGGGGCATGAGGATGGCCACCAACCCGCCCGGCTTGACGTGGGTGAGGCAGTGCTGCACCCAGGCCAGCTCGGGCTCGCCGCGCGGCGGCAGGCCGTACTCCCAGCGCGGATCGCCGGTCAGCTCCTCGTAACCCCAGGCCCGCTCGTTGAACGGCGGGTCGCACACCACCGCGTCGGCCCGCTGCCCGGCGAAGCCGTCGTGACGCATCGAGTCGCCGGCCACGATGTCGGCGTCGACGCCACGCAGCCGGAGCCTGGAGGCGGTGATGGCGGCCGAGGTCTCGCTGAGCTCCTGGCCCAGCACCCGAGCCGTCCCGTCGAGGGCCAGCAGCAGCGTGCCGACCCCGCAGGCGGGGTCGAGGACCGTCCCGCCGTCCGTGCGTACGAGCCGGACCATCAGCTCGGCCACGTCCTCGCGGGTGACCGACAGCTGGCGGGAGTGGGCTTCGAGGTAACGCTCGCACAGGAACTCGTACGCGGTCAGCGGGTCGTGCTGCCCCGCCAGCTCCATGACCAGCCCGGCCAGCTCCGGATCGAGCCGGTCCGGTGCGGTGTCCGCCCGGCTCGGACCGTCGCTCAGGGAGGACTCACCGGAGGCCGCGGCCGGCGCGCTCTGCTGCCCGGCCAGCAACGTCCCGGCCTGGGCGACCAACTCGCCCAGCCGCAAATCGCCGGCGGCTTTCAGGCGTTGCCACACCCGATCTCCCAGCGAGACCTGGTAGGACTTCCCATAGCGGCGCAGCTAGGACTCGATCTGACGCAGGGAGAACAACGGCTGGTTGGCGGTGCCGCCGGTGGGCTGAGGGAAGTCGTCGTGGCGGCGGCGCCAGTTGCTCACCGCGGCCCGCCCGACACCGGCGAGCCGGGCGATGTCCCCGGCGTTGACGGTCGGGTCGTGGCTCATGGAGCCCAGAGTAGTTCACAAGAGTCTTCAGCGCATCTGCTTGTGAAGTCTTTCAACCAATGATTTACTGCAGGGTATGAAGCACAACATCCGCTATGCCGCCGGATCAGACGTGGGCCGCCGCAGGGAGCAGAACGAGGATTCCGGCTATGCGAGTGGCCGGTTGCTCGTGGTGGCCGACGGGATGGGCGGGCACGCGGCGGGCGAGCTGGCGAGCTCGGCCGCCATCGCGGTCATGCACGAGCTGGATGCCACGCTTCCCGAGACCGGTGCCGACCTGGAGGCGGCGCTGGAGGGCGCCGTGCAGGAGGCGGGGCGCAGGCTGGTGGAGCTGGCCGACATCGACCCGGCGCGCCGGGGGATGGGGACCACGGTGACCGCCATGTTGTGGGACGGCTACCGGTTCGCCCTGGCTCATCTCGGTGACTCCCGCGGATACCTGCTGCGCGATGGTGCTCTCTACCAGATGACCAAGGATCACACACTTGTGCAGTCGATGGTGGACGAAGGAAGGATCACGGAGGATCAAGCCGCCGTGCATCCCCGGCGCTCGATGGTGTTGCGGGTGCTCGGCAGCGAGGGCAGGGCGGAGCCCGACATGGCGCTGCGCGAGGCCGAGCCTGATGATCGCTACCTCCTCTGCTCCGACGGGCTGACGACCGTCCTCGGGCCCGAGGTCCTGCACGAGGTGCTGACCACGGTGGCAGACCCGGCGGCGGCCGTCCAGCGGCTCATCGATCTGGCCAACGAAGGCGGGTCGCCCGACAACGTGACCGTGATCGTGGCCGACGTGGTGGCGCCGGGCGCGGGGGACGTGACCGTTTATCGCGTGGGTGCAGGCTCCTGACATGCGTGGGCGCTAGTCCCATCTGTCTCAACAGTCACATAGCCGATATTTCGGCTCATTGCAAGACACTTTCTCAGTCATCCGCGCAATTTCTTGACGGCGCTATTACAGTCCATCGTGATTTGCCGGTTTTCTGGGAGGAGTCACCCTGGACCCGATCGCTGACGAGCTGCTGGAAACGGTACGGCAGGAACTCGGCTATAAGGAGAAGGGCGGCCAGTTCACCAAGTTCGGCCAGTGGTACGCGGATCGCGTCCAAGACACCCAGTACCGCAATGCGCCGTGGTGTGACATGTTCCTGGCCTGGGCGGCCGACAAGGCGGGCCTCACCCAATATGTCGGCGAGTTCGCCTGGACGCCGTCGCACGCCGCCTGGTTCATCAAACAGGGAGCCTGGACACAGCGTCCCGAGCCCGGCGCGCTGGTCTTCTTCGACTGGCGCGGCGGCAAAAGCTACAAAGGCATCGACCACGTCGGAGTCGTGGAGCGCGTCGACGGCAAGAAAATCCACACGATCGAGGCGAACGTCGATCGCGTCTGGCTCAAGCGCAAGACCCGGGAGACCGACAAGGTCGTCGGGTACGGTGTGCCGCGGCTGGTCAAGGCCGGTGCGGAGAAGGCCGACGAGATCCGCTCGACCGAGCGGCCCTTCGTCTCGGCGCCACGGTCGGAGCCCGCGCCCGGGTCGCCGCTGGACGTGTTAGGCACGCCGCCCGCCTTATTGGCCGCCATGGTGCTCATGACCATCGTGCTCTCCTTACGCGTCACCGGCCGCCGCCGCGGCACCCACCGCCGCCTGCCCTGGCCATGGAACGCGCCAACCGGCCGGCGCGCCGAGAAGCCGGCACCCCGCCCCACACGCTCCACGTCCCCTATGCGTGACGAGGGCGAGACCCACGAGAAGGCCCCGGTGGGCGTGGCGAAGGCGTTGGCGGGCGCGACCAAGGCGCAGGCCGGCGCCCCCAAAGCGCAACCAGGGACCGCCAAGAAACGCGCCACCGCCACGCAGCCCGACCGCTCCACCAGGAGTCGCGTCCCGGCCGGCTCCGGAAATGCGGCCACCCGGCACTCCAGCCCCACCCGGCGCAAGCCCTACGACCCCACCTGAGCCACCCATCGCTGCCCAGACGTTGTGCCGCCCGCTGGTCGGCAACGCCCTGCCGGCCGAGTGGCCCTGCCGGTCCGCAACGCCACGCCGGGCAGTCGGCAGGGTCGATGCCGGGCGACGCCGGCTGGGCGGCTGCGTCCGTGCTGCCGGGTTGTTGCGCTATGAGGTGAGGTCGATGACGACCTTGACGTCGTCGCCTGGTTCAAAGGCGTCCAGGGCGCGGTCCAGCGGCACCCGACGCGTGATGAGCCGCTCCAACCACCCCGGGTCCGCCTTGGCCAGCGCCGCGGCCGCATCTCTGTAGTGACGCTGGTTGGCGTTGACGGTGCCGAAGACCACGTCGTTCTCCAGCACGATGTCCCGGTTGATCACCCCCGCGTCCACCCGGTGCGTACGCCCGCCGGGCGCGAGGCCGCACAGGCACACGATGCCCGCCGGGCTCGTGGTGATCATGGCGTCGATGACGAGCTGCCCCGCACCGGTGCACTCGATGATGATGTCCGGTTTGGAGGAGGCGAAGGCCTCCAGTGACGACGCCGAGTGGTACGTCCCGCCCAGATCGTCCACCAGCCGCGACTTGAGCCCTTCCGGAGCCCGGTCGAGCACGTGCACCTCCAGCCCCCGCTGCTGCCCGAACAGCGCGGCCAGCAGCCCGATCGGCCCCGCTCCGGTGACGAGCAGCTTGCGCGGTTCGAACCAGGCCCGCGAGCCGATCCGCTCGATCTGCTCCCACGCCTTGGCCACGATCGACGCCGGCTCCATCAGCATGCCGACGCTCTCCAGCGACGGGTCCAGACGCACCGCGTATCCGGCCTCGACGGTCCAGCGCTCGCTGGCGTACCCGTCGATCTCCTTGATGCCGCGCTCGGTGTAGCGGCCGTTGCGGCACATGTCGAACTCGCCGCGCGCGCACGCCGCGCACGGCACAGGATCGGGCCGGCGCACCACGCCGACCACCAGATCGCCGGCGGAGAACGCCGAGCCTTCCGGCACCTCGAGCACCCGGCCGAGCGACTCGTGCCCGATGATCATCCGTTCCTTGCCGGGCGGCGGCCAGCCGTACTCGGCGTCCGCCAGTTCCCTGTCGGTCCCGCAGATGCCCAGCGCGAGCCCTTGGACGAGCAGCTCACCCTTGCCGGGTTCGGGGTCGGGCACGTCCTGCACGTCGAGCGTCCCTTTGTGGCCTGGCGCAAACGTCAGCGCACGCATCCGGCGTCACCTCCTCGCCGGTTTCCTACCCCGCACGTCCTGGGAAATAGTAGGACGTCCTAGTATCTTCGAAGGAGAGCCCTCACGAAGGAGTGATCAGGCGTGCACGTCCCGGTACACCCAGTCCGTTTCGTGACCGCCGCGGCCCTGTTCGACGGCCATGACGCGGCGATCAACATCATGCGGCGCATTCTCCAGTCGCAGGGCGCGGAGGTGATCCACCTCGGTCACAACCGCTCGGTCGAGGAGATCGTCACGGCTGCGATCCAGGAGGACGTCCAGGGCGTGGCGATCAGCTCCTACCAGGGCGGGCACGTCGAGTTCTTCACCTACCTGGTGGAGCTGCTGCGTGAGCGCGGTGCGGGGCACGTGAAGGTGTACGGCGGCGGCGGGGGCGTGATCGTGCCCGAGGAGATCGACCTGCTGCACTCGCGCGGCGTCACCCGCATCTTCTCGCCCGAGGACGGCCAGCGGTACGGCCTGCCCGGGATGATCAACAAGCTGATCGAGGACTGTGACGTCGAGCTGGGCGACCCGCCCTCGGTGGAGGCCGTGGTCGCGGGCGACCAGGCGGCGCTGGCCCGGGCGATCACGCTCATCGAGGGCGGCCGCGGGATCGAGGGGCTGACCGCGGACAAGCACGTGCCCGTGCTGGGCATCACGGGCACCGGCGGCTCGGGCAAGTCCTCGCTCACCGACGAGCTGGTACGCAGGTTCCGCGTCGACAACGACGACAAGCTGCGCATCGCGGTCATCGCCATCGACCCCACGCGCAGGCGTGGCGGCGGCGCGCTGCTCGGGGACCGGATCAGGATGAACAGTCTGGGCCCCCAGGTCTACTTCCGCTCCCTGGCCACCAGGGGCGCCGCCAACGAGGTGCCGGCCTGCCTCGACGGTGTGATCACCGCGTGCAAGGCCGCCGGCTACGACCTGGTGGTCGTGGAGACGCCGGGCATCGGCCAGGGCGACGCTGGGATTGTTCCCCATGTCGACGTGCCCATCTACGTGATGACCCCCGAGTTCGGCGCGGCCTCCCAGCTCGAGAAGATCGACATGCTCGACTTCGCCGAGGCCGTCGTGATCAACAAGTACGAGCGGCGCGGTGCGGAGGACGCCCTACGGGACGTGCGCCGCCAGCTCGTACGCAACCGCGAGGCCTTCGGCGCCAGACCCGAGGACATGCCGGTCTTCGGCACCATCGCCGCCCGCTACAACGACGCCGGCGTCACGGCCCTCTACCACCACCTCAAGGGCCTCCTGCTGGAGGAGGCGGGCCCGGGCCTGCTGCCGCAAGTGTCCGGGCGCACCTCGCAGGCCTCGGCGGCGATCGTGCCGCCCGCCAGGTCCCGCTACCTGGCCGAGATCGCCGAGACCGTCCGCGCGTACCACGCCGAGACCCTCGCCCAGGCCGAGGTGGCGCGCCGCCGTCAGCAACTGGCGGCCGTCCAGGAGCTCATGGACGACGACCGGCTGAAGGAGCTGCACGCGCAGGCCGACCGGGAGCTCACCGAGGAGAGCCGCACCCTGATCGACACCTGGCCCGCCGTCAAGGAGCGCTACACGGCCGACGAGCTGGTCGTGAAGGTACGCGACCGCGAGATCCACACGCCGCTCTGGCGGGAGACGCTCTCGGGCAACCGCGTGCCCCGCGTTGCCCTGCCCCGCTACACCGACCACGGCGACCTGCTGCGGTTCCTGCGGAGTGAGAACCTGCCGGGAACGTTCCCCTTCACCGCCGGCGTCTTCCCGTTCAAACGGGAGGACGAGGACCCGACGCGGATGTTCGCGGGGGAGGGCGATGCCTTCCGCACCAACCGGCGCTTCAAGCTGCTGTCGCACGGCCAGCCCGCGACCCGGTTGTCGACGGCGTTCGACTCGGTGACGCTGTACGGCCACGACCCCGATCCCCGCCCCGACATCTACGGAAAAGTCGGCACGTCGGGGGTTTCGATCGCGACCCTCGACGACATGAAGGTGCTCTACGACGGGTTCGACCTGACGGCGCCCAACACGTCGGTGTCCATGACGATCAACGGCCCCGCCCCCACGATCCTGGCCTTCTACCTCAACACCGCCATCGACCAGTCCCTCGACCGCTTCCGCGCCGAGCACGGCCGCGAGCCGACGCCCGAGGAGGCCGCGGAGGTGCGGGCCCGCACGCTGGCCACCGTCCGGGGCACCGTCCAGGCCGACATCCTGAAGGAGGACCAGGGCCAGAACACCTGCATCTTCTCCACCGAGTTCAGCCTGCGGATGATGGCCGACATCCAGGAGTGGTTCATCCAGAACGGCGTACGCAACTTCTACTCGGTCTCGATCTCCGGCTACCACATCGCCGAGGCCGGCGCGAACCCGATCAGCCAGCTGGCCTTCACCCTGGCCAACGGGCTCACGTACGTGGAGGCGTACCTGGCCCGCGGCATGAACATCGACGACTTCGCGCCGAACCTGTCGTTCTTCTTCTCCAACGGCATGGACCCCGAGTACAGCGTGCTGGGCCGGGTGGCGCGCCGCATCTGGGCGGTGGCCATGCGCGAGCGGTACGGCGCCGCCGAGCGCTCGCAGAAGCTGAAGTACCACATCCAGACCTCGGGCAGATCCCTGCACGCCCAGGAGATGAACTTCAACGACATCCGCACCACCCTGCAGGCCCTGATCGCCATCTACGACAACTGCAACAGCCTGCACACCAACGCCTTCGACGAGGCCGTCACCACCCCGACGGCCGACTCGGTCCGCCGCGCCATGGCGATCCAGCTCATCATCAACCGCGAATGGGGCCTGGCCAGGAACGAGAACCCGCTGCAGGGCTCGTTCATCATCGACGAGCTGACGGACCTGGTGGAGGAGGCGGTGCTCGCCGAGTTCGAGCGCCTCTCGGACCGGGGCGGCGTGCTGGGCGCGATGGAGACCGGCTACCAGCGCGGCAAGATCCAGGACGAGTCCATGCTGTACGAGATGCGCAAGCACGACGGCTCGCTGCCGATCATCGGCGTGAACACGTTCACGAAGGACTCCGAGGAGCCGGCGCCGCACCAACTGGAGCTGGCCAGGGGCACCGAGGAGGAGAAGCGCTCGCAGCTGGAGCGCCTGAGCACCTTCCACGAGCGCAACCGCTCGGAGGCGCCCGCCCAGCTGGCGCGGCTGCGCGAGGTGGCGATGTCGGAAGGCAACGCGTTCGAGGTGCTGATGGAGGCCGCCCGCCACTGCTCGCTCGGCCAGATCACGGAGGCGCTGTTCGAAGCGGGCGGCCAATACCGACGCAACGTGTGACGGGCTCCCGCCAGGGCGGGTTCCCGCCGCGCGGATGACCTTCCCGGGGGCATGGCGGGAGCGGTGGAATCCACCCCATGCCCCTCAACTTCCCCGCCAGGACGCTGACCGCCACAGCGCTCGCGGCGACAGTGCTGGCCGTGCCGACGGCCGCGCACGCGGACTCCCGGGAGTCCGCGCCCCCGGAGCCGGCGCTCCAAGAGGCGGAGATCACCCTCATCACCGGCGACCGGGTCCATTACGTGGACGGACCGGGCGAGCAGGACACCGTCACCGTGGACCGGCCGGACGGCGCGCAGGGCGGCGTCCAGGTCCTCCAGTCAGACGGGAAGGTCTACGTTCTGCCGGACGAGGCCGTGCCGCTGATCGCGGCCGAGCGGCTCGACCGGCGGTTGTTCGACGTCGCCGGCCTGGCCGCCATGGGTTACCAGGGCACGCCGCCGGTGATCGTCACGTACTCGGGCGTCATGCCGCGCTCGATGACCGGCGCCCAGGTCGTCAGGGCGCTGCCCAGCGTCAAGGGGGCGGCACTCCAGGTCGGGGCGGACCCGCGCCCGTTCTGGAACACGATCGCCGCACCCGCGGCCAGGTCGGGCGGCATCGCCAAGGTCTGGCTCGACGGCAAGGCCAAGGTCACGCTGAAGGAGAGCGTGCCGCAGGTCGGCGCCCCGCAGGCGTGGGCCGCCGGCTACGACGGCAAGGGCGTCAAGGTCGCCGTGCTCGACACCGGCGTCGACGACACCCACCCCGACCTCCAGGGCCGCATCACCGAGTCCGCCAGCTTCGTTCCCGACGAAACCGTCGACCGCGACGGACTCGCACCTAGCGAGGAGGTCAAGGACGTCAACGGGCACGGCACCCACGTCGCCTCCACGGTCGCCGGCACCGGCGCCGCCTCGGACGGCGCGAACAAGGGCGTCGCCCCCGGCGCGGACCTGCTCGTCGGCAAGGTGCTCGGCGACAACGGCTACGGCCAGGACTCGTGGATCATCGCAGGCATGGAGTGGGCCGCGGCCAGGGCGAAAGTCGTCAGCATGAGCCTGGGCAGCGACGTGCCCGACGGCGGCGCCGACCCGATGGCCCAGGCGGTGGACAACCTGTCGAAGCAGCACGGCACGCTGTTCGTGATCGCGGCAGGCAACAGCTACGGCGAGGGCACGATCGGCGCGCCCGGCTCCGCCGCCTTGGCGCTGACCGTGGGCGCGGTGGACAAGAGCGACGAGCGGGCCGACTTCTCCAGCATGGGGCCGCTCGACAGGACGTACGGGCTCAAGCCGGACCTCTCCGCTCCCGGCGTGGGGATCAACGCGGCGCACTCGTCGTACAACGACGAGGCGAGCGGGCCGTACTGGAAGCTGGACGGTACCTCCATGGCCACCCCGCACGTCGCGGGCGCGGCGGCCATCCTGGTGCAGCGGCATCCGGACTGGACCGGGCAGCAGGTCAAGGACGCCCTGATGAGTTCGGCGAAGGCGCTGCCGTACACGCCGTTCCAGCAGGGAACCGGGCGGCTTGACGTGGCCGCGTCCGTCAGCGCGACGCTCACGGCCACGGGCTCGCTGCCCACGGCCTTCTACGACTGGCCGCACGCCGCCGATGACCCCAAGACGGCCAGGACGATCGTCTACCGCAACGACGGCGAGGCCGAGATCGCCCTCGACCTGGCCGTCACGGGCTCCGACGCGGCCGGCCTGTCCACGGCGAAGCTCACCGTGCCCGCGCACGGCACCGCCGAGGCCACGCTCACCATCGACCCGGCGAAGGTGACCCTAGCCCAGGAAGCCTGTGTCCCACGCAACGCGCTCACACAGCGCCACACCGACCTGCGCAACGAGTTCTACGAGCGGGTGAAGGAGCGCGGAGCGACACCGGACGTCGAGGTCCGGCTGCGCGAGCAGATCACAAAGCTGAAGAAGACCGTTGCGAACAAGGACAAGGAGCTCGTCCGGCTGCGGGCCGACGTTCCCGCGCTGGTCCGCGTCGTGAACGCACTGACCGCCGAGAACACCGAGCTGCGCGAGGAGCTTCAACTAGCTGCGACCAACGTCGTTCCGCTACGGGCACGGGAACCCTGACGGTCCTGCGGTTATCTAGGGTTATCAGGAGAACTAGCAGGTCAGCTGCTTGAAGGCCTGTCAGGAACGTTAGGCAAGTAGAGGGAAGCTCGGCTGCGCCGGGGCATGCTGGAGTCCATGAGAGATGATCAGGTAACCGCTGCTGTCCGTGTGCTGATCAATCAGTGCGACCCCGAAGGCCTGTTAGGCATGGGGGCTCCTGAGGACGAGTACGACCCTGAAGTGCGTGATCTCACCGCTCTGGTGTGTGGTGAGGAAGAGATCACAGCCGAGGCTGTAGGCGCGGTCTGGAACCGATGGTTCAACGAGGTCTCCGAGTGGTCCACCCGGAAACCTGAGCAAGTCAATGAGGTTGCGGCCCCGCTGGAGAGACTTCGTGGCCAGCAACAGCGCTCGAATCTGCCCTGATCGGAGGGATCAGGATCGCCAGCTCGGCGAGCGGGTCGTCATTTCGGTAGTAGTAGCCCAAGCGTCGCCGGTGCCTCCCAGGCCGTCAGATGCCGGTCCGAATAAGCCGATAATCGACTCGCCGCGTCAGCGGGAATGCCGATGTAATACCGCCATGCGCATCACCTCGGAAACGTTCACTGACGGCATCCGCGAACAGCTCTTCACCATCGGAGACATCCCCGGGGTGCTCTGGACGCCCGCCGAAGGCTCCGGTCCCCGCCCACTGGTCTTGATCGGGCACGGCGGCGGCCAGCACAAGAAGGGATGGGAGGTCGTCTCCCGCGCCTTCCCCTACGTCACCTCCTGCGGCTTCGCGGTCGCCGCGATCGACGCGCCAGGTACCGGCGACAGGCCGGAACACCCGGAAATCCGGCGGCTCGTCGCGCTCATCCAGGAACGAGAGGCCGCGGGCGAGCCCTTCTGGTTCGGCCCGGAGTGGCCCGCCCTCAACGAAACCGTGGCGGCGCAGCTCATCCCCGACTGGCAGACCACCCTCGACGCGCTCCAGAAACTGGATTCCGTCGGCGACAGCCAGCCCGTGGGGTACTACGGCCTGTCCCAGGCCGGTGAGATGGGCATCCGCCTCGTCGCGGCCGAATCCCGGATCAAAGCCGCGGTCCTCGGCCTCACCGGAAGCGACTGGCTCACCGACACTGCGGCGCGGATCACAATCCCGGTCGAGTTCTTGCTGCAGTGGGACGATGAAGGCAATCCGCGGGACTCAGTCATGAAGCTGTTCGACGCACTCGGCTCCGCCGAGAAAACCCTGCACGCCAACCCCGGCAGCCACTTTCGAGTCCCATCTTTCGAAATCGACAGCTCGATCCGATTCTTCGCTCGGCACCTGGGTAGCGCTGGCAGTAGCTTCTGACACCACCGGCGCCGACGCGATGGCACAGCCGAGCAAGCCGTAGTCGTCAACCGCGGCTACCACCCGTTCAGGCCGGTAGTACCGAGGCAGTGCACCTGACATGCCTGACATGGCTGAAGACCCCTGAATACTGGTGAGGCAAGTACGCGCTGATTTTGTTCGCGAGAACGCGAGCCAGATGTTGGTCACTTTCGGCGCCACTTCGCTGGCCTACCGCGTGCGAGTGTTCGTGAGAACGAGCGCCACTTGTTGACCATGGCCGAGATCCTGGCGAGGTAAGCACACGTCGCCAGATGACTCTCCGTAGAACTCGGCCGCCGTGATGAACGATGTGGATGCGCCTTCTGCCGAAATGAGGGTGCACGGCGCTTAACTACCTCGCGATGCTTTGAAGTCCCTAACACGATCTGCTGAATAGATGTTGATCAGCGCCACGATGTGAAAATCAGCCTCGCTCGGTGGAGCGCGAGTGAGGCGTGGGTCGTCGACGACCTATGGGATCTGATCGAACCGTTGCTGCCACCCTGGCCTGACAAAGCACCTGGGCCACGGTCGGTCCCGGACGAGGTCTACGCGCCGACCGTGGGCGAGTTTCTCCCCGGGTTCGCCGCGCTCCCGCCGTCCGCATTCGGGGATTCGGCCGTCGGGGCCGATGCGATCGACGGGTATCCGGGCCGCGCTTGAGTCCCGGCTGGCCGAGCTGGAGAAGTCAGCTCAGCGTGGCCGCCTTGCGCAGCAGCACTGAGCGTTCGCGCTGGTTGGCGCACAGCCGGGCCGCCAGCTCCAGCTCGGCGCGCGCCTCCGGTCGCCGTCCGAGTCGGGCCAGCAGCTCACCGCGTACGGTCGGAACCAAATGCGAACCGGGGAGCCGGTCCAAGGCGATCAGCTCGTCCACGATGGCCAGGGCTTGCGCCGGACCCGAGGCCATGGCAACGGCGACGGCCCGATTGAGCTCGACCACCGGCGAGGGCGCGACCCGGCCGAGTGCCTCGTAGAGCACCACGATCCGGTCCCAGTCGGTCGCCTCGACCGAGGGCGCCGACGCGTGGGTGGCGGCGATCGCGGCCTGCAGGCCGTAGGGGCCGAGGCCACGAGTCGATGCCTTGGCCAGCGCGGCCAGCCCACGGCGGATCGCCGAGAAGTCCCACCGCCGCCGGTCCTGCTCCTCCAGCAGGACCGGCGAACCGTCCGGGCCGGTCCGGGCCGGGAAACGCGCGGCCGTCAGCTCGCACAACGCCAGCAGGCCGTGCACCTCCGGCTCGTCCGGCTGCAACGCGGCCAGCGTGCGGGCCAGCCGGATCGCCTCGTACGCGACGTCGGGGCGCAACAGCCGGTCGCCCGACGTGGCCGTCGACCCCTCGGTGAAGATCACGTAGAGGACGCTGAGCACGCCGCCCAGCCGCTCCCGGCGCTCGGCGGCCGGCGGCAGCTCGAACGGCACCCCGGCCGCCGCGATCGTCTTCTTGCCCCGGGTGATGCGGGCCTGCACGGTCGGCACGGGTACGAGGAACGCGCGGGCGATCTCCTCGCTGGACAGGCCGCCGACCACGCGCAGGGTCAGCGCCACCCGGGCCTCAGGGGAGAGCACCGGGTGGCAGCTGATGAACATCAGCGCCAGCACGTCGTCATCGATCTTGTCGGGATCGATTTCCTCGTCAACCACCAGGTCGGCCGCCAGCAGGGCGTATCGGTCCTGAAGGGCGGTCCGGCGGCGGATCGCGTCGATCGCCCGCCGCCGGGCCGTGGCCATCAGCCAGCCGGCCGGATCGGTCGGAGAGGTGAGCGGCCACGACACCAGCGCCTCGGCCACCGCCTCCTGGGCGGCGTCCTCGGCCAACCCGAAATCGCCGGTGAACCGGGTCAGCGCGGCGACGATCCGCGCCGACTCGATCCGCCAGACGGCCTCGACATCGGCCGTACCCATCAGATCTGGCCGTTGCTCTCGCGCCCGGCCCAGCCCTTGATGATCACTCGTCGACCTGCGGGACCTCGTCGCTCCCGGGCACCCGCCGGACCTCGATCTTGGACCCGGGGGCCGCCGGGACCCGCTTGGCCCACTCGACCGCCTCCTGTTTCGAGGCGACGTCGAGCAGGAAGAAGCCCCCGAACAGTTCCTTGGTCTCGCCGTACGGCCCGTCCGTGACCACCGGGGCCTCGCCGCTGAAGTCGACCACGACGCCCTGGCCCGGATCGTCCAGCCCTTCCGCCGCCAGGAGAACGCCGGCTTTGACCATCTCCTCGATGAACTGGCGGGTCGTGGCCATCATCTCGTCGATGTTGGCCATCATGGCCGCGTTCGACTCGTCGGTGCCCCGCATGATCAGCAGGTACTTCGGCATCGCGTTCTCCTCGTCCGGCGGGGCCGCCTCTCGGCCCTCGCACCCAAAGGTCGAACGAGCGGCCCGCGGATCGACACGGCCCCGGAGAAATCTCTCGCCGCGACGTAGCCGATCCCTCCGACTTGGGTTTCGCCCGTCAGAGCGGCCCCTGAGCGATGGCTGACGTGGACGCCCTGCTGATCAGAAAGCTTATCGTCGTATCGTTGGAAGGCGGCGACGCTCACACGGATCTGGGGAAAGCATTCGGGACGCGCTCAGTGACTCTTTCCGCTACCGGGCTGAAGATAGCGACGGGAATCTTCAGCGGCGTTTCGCCCGCGGCGCACTCTCTTGCCGCAGACAACGCGCGGCCGGCCTCCCATGGTTCGTCACTATGCGTGAGCGGAGATCCGTTCGACGCCGGGCGCGGCCGTCGCAACCGGTGTGGCGCCGAAACTCACGAACATCGAGAGCGGGGAGATCTCGCTGGCGCCCGAACTCAGCGACATCTGGCGCCGGAACTCACGAACAAAACCATACGCGCCAACCTTACCTGCCTCACATGGCCTGACTACTGACAGCCACCCAAGATAACACCAGACACACTTCTCCCAGATGACGAGGACGCGAAGCCTTAAACCTCAACACGCCCACTTGACAGGGAACCAGGCGGCGGCGCGGAAACGGGCACGCTCGTTCTCCACGGCGCCCTTCGTGGCGGTGCCCCCGGGATCCAACACGGCCGAGGACCAGGCCGTGGATCGCGGGGTGGAGTATTTCGTCGTGGTGGAGCGCGAGTTCCTGGCCGGGCCCGGGGCGGTGGCCGAGACGATCGACTCCCTGCGCAGGGGCGTGCAGGTCAGGGTGACGGACAAGCTGCCCATCAAGCTGATGATGGCCGACAGCGAGCTCGCCCTGGTGCCGCTGACGACCGAGCCCGGCGGCGAGCCGGCCGCCGTGCTCCTGCACCGCAGTGGGCTGCTGGCCGCCGTGGAGGCACTGTTCGACGCGGTATGGCAGCGGGCGTACCCGTTGCGCCTGAACACGGCGGAGGCGTTCGACGAGCAGCCGGAGTCCTCCGTCACGGAGCTGGACAGGAAGATCCTCGGACTGCTCCTGTCGGGGCTGACCGACGAGGCGGTGGCGGGACAGCTGGACCTGTCGCTGCGCACGCTCCAGCGGCGGCTGCGGGCGCTGATGGATCTGGCGGGCGTGCGCACCCGCGCCCAGCTCGGCTGGCACGCCGCCCGCAACGACTGGGCCTGATCCTGACGCGGATAAGATCCGGGATCGGGAACACGGCTATCAGGAGGCTTTCATGTCAGACGTCACATTCAAGGGCAACCCCATCACCGTGGGCGGCACCTTCCCGCAGCCCGGCGACAGCGCGCCCGCCTTCCGCCTGGTGGGCAACGACTTGGCGGAGCGCTCCCTGGAGGACTTCGGCCAGGCCACCAAGGTGCTCAACATCTTCCCGAGCGTCGACACTGGCGTCTGCGCGGCCTCGGTGCGGCGCTTCAACCAGGTGGCCGCCGAGCACCCCGGCGTCGAGGTGCTCTGCGTGTCCGCCGACCTGCCGTTCGCGCAGAAGCGGTTCTGCGGCGCCGAGGGCCTCGACAACGTGACCATGTTGTCGCTCATGCGCGGCCGCGAGTTCCTGGCCGACTACGGCGTGGCGCAGGAGTCCGGGCCGCTGGCGGGGCTGGCCGCGCGTGCGGTGGTGGTGCTCGACGGCGACAACAAGGTGATCTACTCCGAGCTGGTGCCGGAGATCACGCAGGAGCCCGACTACGAGGGCGCGCTGAGCGCCCTCAAGTAGGCCTCACGGGAGGCCGCGGTCAGCGCACTCGAAGATGACCTCAGAGGCGGGATCTGATGTCCGCGGCCAGCTCCAGCAGGTGCTGGTCGCTCGTGGCGGTGAGCTGGAGGTCCAGGATCAGCTCGTGGACCCCGGCCTCCGCCGCGGTGGCCAGATACGCCGCGATCTCGGCCACCGTGCCGCTCCTGGGCGGGCTGCCCTGGTCGGTGATGACGGGGTTGCAGCGCATGACCATGCGCAGCGCCCCCGGGTCGCGGCCGGCCTGCTCGGCGCTCTCGCACACCGTCCGCCACATCGCCGTGAGCACGGGAATGGGCAGCGCGGCGGTCAGCCAGCCGTCGGCCCGGCGGCCGATGCGGCGCAGCGCGGGCCCGGAGAAGCCGGCCAGGTAGAGCGGCGGGCGGCGGGCCGGCTTGGGCTCGATGTGACTCGGCGCGATCGTCCACAGCTCGTGCTCGAACCACACCGGGTCCGTGGTCCAGATCGCCTCCAGCGCGTCCAGGGTGGCCTCGTACCGCTTCGCCCGGTCGTGCCAGGGCACGCCCACGGCGGCGTACTCGTCGGAGGACCAGCCGAGCCCGAGGCCGACGGCGAGCCGGCCGCCGCTGAGGTGGTCAATGGTGGTGAGGGAGCGGGCCAGGACGGGCGGCGGATACCAGCAGGCGTTCAGCGCGCTGGTGCCCAGTCCGATGGTGGACGTGGCCGAGGCGGCCACGGACAACACCGCGAACGGGTCCAGGAAGACCCGATGTGCCTCCGGGATGCCGCCCCCGCCCGGATAGCGGTCCTTCGACCGCAGCGGCGTCATCAGCCGGTCGCCTGCCCACAAGCCGGCGAATCCCATCTCCTCGGCCGCCCGCGCCACGTCGAGCGTGCTGCGCAGCGTGGCGAACCTGCCGTACTGCGGCACCGCCAGCCCGACGTCCACGCCTCAGGCCTTCCTGCCCACACCGCACAGGATCAGCGACGACTGAGGGCCGTCGGTGAAGTCGACGGTGTCGCCCGGTTCGGGATGCCATTCGGGCAACCAGACCAGCCCGGGGTCCACCAGCTCGAACCCGTCGAAGAGCTCCATGATCCGTCCCCGGCCGCGCAGCGTGAGCGGCGCGCTGGCAGTGCGGTAGACCTCGGTGGCCGCATTCACGGCGGCGGCGCGGGCGTCGCTGGTGCCGTGGGACATGACCAGATAGCTGCCGGGCGCCATGGCGTCGCGCAGGCAGGCGACGATCTCCTGCGGCCGCTCGGACTCGGTGACGAAGTGCATGACCGCCGTCAGCAGCACACCCACGGGACGGCCGAAGTCGATCGCCCGCCTGACCTCGGGATCGTCCAGGATGTCGGCGGGCTTGCGGAGGTCGCCCTGAACCACCGTCGTGCCGCCCTGGTCGGCCAGCAGCGCCCGCGCGTGCACCATGACCACCGGGTCCACGTCGGCGTAGACGACCTGGGAGCCGTCGCCGGCGATCTGGTGCACGTTCTCCCGCCGCGGCAACCCCGTGCCGATGTCGAGGAACTGCCGCACCCCGGCTCCGGCGAGGTGACGCACGGCACGCGTGAGGAACGCCCGGTTCGCCCGGGCGGCGGCCCGCACTTCGGGAGCAACTCGCAAGATCCGCTCCGCCGCCTCCCTGTCCGCGGGGAAGTGGTCCTTGCCCCCGAGAAAGTAGTCGTAGAGCCGGGCAACGTTGGGCGTGTCCGGATCGAAGCCGCGCGACTCTCGCTCCACCACATCCCCCCCGATCACGTGGTAACGATCTTTCGGGTGATTCTACGGATCTATACCGACATCAGGCCGCTCTTATCCATCAGACTCGCGCGGAGGGAACCGCCGCCTTCAGGTGGCGGGGGAAATCCGCGCTCCCTCCCTGCACATTTTTGTCGGTGTCAGCCGTACCGTGGTGATCTCGTTACCGAACGTAGGGGGTGGACGTGCGCAGGTCGTTCAAGTTCTTGCTGCGCCCCACCAGTAAGCAGGCCGCCGCACTTGCCGCATGCCTGGAAGACCACCGCCAGCTGTACAACGGAGCTTTGGAGCATCGGCGCACCGCTTACCGCAAGGCGGGCGTGACGGTCGGCTACGGCGACCAGTCCGGGGAGTTGAAGGACATCCGCGCTGACGACCCCGACGGGCAGGGCCGGTGGTCGTTCTCCTCTCAGCAAGCCACCCTACGACGGCTGGATAAGGCATTTAAGGCGTTCTTCGCTCGCGTCAAGGCCGGGCGCACACCAGGCTTCCCGAGATTCAAGGGGCGCGGCTGGTTCGACACCGTTGAGTGGCCCAAAGACGGCGACGGCTGTCGGTGGGACTCCCAGCCCGAGCACCCGACGGCGACTTTCGTCCGGCTGCAGGGCATCGGGCATGTCCGGGTGCACCAGCACAGGCCCGTGCTAGGCCGGGTGAAGACGATCAGCATCAAGCGCGAGGGGAGCCGCTGGTACGTGGTCCTCGCGTGCGACGAGGTTCCCGCTGAGCCGCTCCCGCCCACGGGCGCGGTGGTCGGCATCGACATGGGCACCACGTACTTCCTGACCACCTCGGGCGGAGAGCACGTCGCCAACCCGCGCTTCATGCATGCGATGGCGGACGAGCTCGCCGAGGCCCAGCGGCACCTTGCGACGTTCCCGAAGCGGACCCGGCAACGCGCCAAGCGCCACCGTGCGGCCGTCCGGAAAGTCGCCAAGCTGTACGCCAAGATCCGCCGTCAGCGGCTCGACTTCCACCACAAGACTGCCCGGGCGCTGATCCGCGACCACGACGTCATCGCGCACGAGCGGTTGAACACGGCGGGCATGACCCGCACGCCGAAGCCCAAGCCCGACCCGGAGGTGCCCGGCGCCTTCCTGCCGAACGGCGCCGCCGCGAAGGCCGGGCTCAACCGCAGCATCCTCGACGCGGGCTGGGTGCGGTTCCTCGGAATCCTGGCGAACAAGGCTGAGAGTGCCGGTCGCCTCCTGGTTCCGGTGGACGCGCGTAACACCTCCCGTACGTGCCTCGCATGCGGGCACGTCGCGAAGGAGAACCGCGTCACGCAAGCCAAGTTCGAGTGCGTGAAGTGCGGGTTCGCGGCTAACGCGGACCACGTCGGCGCGACCAACGTCCTCAACAGGGCCGGGCTGGTCCTCTGCGACGTGGCCTAGCCACCGACGCAGGAAGCCCGCGGCTTCAGCCGTGGGTGGAGTCACAGATCTAGTCTGCTGATATGGATGACCTCGGCATGGCCGTGGCGGTCCCGGAGACCGTGCGGCGGATCGTGTCCTTGGTGCCGTCGCTGACCGAGTCGGTGGCGGCGACCGTGCCGGAGGCGTTGGTGGGGGCGACCGACTGGTGCTCGCACCCGGCCGACCTCGACGTGACCAGGGTCCGGGGCACCAAGAACCCCGACCTGGAGGCGATCAAAAAGCTCAGGCCTGACGTGGTCCTGGCCAACGCCGAGGAGAACCGCCCGGCCGACCTCGAGGCGCTGCGTGCCGCGGGTATCGCCGTCTGGGTCACCAAGATCGAGACGTTGGAGGAGGCGTTCGTCTCGCTGGAGCGGATGTTCACGTACGCGTGCCGTACCGACCGCCCGACCTGGTTGGATGCGGCGGAGGCGGCGTGGGGGGAGGCAGCGGCGGAGGGTCGGAGGAGGACGGCGATCATCCCGATCTGGCGTCGGCCGTGGATGGTCGTCGGCCGCGACACCTTCACCGGGGACGTGCTGAAGCACCTCGGCGTCGACAACCTGTACGCGGGCCACGCCGAGCGCTACCCCAAGATCCCGCTCCCCGAGCTGGTGGAGTGCCGGGCCGACCTGGTGGTCCTGCCGGACGAGCCGTATGCGTTCTCGGCGGCGGACGGCCCGGAGTGTTTCCCCGGCCACAGCTGCGCCCTGGTGAGCGGGCGGCTGCTGACCTGGTACGGCCCCTCGCTGGTCGAGGCGCCCGAGCGGTTGCGGCGCGACCTGGGCGGCGGTTGAGCGGTCAGTTCACCGGGTCGGCCAGGGCGGCGTCCACAGAGGCGGGGGAGAGCACGTGTTCCATGACGATGACCGCCATGCCCACGATCCCGGCCCGGTCGCCCAGTGACGAGGTGACGATCTCCAGGTTCCTGGTCGTGTACGGCAGGCTGCGGCGGTAGACGATCTCCCTGATCCCGGTCAGGTAGTGCTCCCTGGTCTCCGCCATGTCCCCGGCCAGGACCAGCACCCCCGGGTTGAGCAGGCTGACCGCCGTGGCCAGCACGACGCCCAGCGTCCGCCCCGCCTCCTGGGTGCGGGCGATGGCCGTGGGGTCGCCGGCCTGCACGAGCCGGACCACGTCCCGGCTGAACTCCTGGCCCAGGTCGGCGGCCAGGGCGTGGCCGCTGGCCAGCGAGGCGACGCAGCCGCGCGAGCCGCAGGTGCAGACCCGGTCGTCGCTCTCGCGAATGCGCACGTGACCGATGTTTCCGGCGGCCTCCTCGACGCCGCGATAAATCTGCCCGTTGAGGATGATGCCGGTGCCGATCCCGGTCGAGACCTTGATGAGGATCAGCGAGTCGGTCGCCCGCCAGGACGACCACCACTCGCCCAGGGCCATCGCGTTGGCGTCGTTCTCCACCAGGATCGGCACGTCGTACGCCGCCCCCATGGCCTCGCCCACCGGATGGTCGTCCCACCCCGGCATGAGGAACGACCTGATCACCCGCCCGTTGGTGTGGTCCACCGAGCCCGGCAGGTCCAGCCCGATGCCGCACACCTCCGCGGCGGGCCGTCCGTGCCGGTCCAGCATGCGCTGGAACGCCTGCCGCACCCACGACAGCACGGCCTCGGGCCCGCGGTCGATGCGCATCTCGGTGCTCTCCTCGGCCAGCGGCCGGGCGGCCAGGTCGGTCAGGGCCGCCCGGACGTGCGTGGCTCCCAGGTCGGCGACCAGCATCAGCCGCTTGGTCGCGTCCACGTCGAGCACCGAGGGCGGTCGCCCGCCCCCGGAGGCGCCGACGCCGGACTCGTGGATGTATCCGGCGTCGATGAGCCGGTCGACCCGGTCGGTGATCGTCGACCGGGACAGACCGGTGTACTCGATGAGTTCTTTGCGCGTACGGCAGGAGCCATTACGGATGAGCTGGAGGATCTGCCCTGCCGTCAGCATGGTTCATCCCTTCTCGGCTCCCGCCGTGAGCCCCTCCGTCAGCAGTCGTTCGCTGGCGAAGAAGACGATCACGATCGGTAGCGTGAGCACCACCGACCCGGCCATCAGGACCGTCGTCGGGATCTCGATGCTTCCCGCGAGCTGTGAAAGCCCTAGGGAAACGGTCCAGCTGTCCCGCCGCTCCACCAGGAAGAGCAGGGCGAACAGGAACTCGTTCCACGCGATCATGAAGGCGTAGAGGCCGGTGGCCATCAGCGCGGGCTTGGAGAGTGGCAGCACCACCCGCCAGATGGTCGACAGTCTCGTGCACCCGTCGATCGCGGCCGCTTCCTCCACGCTCTGCGGCACGGTCTCGAAGTAGTTGCGGAGCATGTATACCGTGACTGGCACGGTTTGCGCGATATACACGAGGATCAGTCCGACCAGGGATCCCCGGAGCCCGAGCATCGTGAAGAGCACGAACAGCGGGATGGCCAGCACGATCGCCGGGAACAGGTACACCGCCAGGAAGAGGAAGTGCACCTGCCGCCGCCCGAAGAAACGCAGCCGCGCCACCGCGTACGCGCCCGGGATCGAGATCAGCAGCGTGAACGCCACCGACGCGACCGCGATGATCGCGCTGTTCCTCATGAACGTCAGGAAGCCCTGCCTGGTCAGGACGTTCACGTAGGTGTCGAGGGTGAAGCTGCTCGGCCAGAGCGAGCCGGGATCCAGGATGAGCTCCTGGATGTCGCGGACCGACAACATCACCATGTAGAAGAACGGGAACGCGGTGACCACGAAGAGCACCAGGATCACCAGCGGCTTCAGATACCTGAAGAGGATCCGTTCGAAGCTATCCCTGCTCATTGGTCGCTCACCGCTCCTCACTCGCTCCGCGGAGTCCCTCCTGCGTCGGGCCTCCACTCCGCTTCGCGGAACCGCACCCTGTCCATTTGCTCGCTCTGCTCGCGGGGCGTCGGGCTCACTCCTGCTCACGTTCACCCCCGCTGAAGAAGCGCAGGTAGAGGATGAGGAACACGACGAGCACAACTGCCAGGACGATCGCCTGCGCGGCCGAGGCCCCGATGTCGTCGCGGGCGGTCAGGAAGTTGTAGACCCGCACGCTGACGACCTCGGTGCCGGCCCCGCCGCCGGTCAGCAGGTAGACGTCGTCGAACTTGGTGAACGTGAACACGAACCGCAGCACCGAGAGCAACGCGATGATGCGCCACAGCTGCGGCATGATCACGTACCGGAAGCGCTGGGTGGGCGTGGCCCCGTCCACCACCGCGGCCTCGTCCAGCTCCGCGGGCAGCGCCTGGAGCCTGGCCAGGATGAACAGGAACGCGAACGGGAAATACCGCCACGCCTCGAACGCGATCACGGTCAGCAGCGCCACGGGCACCTGGATGCCCAGGAACTCGCCCCTGGCCTGAGTGAGGAACGCGATGGGCTCGCGCAGCCACGTGTTGACGATGCCGTACTGGGGGTTGAGCATCGTCTCCCACAGGAACGCCACGGCCACCACCGGCGCCACGTACGGAATCAGGATCGAGGCCCTGACCAGCGTGCGCCCGGCGAACTTGTCACGCAGTGCGAGCGCCGCCACCAGCCCGATCACGATCGACAACGCCGTGCCCGCGACCGTGTAGACGAGCGTGTTGACCAGCGACGACCAGAAGCCCGGCTCGGAGATCACGTACGTGAAGTTCTCCAGCGTGTAGTTGCCGAAGATCCCCACCCGCCGGATGTTGATCAGCCGCGCGTCCTGGAACGCCAGCATGATCGCCCACAGCAGCGGCACCACCACCACGACCAGCGTGATGATCAGCGTCGGCGAGATCAGCACGAGTCCCGCGCGACCCTCCTGCTGCCGAAGCGTGCGGCCCGTGCTCATGGCCTCACTCCGTTCGGCGGGCTCGGTCGCCATATGCCGCCGCCTTGCCCCGTCGCTCCTGCGTCGCTCCTCCTCCAGGCGACGGCTCTCCCTCGCGGCGTTTTCATGGCAGCCGGGGGTCTGCTACGCATGGTGGTCACTGCCGGATCCCGCGCTTGATCGTCTCCACGTCGGTCTTGGCCTGGGCGGCGGCGGCCTGCGGGGTGAGGGAGCCGTCCACGACCCCGCTCAGCGCCTTGGGCACCGGCAGCTCGCCCATGGTGGCGCCGACCAGCTTGCCCTGACCCTGCGGGATGCCCCAGCGCGCGAACGTCTCGGGGCTCTTGCGCAGGGCCTCGAGCACGTCGGCCGGGTAGATGTCGGCCAGCGGCTTCTTGGAGTCGACCCCGGCGGGCAGCTTGTTCCACTGCTCGGCGAAGTTGGTCCGGGTGGGGAACTTGCCTTCGGGCGCCATGCCGATCCACCGCTCGTAGCCCTCGTTCATCATGTACGCGACGAACTTGGCGGCCGGGTCCTTGGCCGCGTCACGGGTGATCGCCCACGAGACGATCTCGCCGTACTGCGCGGGCGCGCTCCCGTCAGGCCCTTCCAGCGCGGTCACCACGCCGGTGTTCTTGGCCAGCCATTCGGGATCCTCGCGGCACTCCTGGCAGCTCGGCAGCGCGTCCTTCCGCAGCCCCGCCATCTCGTCCAGGATGAACGACGACCAGATCATCATGGCCGCCTTGCCCGAGAAGTACGTGGCCCGGGTGGTGTCGACGTCCTGCTTGCCCTTGACCGAGTAGTTCTTGGCCAGGTTGGCGTAGAACTCGAAGGCCCGCACGCACGCCGGCGAGTCCAGGGCGACATTTCCGGAATTGTCCACCAGCTGGCACCCGTTCGCCTGCGCCACGTGCTCGAAGCTCTGCGCGGTGAACGAGTCCTTCGGCGCGATCGCCAGCGTGATGCCCGCGACCCCGCCCGTGTTGAGCTTCTGGGCTGCCGCCTGCAGCGCCTCGTACGTGTCCGGCGGCTGCAGCCCGGCCTTGTCGAACAGATCCTTGCGGTAGAGGATCAGCTGCGCCCACCCGTCGCTGGGCACCGCGAGCAGCTGGCCTCCCGAGGTGTTGAGTTCCAGGGCCCGTGGGGTGAACGAGTCCCGGCCGAGCTGGTCGACGACCTTGCCCGGCGTCTCGGTGTCGAGCAGCTCGTTGGTCTCCAGCTCGCGAACGGCGGACAGGGGCAGCGCGCCGATCACGTCCGGCAGGTCGCCTGCCGCGGCGGCGGCCGTGATGGACTGGCTGAACTGGTCCTCGGCCATGGCGACCAGCTCCACCTGGATCCCGGTCTTCTGGGTGAACTCGGTGACGATCTGCTTCTGCACGGCCATCCGGTCTTCGAGGTTCTCCTCGGTCCATACCGTGATCTTGTTGACCGCGGTCGGCTGCTCGCCGCCGCCGTCACCGCAGGCCGTCAGCGTGGCGGCCATCAGCAGTGCGACGGAGAGGACGGCGGTTACCTTCTTCGGCATGGCACGCTCCTCTGATTGGGGATATGCCGCCCTTACCCCGGGATCAGATGGCGCAACGTGCGGTAGGCGATACCGAGACCGGTCTGTACCCTCTCCGTGCTACCTCCACGCCGTGGATCAGGCCGCGCAAACCCATCAGGGTTCCAGTTCTTCATCACGCGGCTCTCAATGACGATCTCCACGTTGCCTGCTCTGGCGTACTCGACCAGAGGACCGAAGACGTCGGTCGCGCATTCCAGGTCGTCGCGTACAGTCCGCCCGGGCTCCGTCCCGCCAACGTGCCCACCGTGGGGCAGTGGCGTCAATACCGGGCTGGACGTGCGCATTCACGCTCAGACCGTGCTGAGGATGCAGGTTGTTCTCGTAGTATGTGATCGAGGAAAGCGTTGGTCCGGTATCGGCGAAGATGCCCTGGATTCGAGCGTATTCAGCCTCGTCAAACGATCTACCTTAATGTGACGTCCGCCATCCAGCGACGGGGAACCAGCCACTTCTTGGGCCTCGAAGCCCTGTTGAGCGGCCCAGCGGGCGACGTCGGTAAGGTCACTTTCCACAAGACACGCGGTCAGAAACCCCAATTGCATCAGCAGCCCCCCGCGGAAGACGTAGACTTAAGAGTGTTACGGGCGCAACTATCGTATGCAAACAAGCAATAAAGCTTTGTCTTTTGATTGATCATTAAGCGTAAGTGTTGGGGAATGCGCGTCATCACCTTTGAAGAACCAGGCCATGTCCGCGTCGGCCTGGAGTCGCCCGCCGAACTCGTTCCGGGCTCCGTACGCGTGAAAACGCTCTACTCCGGAGTCTCGGCAGGCACCGAACTCACCGCCTATCGCGGAACCAACCCCTACCTCAGCCGAAAGTGGGACACCGAGCGCCGGCTGTTCGTCGAGGGTCAGACGCATGCCTACCCGCTGAGCGGCTGGGGCTACCAGGAGGTCGGCGAGGTGGTGGAGGCGGCGGCCGATGTCGCGGATCCCCCCATCGGCGCTCTCGTGTGGGGCATCTGGGGCCACCGGGCCGAGGCCGTCGTGCCGGCGGAGAAGCTGCTCGGCCACGTGCTGCCGCCCGGCGCCGATCCGCTGACCGGCGTCTTCGCCCGCGTGGGCGCCATCGCGCTCAACGCGGTGCACGCCGCCGACGTGCACCTGGGCGACCAGATCGCGATCTTCGGCCAGGGCGTCATCGGGCTGCTCGCCACCCGCCTGGCCGTGCTCAGCGGCGCCCGGGTGGTTGCCGCCGACGCCATCCCCGACCGGCTCGAGCTGGCCAGGAAGTTCGGCGCCGCCGAGACCTTCGACATCGCCTCGGGCTCGGTCGCCGAGTTCATGCGCAAGCGCGTCGAGGGCGCCGACACCGTCATCGAGCTGAGCGGCAGCCACCTCGGCCTGCACGAGGCCATCAGGACCGTGCGCAAGGGCGGCCGGGTCGTGGCCGCCGGGTTCTACCAGGGTGACGGCATCGGGCTGCGGCTGGGCGAGGAGTTCCACCACAACCAGGTCCAGCTCGTGGCCTCCCAGATCGGCGGTGTCGCCTCGTGGCTGGCACACCGGTGGGACGTCGAGCGCCTGCAGCTCACGTTCATGGAGCTCGTGCACCGGGGCGAGGTCGACGTCGCCGAGCTCATCAGCCACGTCGTCCCCGTCGACCGGGCCGCCGAGGCCTTCGACCTCATCGACAAGCATCAGTCCGAAGTGCTCCAGCTCGTCTTCCAATTCGAGGAGTGAACAGTGAAGCTCGCCGTACAGGAGCAGCTTCTGCCCGGCCGCACGCTGCAGGAGAAGTTCGCGTTCGCGGTCGATGCCGGGTTCGACGCCATCGAGCTGCGCGGGAAGGGGGATTTCCACTTCGCGGGGCGGCTCACCGAGCTCAAGCGGGCCCTGGCGGACGGCGTGGTCATGCCGACGGTCTGCGTGGACATGCCGCACTTCATCGGCGACTTCGACCCGGCCAAGCGCAAGGACGCGATCCAGCAGCTCCGCTCCCAGCTCACGGTGATCGCTGAGCTCGGCGGCATCGGCGTCATGACGCCGGCCTCGTGGGGGCAGTTCTCCCTGCGGCTGCCGCCGTTCGAGCCGCCGCGCAGTCCCGAGGAGGACCGCGAGGTGCTGGCTGAGGCGCTGGGCATCCTGGGCGAGCACGCACAGCGCAACGGCGTGCTGATCATGCTGGAGCCGCTCAACCGGTACGAGAACCACATGGTCAACACGCTGGCCGACGCGGTCTCCTACTGCGCCATGGACTCGATCAGGGTCGTCGGCGACACGTACCACATGAACATCGAGGAGGACGACCCCTGCCGCGCGCTGGCCGAGGCCGCCCCCTACATCGCGCACATGCAGATCAGCGAGTCCAACAGGAACCAGCCGGGCACCGGTCACCTCGACTGGGGCGCGCAACTGGCCACGCTGGACGCCTTCGGCTATGACGGCTACCTGGCGCTCGAATGCCGCCTGCGCGGCGAGCCGGAAATCGTCCTGCCCCAGACCGCTGCCTTCGTCAGGAAGTTCCTCTGATGCTGCGTGACGCCATACGTGTCCTGGTGGCGAACTGGGACGGCAGCTACACGGTTCCCTCCCGCCGGCTCTACCCGCATCAGTGGAGCTGGGACTCGGCTTTCATCGCGATCGGCCATGCCCGCTGGGCCCCGAGAAGGGCCAGGTCGGAGCTGCTGAGCCTGTTCGGTGCCCAGTGGCGGGACGGGCGGGTGCCGCACATCGTGTTCAACCCGAAGGTGCCGGACGGCGCATACTTCCCTGGCCCCGATTTCTGGCAGACCCGGGCGCCCTCGGGAACCGCGACCTCCGGCATCATCCAGCCGCCCGTCCACGCGCTGGCCGCGTGGAAGACGCACCTGGCCGAGCCGGACCCGGCGTTCCTGCGCCGGATCTACCCGCGGCTGGTGGCCCAGCAGGAGTTCCTGCGTACGGCCAGGCGCTCGCCCGAAGGCCTGATCTCGATCGTGCACCCCTGGGAGTCGGGCATGGACAACAGCCCGGCCTGGGACCTGCCGCTCCAGGGTGTGCAGGAACGCCCCACCGGGTTCGTACGCAGGGACATCGACACCGTCAACGCCGAGGAGCGGCCGACCGACCGCGACTACGAGCGCTACGTGGCGCTGGCCAAGGCTTACCGCGACTCCGGCTACCGCCGGCCTGGCGCGTTCCACATCGAGGACCCGCTGTTCAACACCGCGTACGGCGTGGCCGAGCAGGCGCTCGCCAAGATCGCGGAGGTGTGCGGCCTCGACCCCGAACCGCACGAGCGCGAGGCGGCCGCCATCTCCGCGGCCATGGTCGAGCACCTCTACGACGGCGACCTCTTCCAGTCCCGCGACGTGAACACCGGACACCTCATCCACTCGGCCAGTGCCGCCGGGCTGACGCCGCTCATGCTGACCGCACTGCCGGGCGAGATCGCCGACACGCTGATCGCGACCGCGCTGGACCGATTCGCTTTGAAGGACGGCGTCCTGCCCAGCTTCTCGCCGTCGGCGCCGGAGTTCGACTCGGTCCGCTACTGGCGGGGCCCGAGCTGGATCAACCTCTGCTGGCTGGTCTGGCAGGGACTCAAGGACCGCCGCCCCGACCTGGCCGGCCCGCTCGCCGACGGCATGCTCACCATGGTGGCGAGGTCCGGCTTCCGCGAGTACTTCGACCCGTTCACGCTGCGCGGCCACGGCTGCTGGGACTTCAGCTGGTCAGCCGCCCTCCTCCTCGACGTCGTCGCTGAGCACGGCCTGGATGGTCTGGCGGCGGCCGGTGGAGAGGTCGGCGAGGAACTCGGGGGCCTCGTGAAAGCCGACCACGTCAGTGATCAGGTGCCGGCGTAGCACTCCGCTGTGCTGCCTGAGCAGGGCGATCGTCTCGTGTGAGAGCCGCTCCCTGTCCCAGGCGTGCGCCAGCCCGCGCGGCACCCGGCCGATCTGGGCGCAGCGCACCGTCAGCCCGTTGTGGTGGAACTCCTCACCGAGCCGCACCTCCTGCGCGCCCTGCGTGTAGAAGGCCAGGTCGATCAGTGTGCCCTGCGGGCGCAGCAGCCGCAGGGCGAGCGCCAGCGCCCGAGTCTGGCCGCGGCACTGGAACACCACATCGGCGCCGCGATCCCCCGGACCGTGCCGCCAGCGGCGCTTCAGCGCCACCGCCGGATCGTCGTCCGCGGCCATCACGTTCATGCCGAGCGCTTCGGCGACCGTGAGCCTGGCCGGGGTCTCGTCCACGACCACGACCTCGGCCGCGCCGCCTGACCGGGCGAAGCAGGCGGTCAGCAGGCCGACCACGCCCGCGCCCACGATCACCACCCGGCGGCCGCGCACGCCGTCGCCCAGTTGCTGCACGGCGGGTCCGTGCAGGTCGTGTGCCGCGTGCAGCAGGCCGTTGGCGCAGATCGGGCCCATGTGGGCGACGTAGATGCCGAGTAGCGGGTCGAGGTCGTCGGGCAGCTCGACGAACCTGTCCTCCATCGGGTCCGCCACGTACGCCGTGCGGTGCCCGTAGCACATCGCCACCATCGCGCCCTCGCACACGGCCCGCGTCCGCGTCTCCACCACGAGGCCGACCTGCATGTAGCCGATGCCGCGCACCGGGTACTCGATCGAGGGAGTGCCCTCGGTGAACAGGCCGAGCGCCTGGTCCCAGGTCGAGGTCAGATAGGGGTTCGTGCCCTTGATGTAGGTCAGCTCCGTCCCGGCGGAGACGCCGCTGTGCGTGGTGGCCACCATGAACCCGCCCTCGGGGATGTCCGGCAGCTTCTCCTCGATCAGCGTCACCTGCCCAGGCGCCTCAATGCTGAGCATTTTGCTCATTCGGCACCCCCGGACTCATCCAGCATCACCGGCCTCCGTTCCGCTGCGGACCGGGCGAGCGCCAGCGCCAGCCGGTGGGTCCGCAGAGCCTCACGGTACGGCACGCGTACGTCCGCGTCCTTGCCTTGCACGGCGTCGATGAACTCCCGATCCACCCGGACCTTGGCCTGCCCGTCGTCCTCGATCACGCGCTGTCCGTCGACCAGCAGCCGCGTCTCGCTCAGCTCCAGCGCGATGCCGTCGGCGCAGACCTCCAGCCCCACCCGGTGCTTCTGGGTGAGCAGGCAGGAGGTGGCCAGCAGGCCGGCCGCGCCGCCGGCGAAGCGCATCACCGCGGCCGTGGCCCGGTCCACCTCGCCGTCATGGGTGTTGTCCTCGGGGACGGCGTGCACCATCGCGACCTCGCCCACCAGGACGCGGGCCAGGTCCAGCACGTGGACCGCCTGCTCGATGATCTGGCCGCCGGACATGCTGCGGTTCAGCCACCAGGCGACCGGGGGGATCTTGTCGAGCCAGTGTCCGAGCGCGAGGCGTACCGGGCGGCCGTCGAGCAGCTCGTGGGCCTGCTCGACAATGCCGAGGTAGCGCCAGTGGTGGCCGACCGCGGAAGGCAAGGATTTCCGCTCAATTTCGGATGCGATGAATTCTGCGGTTTCGAGGTCGAGTGATAGGGGTTTCTCGACAAAGAGAGGTAGATCACACGACAGGACATCACATTCCGGGTTACCGTGCGCAAAAGGAGGAACGCACACGTAAACCGCATCCAGACCGCCGGCACTGAGCAGGTCTGCATGGCCGCCATAGGCGGGGGAGCCATGCTTGGAGGCCAGAGCCTCGGCCCTGTGGGGATCTGTGTCGGCGATCCCAGCGATCGTGACATCGGGGAATCCGGACAGGACGTCTGCGTGGCGAGCGGCGACATTTCCGGCACCTATGATGCCGACGCGGGTCATTGGGGACACAACCTCGCATATGCCACATCTGGTCGCGACCAAACAAACATGTTCAAGCCCGTATAGATCGGGCAGATGTCGTGACCTCATGAGAACGGGGCTGACTGCATGGAGACAGATGTGCGAGCCTTGTCCAGGGTCCAGGAGTGGTACGGCCCACACTCGAGCACCGCAGCCGAGTGGCCCGTCGACGCCTTAATGCTGGCCAAGGGAACGACCACGGTGAGTGTTGTCCTGCCTGCTCGTGACGAGGAGAGCACAGTGGGCGACATCGTCACCGTCATCCGCCGCGACCTCGTGGAGCGCACACCGCTCGTCGACGAGATCCTCGTGGTCGACTCGAACTCCACCGACGCGACCGCCGAACGGGCACGCGAGGCGGGGGCGCGCGTCGTCGCGCAGAACGAGGTGCTCGCGAACCTGCCCGAGCTGACCGGCAAGGGCGAAGCGCTGTGGAAGGGACTGGCCGCATCGAGGGGCGACATCGTCGTCTTCGTGGACGCCGACCTGCGCAGTTTCGGTGCGCACTACATATCCGGCCTGGTGGGACCGCTGTTGGTGGACGCCGACACGCATTTCGTCAAGGCCACGTACGAGCGGCCCTACATCGGCGCGGACGGCGTCGCCCAGCAGGGCGGCGGCGGGCGCGTCACCGAACTGGTGGCCCGGCCGCTGATCAACCTGTTCTGGCCGGAGTTGGCCGGATTCGCCCAGCCGCTCGGCGGTGAGTACGCCGCCCGGCGCGCGGTGCTCGAACAGGTGCCGTTCGTCACCGAGTACGGCGTGGAGTTCGGGCTCCTCGTCGACCTGCTCCAGCTCGTCGGGCTGGACGCGATGGCGCAGGTGGACCTGGGCCGCCGTACGCACAGTCACCAGTCGATGGCCGCGCTCGGCCGGATGGCCGGGCAGATCATGCTCACCGCCTGGTCCCGCCTCGAACGGCAGGGCCGCGTGATGGCGTCCGAGCCCCCGGCGCACATGATGCTGCAGTTCGGGCTCGACGGCGACGCCGACCTGGTCGATGTGGCCGTGGCCGAGCGACCTCCGCTCGCCTCCCTCGTACTGAAGGAGGACGTGGCATGAAAGTCCTGATCAACGCGGGGCCGTGGCTCACGGTTCCGCCCCCCGGCTACGGCGGGATCGAGAACGTGGTCGCCACACTGGTGCCGGCGCTGCGTGAGCGGGGCGT
Organism: Nonomuraea polychroma; assembly: GCF_004011505.1. Classification (NCBI taxonomy): domain Bacteria; kingdom Bacillati; phylum Actinomycetota; class Actinomycetes; order Streptosporangiales; family Streptosporangiaceae; genus Nonomuraea; species Nonomuraea polychroma. The sequence goes on from NZ_SAUN01000001.1 coordinate 11,290,442, forward strand.
GCACGTGGTGCTGGCCTCTGTGGGCGCGAGCACGCTCGACGTGGACGAGCTGATCGGCGTCTACGACAAGGGGCAGTTCACGGAGCTGCAGAAGCCGTACAACCAGGTCATGGGCATCGCGCACGCGCACCAGGCGAGGCTGGTCGCCGAGCTGCGCGCCCGCGACGACATCGACCTCGTCCACGACCACCTGGAGGTGGTCGGGCCCGCGATCCTGTCCGCTCTGGACGGTCCTCCTGTCCTCCACACCCTCCACTGGGACCTGCGCAAACATCCGGACTTCTACGGCGCGTTCCCGTCGTCGATCGCGGTCAACGGCGTCTCGGAGTCACAACTCGCCCGCGCCCCCGAGGCCCTGCGCGCGGCCTCCCTCGGCGCGATCCACCTGGCCACCCCGCTCACCGACCGCGACCTCGGGGCCACACGTGGAGATCATTTCGTGGTCATGGGCCGGATCTGCCAGCTCAAGGGCCAGCACGTGGCGGCCCGCCTCTGCCAGAAGCTGGGGCTGCCGCTGGTGCTGGCCGGGCCGGTCAGCGGCCGCAACACCCCGGCGGAGCTGGACGTCGTGGCGCAGAATCCCTACCACCCGCTGTACGGCCATCCGGACGTCCGCTACCACCTGGACCAGGTGTCCCGTTACCTCGACGACGAGCTGGTCAGGTGGGTCGGCGCGGTGGCCGGCCCGGCCAGGGACTATCTGTACGCCTCGGCGCGGGCCGCGCTCTTCCCCATCCAGTGGGACGAACCCGGTGGCACGGCCGTCGTCGAGGCACTCGCGCTCGGGGTACCGCCCATCGGGCTGCGCCGCGGCTGCCTTCCCGAGATCATCGACCACGGCCGCACCGGCTTCCTGGCCGACACCGAGGAGGAGCTGGCCGAGTGGGTGCTGCGGGTGGACGAGCTGGACCCCGAGGAGTGCCGCGCCGAGGCCCGCCGCCGCTTCTCGCCGTCGGTCATGGCCGATCGTTACCTGGAGCTGTACGAGAGGGTCGCGCGAACTGCAGCATGAGCTCAAGGAGCAGGGCCCGGCCGTCAAGGCGGGGCCCTTGTCCCTTTGCGCTGCGTCACCGAAGCCAGTGCCGGGTCAGGGCACAGGCGACTGCGGCCGGGACCATGTCACGGCGCCTGGGCAGTCAGCCGGCGGCTTCATGAGAAGCCCCGGGGCAGGACGGTGACCGGGCAGGGGGAGGCCCGCAACATCTTCATGGCCAGCTCGCCGAGGAACACCCGGTGCGGCTGCGCGTCCTCGCTCGCCGCGCAGACCAGCAACTCGCCCGGCAGCCACTCGACGTCGGCCATCGCGGCGGCCACGTCATGCCCTTCGGCCACCTCCGACTCCGCCTCGATGCCGGTGCTCTCCCAGGCCAGCCGCACGGCCAGCGCGAGATCGTCTCTGAGCTTGACCTGATCCTCCGTACGCAGGTCGAACGTGATCAGCCTGAGCGTGACGCCCAGCCGCAGCGCCGCCTGCGCCATCCGCTCGACCGCCGCGTCACACTGCGGCCGATGCACGTAGGCCAGCGTGAGGCGGCCAGGGCCGTCGGAGGGCGCGTACTGAGCAGGCGCCACCATGACCGCCTCTGACGACAGGTGGAGGAGGTGGTTGGAGGTGGAGCCGATGGCGATGCGGCCGTGCTGCCCGCCGTCCGTCGAGCCGACCACGATCAGATCGGCCCTGATCCGGCTGGCCAGCACTGAGAGCCCGCGGCCCGCGCCCCTGCTCTCGTACGTGATGTACTCGGCCGGCGCCGGCCCCAGCTCCTCGGCCGCGTGCGCGAGGTTGGCCTGCGCCTCGACCGCCAGTCCCGGGCTGCCCGGCGGGTAGATCGTCGCGACCGTGAGCTCGCCGCCGGTGACCTGCGTGATCGTGGCGCCAAGGGCCAGGGCCTCCCGCCCGCCCGGGTCGCTGGAATAGCCGACGATCACGTGCTCACCGATCACGAATGCCCTCTTACCCGCTCTGAGCTGGGAATACGCGGTCTTGATCCGAACGTTGTAAACCTCCGGAGGCGCAAAACAGTGAAGATCGCTCTTGACGTCCGCTTCAACGGGGCCCATGGCCCGATCACCCTTCATGAAGCGGTTCAGCAGCTCCGTGAGCAGGGTCTGGCGTGCACGGTGGCTGCGGACGTCATCGACCAGAAGGTCATCATTTTCGCTGACTGCGTGGAGCGCGGTTTCACGCCGCTCCGCAGCGAGATCATGGCGGCGTACTACGTGGCGGAGCGCGACGCCACCACGGAGGCGTTCGACCGGGGGCTCATCACCCAGGCCGAGCTCGAGAGCAAGCACGCCGCGCTGGTCCGGCAGCTGCTCGCCTGACCTTCGTCATATTTCGGGGGATCGGCCATCTGACCGAGGTATGACCCGACATTCCGCCATTGGGTTGACGTATGTGACGGCTGTTGTCCGTAAGGTCGTGTCCACTACTCGTTCACGGATTGGACACGTGTGTACAACGACATCGTCGGCTTCGCCCTGACCACACCCGACTGGCTCCACACGCTCGCCGAAGTGGGGACGGATGCCGGGTTATTCGTGTTTGCGGCGCTGTTCGCGGTGGCGGCCTTGCGTGCGTGGCGGGCACCGGCCCGCGACCTCGCACTCGTGATCGCGGGGCCGGCGGGGGTGGTGTTCGCCTACGTGGTGAGTGAGGTGATCAAGACCTTCGTCAGGGAGGACCGGCCGTGCCGGGGCGGGATCGCGACGATCGCCCACTGCCCGCCGCCGGACGACTGGTCCTTCCCCAGCAACCACTCCGTGATCGCGGCCGGCGCGGCGGCCACGCTCGTGCTGGCCTGGCGCGCGTTGGCATGGGTGGTGTTCCCCCTGGCGGCCGTCACGGCGTTCTCGCGGGTGTTCGTGGGGGTGCACCACCCGCACGATGTGGTCGTGGGACTCCTGCTCGGGCTCGTACTCGCGCCGCTGTTCGCGCTGCTGGCGGTCGGCGCGGTCACCCCCGCCGTACGCCATACGCGCCTTTACCTGGCTCGGCTCGACTCGGTGCGCTGAGGCGCTTGCCGGTCTTCGCTCGGTTCGCTGAGGCCCTGGCCGAGTTCCGCTCCGTGCGTTGAGCCCTGGCCGGGCTCCGCTCGGTGCGCTGAGGTCCTGACTAGGGCGCGGATCCGCCGAAGCGGTCGGTCGTTGCGATGAGCCGGTCCAGGATGCCGGGCTCGGTGAAGGCGTGCCCGGCATCGTGCACCACGTGGAACTCCGCCTCCGGCCACGCCTTGTGCAGATCCCAGGCGGTCGCCATCGGCGTGCAGGTGTCGTAACGGCCCTGCACGATCACGGCGGGAATGTGCCGGACCTTGTCGACGTCCCTGATGAGCTGGTCGGGTGCGAACCAGCCGCCGTGATGGAAGTAGTGGTTTTCGATCCGGGCGAAACAGACGGCCATCTTGTCCTCCCCGAACTCCGCGACCAGCTCGGGATCAGGCAACAACGTGATCGTGCCCGCCTCCCACTGCGCCCACGCCTTGGCCGCCGCCAGCCTGGCGTCCGCGTCCTCCCCTTCGAGCCGCCTGCGGAACGCCGCCATCAGATCGCCCCGCTCCTCCTCCGGAATGGGCGCAACGTACCGCTCCCACAGGTCGGGGAACAGGTAGCACGCCCCCTCCTGGTAGAACCACCGCAATTCCTGCGGCCGCAACATGAAGATCCCGCGCAACACGAGCTCGGTCGTCCGGTCGGGATGTGTCTGCGCGTACGCCAGCGCCAGGGCGCTGCCCCACGACCCCCCGAACACCTGCCATCGGTCTATGCCCAGGTGCTCTCGCAGCCGCTCCATGTCCGCCACCAGATTCCAGGTGGTGTTGGTGCTCAGATCGGTGGCGGGATCACTGGCGTGCGGCAGGCTGCGCCCGCAGTTGCGCTGGTCGAACAGCACGATCCGGTACAGCTCCGGATCCCACTGGCGGCGATGTTTGGCGGTGCACCCGCCGCCCGGCCCGCCGTGCAACATCACGGCCGGCTTGCCGTCGGGGTTGCCGCAGACCTCCCAGTAGATCTGGTTGCCATCGCCCACGTCGAGCAGGCCGGAGTCGTATGGATCGATGGGCGGGTACAAGGTTCTCATGCCCCCCGATACTGCCGCATGTGCGTGGGTGGAACGCGATACCTGGAGGCATGGTCGCTCGACATTTCCTCTGCGCTCTTCTACGCCGCCAGGACCTGTGCCGGGTCCGGAGCGTGGCAGTCGATGGAGGTCAGGGTGGCGTGGTGGGTCGCTTGGGTGGCGCAGAGCCAGTCGTTGAGCGAGCCGGTGAAGCCGGAGGGCGGGCCGACCCTGAGGCAGGTGACCTGGCCGGTGCCGGGGGCGGGGCCGACCTTCAGGCGGCGGATGCTGCCGGTGCGGCCCAGCTCGCCCGTGTCGGCGTCGTATGGGGTCAGCTGGACGCCGAAGGGCAGTCCGGTGCCGTCTGGCTGGTCCGAGGGCTGGATGCGGAGGAAGTCGTCTATCTGGCGTTCGGTGGCGTCCGGGTGGGTTGCGACGTAGGCCAGGTGGTCGGTGACCAGGCGGTGGGCCACTGTGCGGAGGAGGTTGGTCGCGCACAGGTTGTGGGCGCAGGCCGCGCCGTCGAGGGTGATCTCCGGCAGGGCGAAGCGGCGCAGGCCGCGAGAGGTGACGCGCAGGCAGTCGCACACGGCCGTGTCAGCCGGGTCCCAGGGAGGGCAGGTGGCGTCGTCGTGGACCTGGACGTCCCAGGCCAGCCAGTCGTCGCCGAGGCTGAAGTCGGCAGGCTCGGTCGCGCATCCGCCGCATGTGACAAGGGCGGAGCCGATCAAGGGGTCGAGCAGGATGCCGTCGCATGTGCGGGCCAGGGACCGGGCGACCGCCCGTGCCGCCTGCACGCTGACGGGAAGCCTGTGCGGGGGCGCTGTGGCCGACACCACGATGTGTTGCTTCGTGCGGCGCAGGCGGCGCCGGTCGTCGTCCGTGAGCGCGGCTCCGAACGGTTTCCATGGGGTCGCGTGGTGCGTCACGGTCAGGGATCGGCTGCCCATCGCGCTGACCACGGCCTTCTTGTGCGGCCCTCCGACGCGCCAGGGCACGAACGAGCCGAGATCGAACGACAGGTGCTCCATGGCGATGACGAACAGGGATGTCAGCGTGCGAGGCAACGGGAGAATGATCTTCATGAGTGGCCTCCGTGATCGTGATGGGATCCCGTCGGGTTGGTGAGGCACTCAGGATCGGAGATGGTGGGCCGGGCCGGTGGAGGCGAACGGGATTCTGGGGATAGCGGCGACAGGATGTGCCCGCCCTGTGGATAACCTCCTCGCCGCTGCCCGCGATTCACGGTTCACGTCCCATCACCGGCTCGCGTCCCCACGCCTCGCCTTGTGGCCTCCGCCTTGTGACCTCCGGCTTGTGGCCTCCGCCTTGCGGCCTTCGGCTGACAGCTGAGGGCCGACGTCGACCACCCCTTCAGGGGGCAGATGGGATGCTGCTGCGGCCGTGTGGGTCACGGCTCAGGTGGCGTGGCCGAAAGTCCCGTCGTGTCGCCTTCGCCCTGGGACGGGGCGGTGCCACTCCGGTAACGTGAGGACGCCCCGGGAACCTGACCTCGCCCCGCCGCATCCCGATGACGCATGAGGACCTAGTGACGATCCCGCCGCCAGTGCCCCGCCTCGACATCCACCAGTACCTGCACGACCTTCCCGTCCCGCTCGTCTACGAGGGCCCTTGCCCCGGCGGACAGGTCGGCGCCGCATACATTCGCTGGCCCGACGGCCACCGATCCGTCCTGACCCGCGGCCCGGATGTGCGCCACCTGTTGTCGGTGGCGCGCGCAGCGGGCATCCCAGCGCCCGAGTATGAGCTGGTCCAGCCCCCGGTGGTCGTGCAGGAGCTGCTTCCCGGCACCGTTGTCCACACCCCGACCGCGGCGACGATACAGTCCATGATCGAGATCAACCGGCGGTGTCGCGGTCTGCTGGCCGGACGCTCCGACCTGCCAGGACTCCGGCTCTACCTCCGCGAGGACGGACCGGGCTTCTGCCTGCACGGATCACTGCGCGCCTACGACAGCCGGACCCGCCACCTGCTCGACCAAGTGGAGGAGATCGGCCGGGCGTTCCCGGACACCCTTGAGGGTGACGACCTCGTCCACACCGACTTCCACCCGGAGAACGTGCTGGTGGACGCGACAGGGGCGGTCACCGGCGTGATCGACTGGGACGGCGCCACCCGCGGTCACGGGGACTTCGACCTGTTCACGCTCCGCTTCGACCTCGCCCACCGCGCGCCTGACCTGCACGTGGACGTGCCCGACACCGTGGCCCTGGTCTGCTGGGCGCACATGAGCCTGCGCCTGGTGGATTGGGCCATCCGGCACTTCACCGCCTCTGAGGTGACCCTGTGGCTGGACGTGGCGCAAAGGCTGCGACCGCGGTGACCGCGGTGACGGTCACGGCGGCTCCGACCAAGGTGACCGCGGTGACGGTCACGGCGGCTCCGACCAAGGTGACCGCGGTGACGGTCACGGCGGCTCCGACCGCGGGGACCGTCACGGCGACGCGGGGCGGCAGATCGCCAGTGACTGGCCGGGCAGCCGCAGCCCGTCCGCGCCCGCTGAGACAGGCTCGTCGGAGGCGAGCAGCACCGTCCCACCCGTCACCGGCAACGTCACCGACTCCGCCGCGAAGTTCACGCACACCGCCAGCGTCCCCCGCCACATGAGCAGCCACTTCCCGAGCGGATCCACCTCCACCCGCACCCGCTCCAGCCGCGGATCCGACAGCTCGGGCAGCGCTTTGCGCAGCGCGATCAGGTCGCGGTACCAGCACAGCAACGACCAGTGCGCCTCTTCCTTCACCTCGCTCCAGTCCAGCTTCGAACGCAGGAACGTCTCCTCCTCCGACGGGTCGGGCGCCTCCCACACGTACCCGAACCCGTCGAACTCCCGCTCCCTCCGCTCTCCCTCGCTCTCCCGCAGCGCGGGCTCCACGTGGTCGGAGAAGAACAGGAACGGCGTGCGCGCCCCCCATTCCTCGCCCATGAACAACATCGGCGTGAACGGCGAGGTCAGCAGCAGTCCGGCCCCGAGCTTGAGCGCCGGGATCGGCAGCCGGTCGCCGGCCGGCCGGTTGCCGATCTGGTCGTGGTTCTGCAGGCAGGCCACCAGCCGGTGCCCGGGCACGCCGGTGAAGGACCTGCCGTGCGAGCGTCCTCGGAAGGTCGAGTACGACCCGTCGTGCAGCACGCCGCCGGTCAGCACCTTGGCCAGGGCCGGCAGGCCGGCGAAGTCCGCGTAGTAGCCGTGGCTCTCGCCGCTCACCGCGCAGTGCAGCGCGTGGTGCACGTCGTCGTTCCACTGCGCCGTCATCCCCAGCCCGCCCGCCTCCAGGGGCCGCACCGTGCGCGGATCGTTGAGGTCGGACTCGGCGATCAGGGACAGCGGCCGGCCGATCGCGCAGGCCAGCGCGTCGACCTCCGCCGCCAGCTCGGCCAGCAGGTGGGTGGCGCGCCGGTCGTGCAGCGCGTGCACGGCGTCCAGCCGCAGCCCGTCGATGTGGTAGTCGCGCAACCACTGCACCGCGTTGCCGATGAAGTAACGACGTACTTCGTCGGAGCCCGGCCCGTCCAGGTTGACCGCGTCGCCCCAGTAGCTCCCCTTGAAGCCGGCGAAGTACGGCCCGAAGGGGTGCAGGAAGTTCCCGGACGGTCCGAGGTGGTTGTAGACCACGTCCAGGATCACGCCGATCCCGGCCCGGTGGCAGGCGTCCACGAACGACTTGAGCCCGTCGGGTCCCCCGTAGGTCTCGTTGACGGCGTACAGGTCCACGCCGTCGTACCCCCAGTTCCGCCCGCCGGGAACGGGCGCCACCGGCATGATCTCCACGAAGTCCACGCACAGCTCGACGAGGTGCTCGAGCCGCTCGATCGCCGCCTGGAACGTCCCCTCGGTCGTGAAGGTCCCGATGTGCAGCTCGTAGATCACGGCCCCGCGCAGGTCCCGGCCCTTCCATTCGTGGTCGGACCAGGTGAAACGGGCGTGGTCGTAGACGGCGCTCGTCCCGAAGACGCCGTCCGGCTGCCGCCGCGTGCGCGGATCGGGGTACGGGCCGTCGTCGTCGACCATGAAGGCGTACCTGGCGCCGTGCTCGGCCTCCGCCACTTCGGCCGACCACCATCCATCCGCCCCGCGGGACATCGGGCGGCGCCCGCCCATGACCATCACCTCGACTGACGTGGCGTTCGGCGCCCAGACCTCAAAGATCATGTCTCTCCAGGAGTGAGACCGGGTACTGACCGAGCAGATGCGCCAGCGGGATGCGGCCGGTGTGGAGCCCGCCGGTGAGCAGGTCCCGCCACGTGCCCGCGGGCAACGTCAATGTCGTGCCGCCCCAGCCGGTCCTGGCCAGGCGCACCGGGAGCCGGGTGGCCACGGCGACGGCCTGCGGGTGGTGATCGCCGCCGCGGGCGAACGCGATCACGTGCTCCGCGGCCTCACCCTCCGCCCACAGCGGCAGGTACGGTGCCGCGCCCCCGAGCCGCCGCCGCAGCCGCAGCGCCTGGGTGGTGACCAGCAGCTTGGCCGCGTCCCACGAGGTCTCGGGTTTGCGCGGGTACGTCACCGGCCGCCGGTTGTCCGGATCGACCAGCGAGAAGTCGGTCGTCTCGTTGCCCTGGTAGACGTCGGGCACCCCGGGCATCATGAGCTGCACGAGCTTGGCGCCCAGCGAGTTCGACATCGCGAAGGGCTCGATGCGCTCGGTGAACTGGCCGATCGGCAGCCGGACGGCGGCCTCCGCGAACTCCCGCAACCCCCGCTCATAAGCCGGATCCGGATTTATCCAGGAAATGGCGGTCTTGGCCTCCCGCGCCGCCTTCAGCAGGTAGTCCGTGAACCGCTCGACCGAGATCGGCCAGGCCGCCATGAGGTTCTGCCAGGCCAGGTAGTCCAGGTGCGGATCGAAGCGCACGGCCGCCGACCACTGCGCCACCGCCGCGGCCCACTCCTCCGGCATTTCCGACAACACCGACAGCCGGGCCCGCACGTCCTCCGACCGCTTGGTGTCGTGCGTGGACAGCGTGGTCATCGTGTACGGCAACATCTCCGCGCAGAAGTCGTGGAAGTCCTCCACCGTCACTCCGAACGCGTCCGGCTCCCCGCCGACCTCGTTGAGGCAGGCCAGCGGATACCACCGGTAGAGCGCCGTGTCCTCGACACCCTTGGCCATGACGGGGCCGCACGCCTGCTGGAAGCGCACGATCGACTCGGCGGAGCCGTACAGGACCTCGCGGACGAGGGGCTGCACGGCGGGGGAGCAGGCCTCGGCGGCCAGCTCGACGATCTCGACGGACTCGGGCGGCGGCGGCTCGCCGGGCACCACGTACGCGCGGTAGACCGGCATCGCGGCGAGCAGCTCCCGCACCGTCTCCGGCGCGCAGGAGGCGCTCTTGGCCAGCCGGTTGACCTCGGCGCCGAAGAACAGCTCCAGGACCTCCCGCTTGGCCTGGGCCATCACCGGACGGTACTCGGACGGCTGCCCGGTCAGCTCGGTGAAGAGCCGGACGAGCGGCTCCTTGCCCGCCGGGTCGACGAAGAGCCCGTTGACCCTGTTGAGCACGTCGTAGCCGGTGGTGCCGTCGCAGGGCCAGTCGTCCGGAAGACGTTCGGGGCCGATGAGGATCTTCTCGACGACCGTCCACGTCTCGCCGACCCGGGTACGTAGCCGCTCCAGGTAGCCGCGCGGGTCGGCCAGGCCGTCCGGGTGGTCCACCCGCAGCCCGTCCACCAGCCCCTCGTCGAGCAGCCAGAAGATCACCTCATGCGTGGCGAACAACACGGCCGGGTCCTCCACCCGCAGCCCGATCAGCGTCGACACGTCGAAGAAGCGCCGGTAGCCGGGCCCTTCGCGCCAGTCGACCAGCCGGTAGTGCCCGGGATAGGGGAAGGCGTGCTCGTGGTAGCGCAGCACGTCGCCATCGACCACAGGCGGCGTGTCGTCCCCCAGGACCGGCAGCGCCACCTTCCCGTCCACCCACTCGATGTCGAACCACTTCGCGTACGGCGAGTCCGGCCCGTTCTTTAAGACCGACCAGAACTGGGCGTTCACCGTGTTCATGTGGTTGGGCACGATGTCCACGACCACGCTCAGGTCGTGCGCGGCCAGCTGCTGCGCCATCTCCCTGAACCCGCTCGCCCCACCGAACTCCTCCCTGATCCTGGAGTGGTCGATGACGTCGTAGCCGTGCCGCGACTCGGGCGTGGCCTGCAGGATCGGCGACAGGTAGACGTGGCTCACGCCGAGGTCCCGCAGGTATTCGGCGATCTCGGCCACCTGGGCGAAGCCGAAGTCCGGGGTCAGCTGCACCCGGTACGTGGACGCCGGCCTAGACACGACGCAGCACCCGTACGCTGCGGCCGGGCACCGCGATCGCCTCGCCGCCACGGCACATCCGCGCGTCGAGCATGATCGGCATGGCGGTGTCGATCTCCGTGTGCCACATCTCGCCATAATCCTCGGGGATCGTGAACTTGATCGTGTCGTAGTGGGCGTTGAACAGCACCAGGAACGAGTCGTCCCGGATCGGCCGGCCGCGCCGGTCCGGCTCGGTGATGGCGTCGCCGTTGAGGAAGACGGCCAGCGACTTGGCGTACCCGACTGTCCAGTCGCTGTCGGTCATCTCCTCCCCGGAGGGGGTGAGCCAGGCGATGTCGTTCAGGCCGCGCACCGGCTTGCCGTAGAAGAACCTCCTGCGCCGGAACACCGGATGTTTCTTCCGCAGCGCCGCCAGGCTCTGCGTGAACTCCAGCAGCAACCAGTTCTCCCGCACGTCCGACCAGTCGACCCAGGTCAGCTCGTTGTCCTGGCAGTAGCCGTTGTTGTTGCCCTTCTGCGTGCGGCCCAGCTCGTCGCCGTGGGAGAGCATCGGCACGCCCTGGGACAGGAACAGCGTGGTGAGGAAGTTACGTTTCTGCTGCTCACGCAGCGATTCGACGGCGATGCCCGCCGGTCCTTCCTCGCCGCAGTTCCAGGACCTGTTGTCGTCGGTGCCGTCGCGGTTGCCCTCCTTGTTGGCCTCGTTGTGCTTGTTGTTGTACGAGACGAGGTCCTGCAGGGTGAAGCCGTCGTGGCAGGTGACGAAGTTGATCGAGGCGGCGGGCCGGCGGCTGTCGTCCTGGTAGAGGTCGCTCGATCCGGTGAACCGCGACCCGAACTCGGGCAGCGTGGCCGCCTGACCCCGCCACAGGTCGCGGATGGTGTCGCGGTAGCGCCCGTTCCACTCGGTCCACCGGGACGGGAAGTTGCCGACCTGGTAGCCGCCGGGGCCCACGTCCCATGGCTCGGCGATGAGCTTGACCTGCGACAACACGGGGTCCTGCTGCACCAGGTCGAAGAACGCGCTCAGCCGGTCCACCTCGTGCAGCTCCCTGGCCAGCGTCGAGGCCAGATCGAAGCGGAACCCGTCCACATGCATCTCGATGACCCAGTACCGCAGCGAGTCCATGATCATCTGGAGCACGTGCGGGGAACGCATGAGCAGGCTGTTGCCCGTGCCCGTGGTGTCCACGTAGTAGCGCTTGTCGTTGTCGACCAGCCGGTAGTAGTTGATGTTGTCGATCCCCCGGAACCCCAGCGTCGGCCCCAGGTGGTTGCCCTCGGCGGTGTGGTTGTAGACGACGTCCAGGATCACCTCGATGCCGGCCTCGTGCAGCCCTCTGACCATGGCCTTGAACTCCAGCACCTGCCCGCCGCGCTGCCCCTGGCTGGAGTAGCGGTTGTGCGGCGCGAAGAACCCGATCGAGTTGTAGCCCCAGTAGTTGGACAGGCCGCGCTGCTCGAGAATGTGATCGGTGACGAACTGGTGCACCGGCATGAGCTCCAGCGCCGTCACGCCGAGCTTGGTGAGGTGGTCGAGGATCTCGGGGTGGTGCAGGGCCGCGTACGTGCCGCGCAGGTGCTTGGGGATCTTGGGGTGGCTGATCGTGAGCCCGCGCACGTGGGCCTCGTAGATCACGGTGTCGTGGTACGGCGTCGCGGGGGGCCGGTCGTGGCCCCAGCCGAAGAACGGGTTGATCACCACCGAACGCGGCACGTAGGGGGCCGAGTCCAGGTCGTTGCGGGTGTCGGGGTGGCTGAAGCGGTAGCCGTACACCGCCTCGTTCCAGGTCACGCCCCCCTCGATCGCCATGGCGTACGGGTCGAGCAGCACCTTGGCCGGGTTGCACCGCATCCCGCGCGCCGGGTCGTACGGACCGTGGATCCGGTAGCCGTACCGCTGGCCCGGGCCGATGCCCGGCAGGTAGCCGTGCCAGATGAACCCGTCCACCTCGGTGAGCGGCACCCTCGACTCGACGTTGTCCTCGTCGAACAGGCACAGCTCGACATTGTCCGCGACCTCGGTATAGAGCGAGAAATTGGTTCCGGCCCCGTCATAAGTGGCTCCGAGCGGATAGGGGTCTCCCGGCCAGATCTCGATCATCGAGGCTCCCTTGCGGTCTCTCCCCATGTTCTGTCCCCCCGCTCAGCCGGACAACCCGGGCGTTGCCGAACCCCCTTCTTCTTTCCCACGCTCACCACCTCGTTACTCCAGCTGAACGCCGCTGAGCCGTCCCGAAGTGTTTGCATCGCCGGTCACCGGCAACGTGGCGCGTCATGAGCGGTTTCAAGCAGTTCTTATTGCGCGGCAACATCGTCGAGCTCGCCGTGGCAGTGATCGTCGGCGCCACGTTCAGCGGTCTGGTGCAGGCGCTGGTCAGCGACCTGGTCACCCCGCTGATCGGCGCGGTGACCGGCGGCAGACAGCCGGACTTCGCCCAGTACTCCTTCACGATCAACGGCAGCCGGTTCAAGTACGGCGACTTCCTCAACCACCTGATCAGCTTCCTGCTCATCTCGGCCATCGTCTACTGGCTGATCGTGGCCCCGATGACCAGGCTGATCAGGGTGTTCGACCGGGACAAGGCGGCGGCGACCAAGCAGTGTCCCGAGTGCCTCAGCGACATCCCCGCCGAGGCCCGGCGCTGCGCCCAGTGCACCTCCGAGCTGGTGCCCGAGTCGGAAAAACCCAGGTAGTCACCCGCTTACCCGACCCCGCGGCGCGCGGTCGCAGAGCGGGTTCGGCAAGATGGACCGATGAGCGTTGAGTTGATGGTCTGGGACGAGCCAGTGCCGATCAGCAGGGACCAGGCCCGCGCCGCCTACTTGGCGGTCAAGCGGACCGAGCCGGTGGCCGGGGACGTGCCCGGCGTCGCCAAGGAGCTGCCCGGGGAGGTCACGGTCTATCCGGGGCACGTCCTGGTGACGATGGATCTGGACACGATGGACGAGACGTCCGCGCAGGTGTTCACGATCGCGCGGGCGCACGGGCTGGTCTGCTACGACCCTCAACGCGACCTCGTCCACAACGTGGCGCCGCTGGGCGTCTACGAGGGCATGCAGCTGCACACCGGGGACGGGATGATGCTGCACGATCCGGACCTCGGCTTGGTGCACGACGTGCTGGCCACCTTGTCCCCGCAGAACCCGTTCGTCGCCCTGGTGAACTTCGGCCGCCACTTCCTGCAGGTCTCGCCGGGCTACGAGCTGGAGTACAAGGAAGGGACGCTCGTCCGCACGGTGGTGCCGGAGCTGGAGGAGGTGCGGCAGGCGTTCCAGGAGTACGCCACCGGCGAGCGCGGGTTCCTGACCCGCCATGCGTGGTCGTCCTGAGCCGGGGCTCCTTGCAGCGGAGACACCACTACGATCGTCGCCATGAGTGATGAACCGAAATTCCTGCGTCTCACGGTCGAGCTGACCGTCGAGGTGCTTGACATCGACGCGCTGCAGGCGGCGGCGCTGGCCGAGATCCGGCACCCCGACGCCGACCTCACCGAGGAGGAGCGTACGGAGCAGGCCGAGCTCGTCAACGCCGACGACAGCGGCGCTTCGGCGCTGCAGTGGCTGATCGAGCCGGACCACGTGCTGGCGCTGGTCGACCACATCTCCGAGATCGAGCCGCGCGAGGCCGTGCTCGGGGTGGAGCCGTCGGAGGGGCCCGGCGAGGAAGAGGACGAGGAGGAGCACCACCACGTGTGACCAGCACGTGAGCGGTTTGGGCGGTGGCCACGGCGTTCAGAGACGTCGTGGCTTTTCGCATGTCGCTCGCTAAGATCGAAACCCATACGCCGAGCCGCAAGGGACACGCAGTGATCGTCGCATTCTCCATCACCCCGCTGGGCGTCGGCGAAGGTGTCGCCGAGCCCGTCGCCCGTGCCGTCAAGGTGGTCCGCTCCAGCGGTCTGCCCAACCGGACCGACGCGATGTTCACCACGATCGAGGGCGAGTGGGACGAGGTCATGGACGTCATCAAGCGGGCCGTGGAGGCGGTGGCGGAGGTCGCACCCCGGGTGAGCCTCGTGCTCAAGGCCGACGTGCGGCCGGGGATCACGGACGGCATGACCTCCAAGGTCGAGTCCTTGGAACGCCACCTGTCCGAGTAGTCCCACCCCACTGACACACCGGGGGATACCCGTCAGCCAAGTCGCGACATATCTTGACTCTCGCGATCGACGCGACATATCGTGTCTTCGACCGACAGACGCGATAGTACGCGTTCTCGAAGGAGGAGAGCAATGGAGCATGAGCGAGTGCCGGTCCTCGTGGTCGGCGGCGGGTATGCGGGGTTGAGCGCCGCGCTGCTCCTGGCCTGGCGCGACGTGCCCGTCATGCTGGTCGAACGGCACCCGAGCACCTCGGTCCAGCCCAAGGCGTTCGGCGTCGGTCCGCGAGCCGTCGAGTTGCTGCGTCCCGTGCCCGGCATCGAGGAGGCCCTGAGCGACATCTGGGCCGGCATCGGCGACAACATGCGCATCGCGATCGCCAAGAGCCTGGCCGACCCGAACCCCCACATGATCATGAGCGATGAGCGTGACGAGCTCGCCTTCCTGGCTGACGTCACCCCCGCCGCGATGGTCGGCGCGCCGCAGGCCGAGATCGAGCGCGTGCTGCGCCACCGGGCCGACGAACTGGGCGCCGACCTGCGTTTCTCCACCGAGCTGCGCTCGCTGGAGCAGGATGCGGACGGGGTGACGGCGCTGATCCGCACCGCCGGCGAGGAGCGCCTGGTGCGGGCCGACTACGTCGTGGCCGCCGACGGCTACCGGAGCCCGCTGCGGCGGCTCCTGGGTGTGCCGACCTCAGGCAAGGGCGAGCTGGTCCAGATGTGCTCGATCATGTTCGACGCCGACCTGTCCGGCCTGGTCCGCGACCGTGAGGTCACCCTCTGGTACCTGCAGAACGAGGTCTTCACCGGCGTGATCCTGACCGGCACCGGCGTGGGGGCGCACGTGCTCGGCGTCAACCTCGCTGAGGGCGAGAGCGAGGCGGACTTCCCCGACGAGCGCTGCGTCGAGCTGATCCGCATCGCTGCCGACCGGCCCGACCTGAACGTGCGGATCCTGGACAAGACGGCCTTCCCCCTGGCCCACGTGCTGGCCGACACCTACCGGGCCGGGCGGGTGTTCTTCGCCGGGGACGCGGCCCACACCATGCCGCCCACCGGCGGGCAGGGCGGCAGCACGGCACTCCAGGACGGTTGCGACATCGCCTGGCGGCTCTGGCTGGTGCTCACAGGGCAGGCCGGGCCCGGCTTCCTCGACACCTACGACGCCGAGCGCCGCCCCATCGGCACGCTGACGGCCGACGCCCAGCTCGCCAACCTCGGTGTACGCATGCCTCCCGCGGCCCGCGTCGGCTACCCGGAGCCCCTGGAGGACCCGGTGGGCGCCCTCATCGGATACCGCTACCACTCCTCGGCGATCCTGGACGAACCCGGCGACGACGGCTCCATCCTGGAGGATCCCCGCGTGCCGAACGGGCGCCCCGGCAGCCGCGCCCCGCACGTGGTGCTCGACTGGGAGGGCCAGCGCATCTCCACCATCGACCTGTTCGGCTCCGGCTTCGTCCTGCTGGCCGACAAACAGGACGGCCAGGCGTGGACGGACGCCGGGCGCCTGGTCAAGGAGCGGCTCGGAATGCAGCTCACGCGGCTGCTGATCGGCGAGGAACTCGTGGACGTGGAGGGATGCTGGCGGGAACGGTACGGCGTCAGCGGGGGCGGCGCCGTCCTGGTCCGGCCGGACGGTTACGTGGCGTGGCGCTCTCCCGACGCCGACCCGGACCCGCTCGCCACCCTGGAGCGGGTCATGCGGCGCGTGCTCTGCCGGTGACCTAGGGGAGCTTCCACTCCACAGGCGCCGCGCCCTGCTGAGCGAGCAGCTCATTGGCCCGGCTGAACGGCCGCGAGCCGAAGAATCCGCTGCGTGCCGACAGCGGGGAGGGGTGGGCGGACTCGATGCGCGGCACGTCGCCGAGCATCGGCGCGAGGTTACGCGCGTCGCGGCCCCACAGGATCGCCACCATCGGCTTGGCCCGCGCCACCAGCGCGCGGATGGCCTGCTCGGTGACCTGCTCCCAGCCCTTGCCCCGGTGCGAGGCCGGCTTGCCCGGCATCACGGTGAGCACCCTGTTGAGCAGCAGCACGCCCTGCTCCGCCCACGGCGTCAGGTCGCCGTTGGAAGGACGCGGCAGGCCGAGGTCGGTCTCCATCTCCTTGTAGATGTTGACCAGGCTGCCCGGCAGCGGCCGCACGTCCGGAGCCACCGAGAACGACAGCCCGACCGGGTGGCCGGGCGTCGGATAGGGGTCCTGGCCCACGATCAGCACCTTGACCTCGTCGAAGGGCTGGTTGAACGCTCGCAGGACGTTGGCCCCCGCGGGAAGGTATTGCCTCCCCTCAGCGATCTCCCTGCGCAGGAACTCGCCCATCAGGGAGATCTGCTCGGCGACGGGCTCAAGCGCTGTGGCCCATCCGGCTTCGACGACTTCGTTCAGTGGACGACCGGCCATGGCCGATGAGCTTATCTAGGTCTGGTACGGCTTGAGGCCGAAACGTCGGTTCACGCCGTACCAGAATGATCACAGGGCCGGTTTGCCCGGCTTGAACAGCCACGCCTCGAAGAGCGCGTCGAGCTGTTTGCCCGACACACGCTCGGACAGGGCGATGAAGGCGGCCGTGTCGGCGTTGCCGTACTTGTAGTCGCTCGCCCACGCACGCAGGATCGCGAAGAACGCCGTGTCACCGACCTCGCGCCGTAACATGTGCAGGGTCATCGCGCCGCGGTCGTAGACGGGGTCGTGGAAGAGGTTCTCCGGGCCGCCCGGGTCGGCGGGCGGGCTCTGCCAGAACTGGTCCTCGGCCGCCGGGGCGTAGGCCGCGTCGAAGGAGGCCTGCACGGTACGCGTGCCGAGCTTGTCCAGCCAGAGCCACTCGGCGTAGACGGCGAAGCCCTCGTTGAGCCAGATGTCGCGCCACAACGTCGGCGTCACCGAGTTGCCGAACCACTGGTGCGCCAGCTCGTGCGCGAGCAGCGACTCGCTGGGGACCCGCGGGTAGACGGGCCGCGTCTGGGTCTCCAACGCGTAGCCGACCTCCGGCGCGTGATCGACGATCCCGCCGGTCGACGAGAACGGGTACGGGCCGAAGATCGAGCTGAAGTAGTCGAGCACCGGCGGATGCCGCTCGGGGAAGCCCTTCGCGTCGCCGGCCAGCTTGGGGTCCACGGCGGTGGTGACGCGGTAGCCGCCGATCCTGGTGTCGGCGAACTCGAACTTGCCGATCGACACCGTGGCCAGGTAACTGGCCATCGGCTCACGGGAGTCCCACACGTAGGTGGTGCGCTCGCCCTTCGGCCACTTCGCCACCAGATCCCCGTTGGCCACCGCAACCCGAGAGCTCGGCACGGTCACCGTGAACCGGTAGCCGGCTTTGTCGGTCATGTGGTGGTTGCCGGGGTACCAGGTCATGGCGCCCTGGGGCTCGTTGGCGTTGTAGACGCCGTCGCTCGTCTTGATCCACCCGTCCAGCGAGCCGTCGGGGTCGATGACGTGCGTGGCCTTGCCGTCGTACCGGACGACGACGGAGAAGTCGCGGCCTGAGTGCAGGCTCCTGGCGGGCGTGACCACGAGCTCCGAGCCGCTCTGCGTGAACGTTGCGGGCCGACCGTCCACCGTCACCGATCGCACCGAGAGAGTGCTGACGAGATCCAGATTGAAGCGGCTCAGTGCCTGAGTGGCCCGGGCCGTGATCCCGGCCACGCCGATGAGGCGTCCGGATGACGGGTCGTAGTCCAGCGAGAGGTCGTAATGGCCGGTGTCGTAGCCGCCGTTCCCCTGGCCGGGGAAGTACGGGTCGCCCGCGCCCGGCGCGCCGGGCGTGCCGTCGTGCGCGAGAGCGGGGGAGAGGGGAAGGGAGATGAAGGCTGCTGCGGTGAGAGCGAGAAGACGCTTCATGAAGGGGCATCGGAACGACGAAAACGGACGTTACGGGCGCCCGATGGACGGGCGCCCGTAAGCCGTCACTTCACCGAGCCGGCCATCATGCCCTGGACGAAGTACCGCTGGAACGCGAAGAACATGATCAGCGGGACGATCAGCGACAGGAACGCGCCGGACGAGAGGATGTCCACGTTCGACCCGAACTGCCGCATCTGAGACTGCAGATACTTGGTCATCGGCTGGTTGGCGGTGTCGGCGAAGACCAGCGCGATGAGCATGTCGTTCCACACCCACAGGAACTGGAAGATGCCCAGCGAGGCGATGGCGGGCTTGCCCAGCGGGAACACCACCGACACGAAGATCTTCCACTCCGAGGCCCCGTCCATGCGCGCCGCCTCCAGCAGCGAGGCCGGGATGCCGACGAAGAAGTTACGCAACAGGAAGATGGCGAACGGGAGCCCGAATGCCACGTGGAACAGCACCACCCCCGGGATCGAGCCGAAGATGCCGGCGTTTCCGTAGAGGGTGGCGACGGGGATCAGCGCGATCTGGATGGGCACGATGAGCAGGCCGACCACGATGAGGAAGGCCGTGTCCCGCCCGGGGAAGTCCATCCACGCGAACGCGTATCCCGCCATCGCCGCGATGCCGATCACCAGAACCGTGGTCGGCACCGTGATCAGCACGGTGTTCCAGAAGGACGCCGTGAAGCCGCTGCCCAGCAGGTTCTGGTAGTTCTGGATGGTCAGCTCGGCCGGCTTGGTGAAGACCGTCCACCAGCCCTCGGCGTTGTTGACCTGGGTGGTCCGCATGGAGACGACCAGCAGGCCCAGCGTCGGCACCAGCCAGAACAGGCCCAGCACCACCATGACGACCTGGACGGCGCCGCTCCCGAGCCGGTCCACGATCTTGCTCAGCACGCCCCTTCGTGGCGCACCCGATTCCAGCCCTTTCGGGGCCGTAGCGGTGGCGGCTGTCATGTGTTCTCCCTCCTGAACCGGCGGATGTTCATGATCATGAAGGGAAGGACCAGAACCAGCAGGAGTATGGCGAGCGCGCTGCCCATGCCCTGGTTGTTCCCGCCGCCGAACGACACGCGCCACATCTCCAGCGCGATCACGTTCGCCTGCGGCTGGACCGAGGCCGGCGCGATGATGAACACCAGGTCGAACACCTTCAAGGTATTGATGATCATCGTCACGAAGACGACGAGGAGCACCGGCGACAGCAGCGGCACGGTGATCTTGCGGAACACCTGCCACTCCGTGGCGCCGTCGATGCGGGCCGCTTCCAGCGCGTCCCGGGGGATCGCCGCCAGCCCCGCCGCGAGCAGGACCATGGCGAAGCCGGCCCACACCCAGACGAACGCGCCGATGATCGCCGGGGTGATCAGCGTCGGGCCGAGCCAGGTCAGACCGCCGTAGGCGGCCTCGAAATTCGACTGCGGCAGGCGGATCGTGTAGGAGCCCGCAGGCAGGTCCGCGAAGCGGAACGCGCCCTGGTCGTCGGTCGCGGTGGTCGCGACGACCTTGCCGTTCTGCACCGCCTCGACGGTCATGCCGGGCAGGCCCTTCTCGCCGGTGTCCACCGCGCCGCTCTGGCCGCCGCCTCCCGGCGTGAAGTCGAACCAGACGATGCCCAAGATCCCGCTGCCGCTCGCCGATTCCGGGGCCGGCCGCGCGTCGGCCGGCATGACGGCCGGCTTGACGCCGACGATCGGGATCAGCACCTGCTGGCCCGCCTGGACGGGCTGCTTGGTGACGACCGCGCCGTTCTGGGCGGCGACCGGGGACTGGGCGCCCTCGCGCGGGCGGGCCTCCGGATAACCCTGGGAGGAGGAGAACGTGTCGCGCACGGTCGTCAGCACCGCGTTGGCCAGGCCCTTGTCCGGGTTCTCCTCGTACACCAGACGGAAGATCACGCCGGCGGCCATCAGGGAGACCGCCATCGGCATGAACACGATCAGCTTGAACGCCGTCGACCACCTGATGCGCTCGGTCAGCACCGCGAAGATCAGTCCCAGTGTGGTGACGATGATCGGGGCGATGACCACCCAGATGAGGTTGTTGCGGATCGTGGTGAGCGTGCCGGAGTCGGTGAAGATGGTCGTGTAGTTGCCCAGCCCGACGAAGCCGGTGCCGTTCGCGTCGAACAGGCTGCGGAAGAGCGAGTAGACGATCGGGTAGACCACCCAGATTCCCAGCAGCAGCGCCGCTGGGAGGAGGAAGGCGATCGCGACCGCCGGCGAGGGGCCGAGGCGTCGTTGCATGTGGGGGGTTTCAGCCGGTCCGGTGGCGGCCCCGCCCGCGATTTCCGCGGGCGGGACCTTCGGGCCGTCCAACCGTTCGGTCACGGCCTTACCTCTTTACTTCCAGGCCTTCTTGGCCTCGGCTTCCAGCGCCTCCTGGGCGCCCTTGATGTCGGTCGGCTTGCGGACGAAGTCCTGCAGGACCTTCCATTCGCCCTTGCCGTCGGTGCCGCCGAACGCGCTGGGCGCGAGGTCGGACATGTCATAACGGACGGCGTCACCGGCCGAGATGATCGTCTGCCCGAGCTGCTTGGTCAGCTCGTCCGGGTAGTTGTCGGGAGAGACGTTTTTGTTGGGCGACAGGTACCCGGGCAGCTTGGCCCAAATCTCGCCGCCTTCCTTGGAGGCCAGGAACTGCAGCAGCGCCATGGCGCCGGGCGAGTCCTTCATGGCCACCGCGACGTCGCCGCCGAGCACGACCGGGGCCGTGTCACCGGCCTTCGGGAACGGGAAGTACTTCGCGTCCTCGCCGACCTTGGCGCCCGACTGCACGGCCTCGACGGCCACGAAGTCGGCCTCGATGACCATGGCGGACTTCTTGGTGCTGTAGACCTTGCTCACGCAGGTGGGGAAGTCGGTCTGCATCGTGCCGGACGTCCCGTCGACCAGGAACTCCTGCTTGCCGACGATCTGCTGGATCTTCTCCAGCGCGGTCGTCACGGTCGGGTCCGTCCACGGGATCTCGTGCTTGGCGAGCTTGTCGTAGTTCTCCGGGCCCGCGGTGGACAGATAGACGTTCTCGAAGAGGTCGGTCAGCGTCCAGCCGGAGGCGCCGCAGAGCGAGAACGGCGGCGTGCCGGAGTCGGCGATGGTCTGGGCGTTCTTGACAAGCTCGTCCCAGGTCGTCGCCGGCTGCACGCCGGCGTCGTCGAACGCCTGCGACCGATACCAGACCAGCGACTTGTGCGCGGCCTTGATCAGCACGCCGTAGACCTGGCCGTCGGCGGAGCCGAGCTCCTTCCAGTACGGCGTGTAGTTGGCGTCGATCTCGGCGGTGACGGCGTCGGTGAGCGGCTTGAGCGCCTTCTGCTCGACATACTGCTGCACCAGACCCGGCTGCGGCAGGATGGCCACGTCCGGCGGGCTGCCGGCCTGGATGCGGGGGCCGAGGAAGGCGCCGGTGTCCTCACCGGTGGAGGCGTAGGTGACCTGGGCGCCGGTCTTGTCGGAGAACGCCTTGAGCACTTGCTCGAAGTTCTTCTGCTCGGCTCCGGTCCACTTGGCGGCGACCTCGAGCTTCACGCCCTCGAGGGTCTTGGCGCCGGCGGTCGCGGGCGCGGACCCCGTGGCGGTGGGCTGCGTCGTCGTCGGTGCGTTGCCGCAGGCGGCGACCGCTAGCGCGAGCCCGGCCAGGATCGCTGCTGCTCTGGCTTTTCGCATGGATGCCTCACTGGGTTCTGATGATCTCTTCGAGTTCGGACTTCATGGAGACCGCGACGTCGTCGGCGGACTCGGGGGTGGGGGTGCTGAGGGCCTTGGCGACCGAGCTCGCGATCACCAGGCTCAGCTGGTTGTAGTTGGCGCTGACCGGACGTGCCTTGGCGGCGAGGATGCTCTCCTTGAGCACCGGCAGGTACGGGAAGCGCTTGATCAGGCCTGGATCGTCGTAGAGCTCGGTCCACACGGGAGGGAAGGAACCCTCGGTGAGGACCCTGCGCTCGTTCTCCAGGCTCGTGAAGTAGCGGATGAACTCCTGGGCGGTCTGCTGGTGCTTGGAGAAGGCGCTGATGGCCAGGTTGGCGCCGCCCAGCGTGCTGGACCCCGGGCCGTTGAGCCCGGGCAGCCGGGTCACGCCCAGCTTGTCGCCCAGCTTCGCCTTGGCGGGGCCGTAGGCGTGGGGCCAGTTGCGGGCGAAGGCCAGCTCGCCCTCCTGGAAGGCCAGGCGCGACTCCTCTTCCTTGTAGCTCAGCGACTCCTCGGGGATCCAGCCCTCGCGCAGGCCCTGGAGCAGGAAGTCCAGCGCGACCTCGCCCTTGGCCGGGTCGAGTGTCACCTCAGTGCCGTCGCGGCTGAGAATCTGCCCGCCGGCCGACTGCACGGCCTCCGAGAAGTTCACGGTCAGCCCCTCATAGGCGAGGAACTGCCCGGCATAGCCTTCTATGTTGTGCTTTTTCTTGATCTCTCGTGACTGCTCCCGAAGCTCCGCCCACGTTCGCGGCGGCTTCTTGACCAGGTCGGTCCGGTAGTAGAGCAGCCCCGCGTTGCTGGTGTACGGGACGGCCCAGAGCTTGTCCTTGTAGATCGCCGTCTCCACGACCGGCGGCAGGAACCTGTCGAGCGGGAACAACCCGCGCTCCAGGGGGATGATCCAGCCGTTCTCCGCGAACTCGGCAGTCCACACCACGTCGAGCCCCAGCACGTCGTAGCGGCTGCTCTGGGCCTGGAGGTTGGCCACCATCTGGGCACGTTGCTCGTCGGCGGCCTCGGGCAGCTCCAGCAGCGTCACCTTCTCGGCCGGGTGGGCCTGGTTCCAGCGGTCCAGCAGGGGTTGCAGGTACGCCGTCGTGTCGCGGCCGGTGGCGAACGTGATGGGGCCGGTTCCGCCCGTACCCGTGTCGCCGCCGCCCTCCTCGCCCGCCGTCGCGCAGCCGCCGGCCGTCAGGAGCACGGCCAGCATGAGCGAAAGCGAGCGCGGCACTCTGTTTCCTCCGTGTTCAGAGTGGTTACATACGTGTTAGGTAGATGCATTCATGTTATGCACACCTGTAATCTGAAGGTCAACGGATAACCGCGTAACGCATTCGTAACACAGCGGGAGGTGAGGCGTGCGGCTTCACCTGCTCGCGCTCCTGGCCAAAGAGCCGGCCCACGGATATGAGCTCAAGCAGGCCCTTGAGCAGACCTTCGGCAGTGCCTACCCCTCGCCGAACATCGGGCAGATCTACGTGACGCTCGGCAGGCTCGAGAAGGACGGCTTGGTCAGGGCTGTGGACGTGGAGCAGTCCAACCGGCCCAACAAGAAGGTCTACTACCTGACCGCCAAGGGCCGCGACCTGCTCACCACCTGGGTGGACGAGCCCACCGAAGGACCCAGGGTACGCGATGAGTTCTTCATGAAGCTCGTGCTCGCCCCGCTCACCGGCATCGCCGACCGGATGGCGCTGCTCAACCGGCAGCGTCGCCACTACCTCGGGCTCATGAGCGACCTCAACGACCTGCTCTCCCGCACGCCGCCGACGGACCGGGTGGCCATTCTGCTCATCGAGGGCGCCATGCTGCACCTGCAGGCCGACCTTGACTGGCTGGAGCGGTGTCAGGAGGATCTGGCATGAGCTCTGTCCTGAAAACGGTCAATCTGGTCAAGATCTACCAGGATGGCGCGGTGCCCGTGCCTGCCGTGCGCGGGGTGGACCTGCAGGTGGAGGCGGGCGAGTTCGTCGCGATCATGGGACCGTCCGGGTCGGGCAAGTCCACGCTCGTCCACATGCTGGGCGGGCTCGACACCAGGACGAGCGGCGAGATCTGGCTCGACGGCAAGCGCGTCGACACGCTCTCGGAGAGCGCCTGGGCGCTGCTGCGGCGCAAGAAGATCGGCTTCGTCTTCCAGTTCTTCAACCTCGTCGCCAACATGACCGTGGGCGACAACGTCGAGCTGCCCGCGTTGCTGGCCGGAGCCTCGCCCAAGGTGGCCCGCGAGCGCAGGGAGAGCCTGCTGGCCGCGCTCAACCTCACCGACCGCGCCGACGCCGCGCCCGCCCAGCTGTCCGGTGGCGAGCAGCAGCGGGTGGCGCTGGCCAGGGCGCTGGCCAACCAGCCCAGCCTGCTGCTGGCCGACGAGCCGACCGGCAACCTCGACAGCCGCAACACGCGCGACGTGCTGCGCCTGCTCAGCGAGGTGCACAAGGAGGGGCAGACGATCGTCATGGTCACGCACGACGCCCGCGTGGCGAGCCTGGCGGACCGGCTGGTGTCGCTGTTCGACGGGGAGATCGTCGACGACGGCCGCATCGCGCGCCGCCGCACCGGCACCGCCGGCGAGGTGATCGACCTCCGATGAGCACCACCCCAGCCGACGCCGCCCACGCGCCGCCCTCCGTCCCCGCACTCCAACCCAGGGGAGCGGTGAGCCGCCGATGAGCGCCTCGCTGGCGGGGAGCCGGTGGATCAAGGCCGACCTGCGGGCCAGGAAAGGCCAGGCGGTGCTGACCGTGCTCGCCGTGGCCGGGATCGTGGCCGCGCTGATCACCGCCGCGACCCTGCTCGAGGACGGCACGAACCCGTGGCGGAGCCTGTTCGCCCAGACCGACGGGGCCCACGTCTGGCTCTACACCAAGGACAGTCCGCGGGTGGCGCTCAACGGCATCGACGGCGTGACGCAGACCGCGGGCCCGTACCGGTCGGCGCCCGTGACCGTGGCGCAGGACGGCAAGAAGGAGCCGGCGGCGCTACGCGCGATGCCCGCGACGACGCCGGCGGTCGCGCACCCCGTGGTGGCCGAGGGCAAGTGGCTGGACGCCACCCAGCCCGACGGGGTGGTCGTCGAGCGGTCGTTCGCGACCGCGCTGCGGCTCAGGGTCGGCGCGCCCTTCACGGTCATCGCGCTCAGCGGCGAGCGCCACACCCTGTACGTGCGCGGCATCGCCGACTCCGCCGAGCAGGGCTTCTACCCGCAGTGGACGCCCGGCCTGGCCTACGTCCTGCCGGCCATGCTCGACAGGGTCGAGCCCATGCTGGGCCGCAGCGAGTGGGTGACCGGGCTGCGCCTGGCCGACCCGGACGCCACCCAGGTCGTCGCCCAGCGCGTGGTCGTCATGCTGGAGGACGAGCTGCAGCGGGTCTACACCTGGCGTGAGGTCAGGGCCGCCATGGAGCTGGACAACCGGCTGCTCGGCACGCTGCTGGCGCTCTTCGGCGTGGTCGGGCTGGTGGCGGCCGCGCTCGCGCTGGCCAACGCGGCCGGCGGCCGGGTGCTCGGCCAGTTGCGCGACCTCGCCACGCTCAAGTCCATGGGCTTCACCCGGGGCCAGGTCGCGCTGCTGCTGCTGGTCGAGCACGGCGCGCTCGGGCTGCTGGGCGTCGCGATCGGCGCCGTGGCCGGCTGGGGCGTCATGGCGCTCATGCTCGGCGCGACGTCGGTGGCGCCGGTGCCCGTGCTGGCCATCATCGGCGGCACGGCTCTGGTGGTGCTCGCCGCCGTGGGCCTGCCCGCCTGGCGCGGCGGGCGTACCCCGCCGATTCCCGACGTGCCCGCCGCACCGCCGCGTGGCCGCCTGTCCCGGCTGGCCAGGCTCGCCCTCCTCGTACGCCTGCCGCCCGCCCTCGTCCTCGGCACCAGGGACGCCTTCACCCGGCGGGTGCCGGCGTTCCTGACGGCGTTCGGGCTGGCCGTGCCGATGATGATGATCACGATCGGTCTGGGCGTGTGGGCCACGCTGGACGACTTCGCCGACCATCCGGAGCAGGTGGGCCAGCACGCGAGCCTGTACGTCAGGCCGGGCAAGCTGGAGGCGGCCGACGCCAAGCGCATCGCCGAGCAGGACAGGGACGTCGCCGCGGTCTACCCGGGCACCGACGTCAACGCCCTGGCGCCGGGCGAGGCCCGCTCGGTCCGGGTGCGGGCCATCGGCAGCTCCACGGCACCGTACCCGTTCCCCGTGGTCGAGGGCCGCACGTACGGCCGCCAGGGCGAGGCCGTGGCCGGGCAGGGCCTGCTCGACCTGCTGGGCGTCAAGATCGGCGACCGGGTGCGGCTGACCGTGGGCGGCACGCCGCTGATCGTGCGGATCGTGGGCAGGACCGTCGAGCCCGACCAGGACGGCGAGGTGCTCTCGGTGGGGCTCGACAGCCTGGCGGCCAAGGACGCGGTGCCGCCCGAGTTCTACGCGCTCGCCCTCAAACCCGGTGCCGACCAGGGGGAGGTGCGCGGCAGGCTGCTGGCCGAGTCGGCCGAGAGCCTGGACGTGCAGGCCGCGGTCAACCCGGCCGACCGGCTGGCGGTCATCAGGGTGGTGATCGTGGCGCTGATCGCGGTGCTGACCTTGATCGGCCTGGCCAACCTGCTCACCGCCAGCGCGCTGGGCCTGCGCGACCACGCCTTCGACCTGGCCGTGCTGAAGGCCATGGGGCTGACACCGCGCCAGGTCATGGCCACGCTGGTCATGGGCACGGGCCTGCTGGTCGTGCTCGGTGTCGGCGTGGGGGCCGCGGCCGGCATGTCCGTGGTGAAGGGGCTGATCGACCTGCAGGGCCACACGAGCGGCGTGGGAGCGGGCATCGGCCGCGCGCCCTCGGCACTGACGCTGGCCATCACCGTCGTGACGGCCGTGGGCACGGCCCTCGCGGTCGCGCTCATCCCGGCGCGGCGCGCGGCCCGTGCCCAGGTGCCGGTCACGTCGCGCTGACGGCCCCCACGACGGCCTCGGCGCGCTTCAGCGCGAACCAGTAGAAGCCGTGGCCGGGCAACGTCAGCAGGTAGGGCAGCTCGCCGATCGGCGGGAACGGCACCCCGCCGCGCGCCTCGACCGGCACCAGGCCCTCGAACCTGCGCAGGTCCAGCTCCACCGGCTGCGGGAACTTCGACAGGTTGTTCACGCACAACATCACGTCGTCGCCCTCTTCGCGCACGAACGTCAGCACGGCCGGGTTCGACGACCACATTTCCGTGTACGCCCCGACGCCGAACACCGCGTGCCTGCGCCGGATCTCCAGCATCTTGCGGGTGAAGTGGAGCAGTGAACCCTCGTGCCGCTGCTGGGCCTCCACGTTGACGGCCTGGAAGCCGTAGATCGGGTCCATGACCGCCGGCAGGTAGAGCCGCCCGGGGTCGGCCGTGGAGAATCCCGCGTTGCGGTCCGGGCTCCACTGCATCGGCGTGCGGACCGCGTCCCGGTCCTCCAGCCAGATGTTGTCGCCCATGCCGATCTCGTCGCCGTAGTAGATGATCGGCGAGCCGGGCAGCGACAGCAGCAGCGCGGTGAACAGCTCGATCCGGTCCCGGTCGTTGTCCAGCAACGGGGCCAGGCGCCGGCGGATGCCGAGGTAGGCCCGCATGCGCGGGTCCTTGGCGTACTCGTTGTGCATGTAGTCGCGCTCTTCCTCGGTCACCGTCTCGAGCGTGAGCTCGTCGTGGTTGCGCAGGAAGATGCCCCACTGGGCGTTCTCCGGGAGCTTCGGCGTGAGCGACATGATCTCGGAGATCGGCTCGCGGGTCTCCTTCTTGACCGCCATGTAGATGCGCGGCATGAGCGGGAAGTGGAAGGCCATGTGACATTCGTCGCCACCCGTGGTGGGATCGCCGAAGTACTCCACGACGTCCTCGGGCCAGCCGTTGGCCTCGGCCAGCAGCACCCGGTCCGGGTAGAGCCGGTCCACCTCGGCGCGGATCTTCTTCAGGTACGCGTGCGTCTCCGGCAGGCCGGCGCACGCGGTGCCCTCACGCTCGAACAGGTAGGGGACCGCGTCCAGGCGGAACCCGTCGATGCCCAGGTCGAGCCAGAACCGCAGCACCTCCAGCATGGCCTCCTGCACCGCCGGGTTGTCATAGTTCAGGTCCGGCTGGTGGTGGAAGAAACGGTGCCAGTAGTACTGCTTGCGCACCGGGTCGTAGGTCCAGTTGGACTCCTCGGCGCCGATGAAGATGATCGGCGCGTCCGGATAGCCGCCAGGGTTGTCCGACCACACGTAGAAGTCGCCGTACGGACCCTCCGGGTCGTGACGGGACGCCTGGAACCAGGGATGTTTGTCGCTGGTGTGGTTCATCACGAGGTCGGTGATGATCCGCAGGCCGCGCTCGTGGGCTCGCTCGATCAGCTGGACGAAATCCCCGAGATCCCCGAAGTCCGGCAGGATCTTCATGTAGTCCGAGATGTCGTAGCCGCCGTCGCGCAGCGGCGACTCGTAGAGCGGCAGCAACCACAGGCAGTCCACGCCGAGCCACTCGAGATAGCCGAGCTTCTCGATCAGCCCGCGCAGGTCGCCCGTGCCGTCTCCGTTGGAGTCCTTGAACCCCCGGACGAGCACCTCGTAGAACACCGCCCGCTTGTACCAGGCTGGATCCTCCGAGACGAACGCCTCGGAGATCGGCTCCGGCAATGGGGATGCGTTGATCATATGTCGCTCACAGGAAGAGATGTGGGCAGGACGAAGTCACCGGTTGCCCCGGCGTTGTTGTCTGGTGACCGCGCCGCCTGGAGTCGTCATCCCTGCGAACTCCATGCCCTAGAACGGGGCCGGATTTGTGATCCGGTGACCCGTTTGTGCGGCGCTTACGGGCCGAACACTACCAGCCCGTTGGCTTTCCGGAACCCGCTTCTGCTGTGCGACGATTAATACCCGCGAGATCCGTATGTAATCGCCCTGTTACCCAGGGTTCATCAAAACGGTGCCGCGAGATCTGCGAGGTCGTTCTCGAAGTCGCTCAGCCAGAGTCCGAAGAGTACCAACCCCCGCACCCAGAAGCGGTCATTCCAACCATTGAACCTGGTCAGCGCGTCGGGACCACCCGCGATCAGCTCGTGCAGCTCCTCCGACAACAAGCCGGGAACCCGGTTGACCACAGTCTCCAGCATGCCGTGCGCATAAATTCGGGCGGGCGCGGCCGTGGACCGCAACGGCACCCGCTGGAGTGGTTGCTTGACGACATTCGTGGACGGCAGCGCGGCCACCCGCGGATTGGCCGCGTAGAGCACCTCCCGGTAGAAGCGGCCTTTGTCCTTGCGCGCCACGCCGACCGACAACGCGGCGTCGAAGAAGTCCGGGTGGATGAACGGCGCCGCGAACGACGCCTCGGGTCCCACCAAATTGACCGCCGAACGCGCGATGCCGCGCACCGTCCGGGTGTGCAGAACCGACAGCGGCAGCTCCGCCCGGTGGCCGTGGAGCATGGAGGTGGCCGCCGCGAACTGCTCGCGCACGGTCTCCTCCATCCACTGCGCGGCGCCCTTGGACAGGAACGGCTGCGAGGGCGCGCCGAGCGACAACGAGCCCAGCACCGCCGCCGAGCGCTCCGCCTGGGTCCTGGCCTCCAGCGCGGCGCCGCTGACCATGAAGTTCTTCAGCAGCGGGCCGCCGGCCAGCCCGTCGACCAGGATCCGGCCCGCGCCGTGCACCTCCTTGGCGAAAGGCGCGTACCAGGCGTGGTGCGGCGTCAGGTATTCGAGCCTGCGGGCCACCTCCATCGCGTCCCGCGGATAGTCGGCGGCGTCCTGGGTGACCACCCGGTGCGGGATGCCGAGCTCCTTGGTGATCGACCTGGCGAAGGCGATGTCGGTGTCGGTGCCGTCGTCCGGGCTCGTCGTCCACGACTCGACGTCGAAGCCCCTGGCCTTGGCCACGCTCGCCAGCAATCGGGAGTCGTAGCCGCCGCTGACCGGCACGAGCAGCTTGCGCCCGTCGTAATCCTCATAGACCTGGTGCAGCAGCTCGACGATCTCGCCCGGGCTGATCCACGCCTCGTACGGCTCGGTGCGCAGCCAGCGCGGCAGCCGCCGCTCGGTGGTCACCCGGCCGTGCTGCCACACCAGCGCGCTCGCCCCGGACAGCCGCTTGACCTCGGTGTACGGGGTCGCCTCGCCCAGCGGGAACGTCACCTGGATGATCGAGGCCCAGGCCGCCCAGTCGATCGCGATCGGCACCAGGCTGAGCAGCGGCTGGATCAGCGACGAGAAGTAGACCGCGTCGCCCTGGCGCACGTAGTAGACGTCCACCAGCCCCAGCGCGCCCGTGTGCAGCGTGACTTTGTCGGCGTCGCCGATCAGGCCCGGGGTCTCGTACGTCTCCGCGACCGTGATCCAGTCCTCCACCGCGGTCGGCCTGCGCTCGCCCCACGCGAACGCGTACGAGTCGCCGACCCGGTGGTAGGGCGGCAACGGCGTGGAGCTGAACAACGCCGCCTCGGCCGTCTGGAGCGCCGGGCGCACGCGCGGGCCGGCGGCGGTCAGCTTGCCGAGTATGGCGGTGTCGATCCGGCCGAGAGCGCCGCAGACATAGGGCCGCACGTTGAACTGCACCGGATCTCATCCCTTCGAGACGCTTCCGCAAAAGAGTATCCTTTGCCGGGCTAAGTGAGCGGAGGCATAGTTTGCGAGCGGAGCGAGCGAACACTCAGACGCAGCGACCTGTCGCCGGGCCGACGAAGGAGGACCGGTGACCACGGAGCTTGAGAGCACACGGAGAGCACTGCGGGATGCCATCGCGCAGGCCGAGCGTGCGGCAGAGCTGGCCAGGCTGCTGGACGCCGCCCAGGGCCGGCTGGCCGAGGCGGAGCGCAGCGTCGAGGAGGCCAAGGCCCTGGCCGAGCGGCTCAGCGAGGCAGAGGAGCGGCTCGCGGCCGAGCAGGCCGCCGCGGACAAGCTGCGCAGGGAGCTGGCCGAGCAACGTTTCCAGGCCGAGGTGGCCAACTGGAAGCTGTCCTCCATCAAGGTCGCCCGCTGGAACCGCCTCGGCGACGCCATCAAGACAGGCAAGAGCAACCCGGTCCGGCTCGCCAAGGGCCTCAGGGGCGCGGCCAAGCCGGTCAAGCGGCCGACCGCGCCCAAGCGCAAGCCGGTGGCCCCGGTCAAGCCCGGCAAGGACGAGCGCCCGGGGGCCGCGTTCCAGGCCACGACCTCGACCCGGACGCTGGGTGGCGCCTCGTTCAAGCTCAAGCCGTTCCGGGTGCCGACCGGACCCAACACGCGCCCGCACCTGACGGCTGCGGTGATCGCCGACCCGCACGCCGAGGCGCTGCTGCGCTACGAGTGGCGCCAGACGACCGGCTTCACGCCGCGTGACTTCGCCCGGGTGCTCCCGCTCGAGGTGCCCCACCTGCTCGTCGTCGAGTCGGTCACGCAGGGCCCGTGGGCCGAGGAGATCACCGGCGAGCCCGGCGAGGGCATCAAGGCGCTGCTGGCCTGGTGCGCCGAGCGCGGCATCCGCACCGTGTTCTGGCACACGCAGGGTGACGTGGCCGCGTACGCCGCCACCGCCCAGCTGTTCGAGCACCGGTTCACGAACGACCTGGCGGTGGCCTGGCCTCGGCTGCAGTTCGGGATCCAGCCGAGGATCCACAACCCGCTGCCGCTCGCGGGCGGACGCATCGACCGGGTGCTCACGCTCGACCAACTCCTGCCCGGCCACCTGAGCTACCCCGACGTCCTGACCTCCTATCGCTGGCCGGCCGCGGCCGACTGCCCGCCGGGCACGCCGCAGTGGCGGCTGGCCGAGATCGCCGCCTGCGGCACGCCCATCGGCACCGAGCCGGACTCGCGGCGTGCGCACGTGGCGCTGCGGCGGGCGTACCAGATGGGCACGATGACGGAGCGGATCGACGAGATGCTGGAGGCGATCGGCCTGCCCAGCGCCCGCGCCACGCTCAACACCTCCGTGCTGCTGCCCATCCTGGACCCGTACCTGATGGAGCACGGTCTCGCGCAGGTCGCCAAGCAGTCGGGCGTGGCCCAGGTGATCGTCATCGGACCGCCCGAGGCCGAGCTGCGCGCCCGCGACGTGCTGCCGGACATGGAGGTGATCTACCGCCGCCCGCATCCCTCGATGACCGAGGGCGCGATGCTCAACGCCGGGCTCGACCTGTGCGAGGCGGACCTCGTGGCGGTCATGGACCCGCGCGACGTGTACGGCCCGCACTACCTGTCCGACCTGCGCCGGGCCTTCCTGTTCAGCACCGCGGACATCGTCGGCAAGGGCGCCTTCTACGCCCATCTGCGCAAACCCCAGGCCACGCTGCTCAAGCAGCCCGACGCCGAATATGCCTACCTCCCGGAGATCGCCGGCGCGACCCTCCTGGCCCGCCGCAACGCGCTGCGCGAGCTGGGCTTCGCCGACCTGACGGACGGCTGGGACGAGGTCCTCATGCGGCAGTGCCGTACGGACGGGATCAAGGTGTTCTCCGCCGACAGGTTCGGTTACGTCCGGGTACGCGACGAGGACCGCTGGCTCCTGGGCGCCGCCCACCTGGTCGAATACGGCTCCGCCGAGCCGCACGCGCTCATCTAGAGTCGTCGGTGTGAAGCTGGCCGGCGTGCTGGGGGAGCCGCCCGTGCCCGAGGGCTCGTGGGAGCGTGAGGCGGTGTACGTCTCCGCGGCGGCCCTGCGGCGTCGAGTGCCCGCGGACGTCCTCGCCGAACGGGTACGGGCGGTGCCCGGGGTCGCCGACGTCGAGGTGCGACGCGACGGCTTCCTGCGGATCACGGTGGCGGTGCCCGGCGAGCTGCTGGAGGCCATGGAGCCGGTCGAGATCCCGGAGCCGGCCTGGCCGGACTTTCCCCGCACGTGGGACAACCCTGGCTTCGTGGTGCGGTACGGGCATGTACGTGCCTGCTTTGTCCGGCGGTGGGCTCGGGAGCTGGGAGTGCCGGAGGCCGGCTTCCGGCCCGAGCTGCTCGATGACCCCCGCGACCGGCGGGTGTTGCGGGTGCTGGCGGAGCTGCCCGGACGGGCGGTCAGCAGGGATCCGGGGTGGGAGACGTACCTGCTGCGGTTGGCGCTGGCCTACCACGACGCCCATGAGCACGCGCCGGCCGTCCCCCGGGGCGACGAGCCGGTCACCGTGATGCACACGGCGCGGGTGCGGCTGGCGCAGGCCGTCGGGGAAGTGCTGATGGGGCCGGAACGGCTGTGAGGAATTGCAAAATATCCGGCCAAATGGCGAAAAAAACGTAAAAATCTCTGTTTTGGGGCTTGATCGCGTCTCGATACGTGGGCAGCGGGTCATGGTGGAGTTGCGGTTCCGATAGCCTCGATCGGGTGAGCCGATTCGTCCATCCTGCCGGGGACCGGCATGCCGAGATGCTGCCCCACGAGCGCCCGCCGCAGGCGCCCGCCGACCTCAACCGGATCGATCCCGCGATCTGGCCCCGAACGTCGACCCGGACCGATGGCGCGCTCACGGTCGGCGGTGTGGACGTCCGCGACCTGGCCCGCGACTACGGCACCCCGGTCTACGTCCTCGACGAGGACGACGTGCGCTCGCGCATGCGCGACTACGCCACGGCGTTCGCCGGCTCGGACGTGCATTACGCCGGCAAGGCGTTCCTGTGCAAGGAGATCGTGCGCTGGCTGCACGACGAGGGCCTCGGGCTCGACGTGGCCAGCGGCGGTGAGCTGGCGGTCGCACTCAGCGTCGGCTTCCCGCCCGAGCGGATCACGATGCACGGCAACAACAAGTCCGTCGCCGAGCTGGCCAGGGCGCTGGAGGCCGGCGTCGGGCACATCGTGGTCGACTCCTTCGACGAGATCGCCAGGCTCGGCTACCTCGCCGAGCAGCAGGGCAAGCGGCCCAAGGTGATGATCCGGGTGACCACCGGCGTCGAGGCGCACACGCACGAGTTCATCGCCACCGCGCACGACGACCAGAAGTTCGGCCTGTCGCTCAACGCCGGGACGGCGGCCGAGGCCGTGCGCCGCGTGCTCGCCCTCCCGCAGCTGGAGCTCGTCGGCCTGCACTCGCACATCGGGTCCCAGATCATCGACACGGGCGGGTTCGAGGTGGCCGCGCGGCGGCTGGCCGCGCTGCTCGTGCAGATCAAGGACGAGCACGACGTGGTCCTGCCCGAGCTGGACCTCGGCGGCGGCTACGGCATCGCCTACGTCGAGGGCGACGAGGCTCCCGACATCAAGGAGCTGGCCGACGGGCTGCGGGAGATCGTCACCAAGGCGTGCGTGGAGGCGGGCCTGCCCGTGCCCCGGCTGACCGTCGAGCCCGGCCGCGGCATCGTCGGCCCAGGCGGCATCACGCTCTACGAGGTCGGCACGGTCAAGGACGTGGAGGGGCTGCGCACCTACGTCAGCGTCGACGGCGGCATGAGCGACAACATCCGCACGGCGCTCTACGGGGCTGAATACACCGCCGTGCTGGCCAGCCGCGAGAGCACCGCCGAGCCCATGCTGAGCCGTCTCGTCGGCAAGCACTGCGAGAGCGGCGACATCATCGTGCGCGACTGCCACTTCCCCGCCGACCTCGCGCCGGGCGACCTGATCGCCGTGGCCGCGACCGGCGCCTACTGCCGATCGCTGGCCAGCAACTACAACTACCTGCTCAAGCCCGCCGTGGTGGCCGTCTCGCGTGGCGCAGCCCGGGTGATCGTGCAGGGTGAGACCGAGGACGACCTGTTGAGGGGGCAGCTGTGAAACCGCTGAAAGTGGCACTGCTGGGCTGCGGCGTCGTCGGCTCGCAGGTCATCAGGCTCATGCACGAGCAGGCCGGCGACCTGGCGGCGCGGGTCGGGGCCCCGCTGGAGCTCGCCGGGGTCGCGGTGCGCCGCCTCGGCCGCAAGCGCGACGTCGACGTGGCCCCCGAGCTGTTCACCACTGACGCCGAGTCGCTGGTCGCCCGCGACGACGTGGACATCGTCGTCGAGGTCATCGGCGGCATCGAGCCCGCCCGCACGCTGATCGTCTCCGCCCTGTCGCGGGGCAAGTCCGTGGTGACCGCCAACAAGGCCCTGCTGGCCGAGGACGGCGCCACCCTGCACGAGGCCGCCAGGAAGGGCAACGGCGACCTCTACTTCGAGGCCAGCGTCGCCGGGGCCATCCCGCTGCTGCGGCCGCTGCGCGAGTCGCTCGCCGGCGACCACGTCAAACGGGTGCTGGGCATCGTCAACGGCACCACCAACTACATCCTCGACAAGATGGACTCCACGGGCGCGTCGTTCACCGACGCCCTGGAGGAGGCGCAGACCCTCGGCTACGCCGAGGCCGACCCGACGGCCGACGTCGAGGGCTTCGACGCCGCCGCCAAGGCCGCCATCCTCGCGAGCCTCGCCTTCCACAGCCGCGTGCCGGCCGCCGCCGTGCACCGGGAGGGCATCACCGAGATCACCGCGACGGACGTGGCCTCGGCCAAGGCCATGGGCTACGTGATCAAGCTGCTGGCCATCTGCGCCCGCTCCGACGACGGCCGCTCGTTCGGGGTACGGGTGCACCCGGCCATGATCCCGCGGACGCATCCGCTGGCCGGGGTGCGGGAGGCGTACAACGCGGTCTTCGTGGAGGCGGAGTCGGCGGGGCAGCTGATGTTCTACGGCAAGGGGGCCGGCGGCGCGCCCACGGCCTCGGCCGTGCTCGGCGACATCGTGGCCGTCGGCCGCAACCGCCTGGCCGGCACGCACGGGCCCGAGGAGTCCACGTACGCGGACCTGGCCGTGCACCCCATGGGCGAGACCGTCACCCGCTGCCACGTGGCGCTGGACGTGGCCGACAAGCCCGGTGTGCTGGCCCGTGTCGCGGAGTTGTTCGCCAAGCACGACGTGTCCATCCAGACCGTGCGCCAGGAGGGCCACGGTGACGACGCCCAGCTGGTCATCGTCACCCACCGCGCCACCGACGCCGCCCTGTCGGCGACGATGGAGGGGCTGCGCGAGCTGGACAGCGTCCGCGCGGTGGCCAGCGTGATGCGCGTGGAGGGCGACGACTAGCCGGTCAGGTGTCCGGGAAGGCGAGGTTGCGGACGCGGCGGACGGCTCGTTTCAGTACCGTGCGGTTCCGCTCGCGGGCCAGGCGGACCGCCTCGCGGCGCCAGGACTCGGCCTTCTCGCGCCAGCGGGCGGCGTCCCTGCTGTTCTTGCCCGCTTCCCGCCTCAGCTGCCCGATCTCGGCGCGGAGGGCGGCCACGCGCTTGCGGTAGAGGGCGATCTCCTTCTCGTGCGCGGCCGTGAGCCTGGCCACCTCCGAGATCGGCTTCTTGCGCGGCGGGTAGACGGCCGGGCGGCGGTTGAAGCCCCAGGTCTCGCCGTCCACCCATTCCACGCCGAACAGGGCGTCGATCAGGTCGTCCACGTCGTCGTCCGGGGTCGCCACCAGGGAGGCTCTGGACAGGGCCGCGGTCCGGTCCAGCCGGGCCACGGTCACGCCGTCCGCGCTCTCCTCCAGGGCTATGCGGAGGGCGCCCAAGTCGTGCTCCTCCATGTGCTCGATCAGGCGCTCCAGCGTGTCCTTGGACACGACCCACCCAGACGGCGCCTGGAGGCGGAACGGGGCGCCGGTGGTGACCGGGCCGGACGCGAGCGCCACCCGCGGATCATGCTCGAACGTGGCGTGGATGAGGCGCAGGTCGAGGTCAGGGTCGCGGAGCGGGGAACGGCGGTCGCCGGTCAATGCGTGCCACGGGCCCGTGATCGTGATGCCGACGTCGG
Source organism: Nonomuraea polychroma (assembly GCF_004011505.1). Lineage (NCBI taxonomy): Bacteria > Bacillati > Actinomycetota > Actinomycetes > Streptosporangiales > Streptosporangiaceae > Nonomuraea > Nonomuraea polychroma. The sequence goes on from NZ_SAUN01000001.1 coordinate 11,327,093, forward strand.
GGATCGAGGACGCCAGCAGGGCGTCGACGGTGGCGCGGACGTCCTCGTAGGCGCCGGACGGCACCGTGGCGTCCACATACTGCACCAGCCACTGCCTGCCGGGATCCGTACGCAGGTAGCGGCGGTAGGGGACGCGGTCGGCGACGTACGGGTCGTTGTAGCGCTTCAGCGCCGCGAAGTCGCGCATCGCCGTCGGCAGGCCGATGTGCCAGGCACGGGACTCGGGCTCGGGGACGTACACCGCGCCGGCTTGGGTGAGGCGGTAGCCCAGCTCCGTGTCCTCGGCCAGCACGAGCGCCGTGTCCATGCCGCCGATCGAGCGCAGCAGCGCGGCCGGGTACGAAACCGTGGCTCCTACGTGGATGCGTGTCGCCAGCGAGCTGGGCGCGGTGCGGAGGCCGTGGTGATCGTGAATGATCGTCTCCGCCCACTCGTGCCGCTGGGCCGCGAGCGGGAAGAGGGCGTTCTCCGCGCCGGACTCCACGGCCCGGCGTACCTGCTCGGGCGAGGGCAGCTCGCCGGCCGCGGTGAAGTCGATCCACCCCAGCACCACCACGTACGGGGCCAGGTGGTGCCAGCGGAGCTGGGCCTCCACGTGATGGCGGTGCGGCACCATGTCGGCGTCCAGGACGAACACGACCTCCCCGGTCGCGGCGTCCAGACCCGCCTGCACCGCCCAGGCCCGGCCCCAGCCGCCCGGCGGGCTGGAGATGAGCTTTGTCCTGGCCGGGGCGAGGTCGGGGAGACGGAGCGGGGTGGCGCTGCCGTCGTCCACGACGACGACGTCGAGGAGGCGCTCCGGGTAGCTCTGGGCCGAGAGGGCGGCCAGGGTCAGGTCCAGCGTCTCCTGGCGGTCGTGGGCCGGGATGACGACCGTGACGGTCAGCGTCGGCTCCCACGCGCCCAGGGCGGGCGGGGTGAGCACGCCGAAGTCGTTGTGGGGGATCCGGGGGATCATGGCCGCAGGCTCCCGTCCAGTTCCATGAGGGCGTTCGGGCGGAAGCCGCGCCACTGACGCCTGTTGCGCTGCAGGAACGTGCCGATCGGCTCCTGCCACGTGTGATTCGCCGCCGGGCCCCTGCGCAGGATGTAGCCCAATCCGTGGGTCCGGTAGATCTGCCCGCCCGCCGCCTGCAGGGCCTCCTGGAACTGGGTGTCCACCGAGCGCCGCAACGGCCGGAACCCGCCCACCGCCTGGAACGCCGAACGCTCCACCAGGATCGTGCCACCGGCGACGAAGCTGGTGATCTGCTCGGTGATCTGCTTGCGGTGCACGGTGACGTCGATGGAGGACAGGTAGACGAACTCCGGCACCGTGCCGACGACTTGCGCGCCCGTGTAGGAGTGCGCCAGCAGCAGGTCGGACAGGAAGTCGGGGCCGTACCAGTCGTCGTCGTCCATCTTCAGCAGGAACGAACCCGACGCCCTGGTGGCCGCCTCGTTCAGCACCTCGCCGAAGACCGCCTGGTGGTCGGCCTCGTACACGGTGAGCGGGCCCTCGTACGCCGCGATCGCGGCCGCCACGTCCGGATGGCCCTTGGGCACGCCGTGCAGGGCGAGGACCACCTCCAGTTGCACGCCGCGCTGGCGGGCGACCTGGTCGAGGGCGAAGGAGACCATGTCGGTACGGCGGGTCGCCATGAGCACCGAGGTGAGCGGGGGAGCGGGGGCGGGCGCGCCGAGCTGCTCCCATCTGGCCGCCACCCCGTGCGTACGCAGGGCGGCGCGGCGCAGGCGGATGCTGTGCTCCTCCCGCCTGAGCTCGTCACTGAGGTCGGGACAGCGCTCGATGAGCTCGATGACGCCCTCCCCGAGGGCGCCGGCCCAGCGCGGCACCGCGCCGGCCACCAGGGGCACGCCCGCGGCGGCCAGGCCGGCCAGGACCCGTACGGCGGCCAGCGGGCCGCTGTGCGCGTGCCGCCAATCCACCTCGACGCCGCGGATCTGGCGCAGCCTGGCCACGTCCGCGTCGGTGACCCCGCCCGACTCCGCGAACGACGTCAGGATCTTCCCGTCGAGCACCACTGACCAGCGGCCGTCCCGCTCGGCCAGGGACGCCATGCCACGGGAGGGAGTCGTCACGAAGCCCTGGGGGTTGACCAGCCGCTCGTCCACCGGGGGGATCATCGAGGGCTCGCCGAGCACGTCGGGGTCGGCCAGGGGTGAATCGGCCATCCCTGGGCGGCCGAGGCGTTCCCAGCTGGCCGCTTGAGTCGTCGGCCGCTCGATGGGCGTCTCGTCCCCGGCCCACTCGACCGGGCCGGCCTCCTCCCACCTTTCCGGGCCCACGTCCCCGTCCCACACGGCGGGGCCCGGCGCGCCGGCGCGCGTTCCCACGTCGCCGGCGTGCGTCGCGTCGGTGCGGGTTCCGTCCGCTTCGCCGGCCTGCGCGACCGCCGAGGCCGGGTCGGCCTGTGCGGTGGTGGGGGCGCGGCGGGGGTCGGGGCGGCCGATCGTGCGGAGGACCATGTCGCTGCCCGGTGCGCCGACCCGCTCCGGAACGGGCCCGTTGATCTCGGCCGGCGTCGCGTTCGGGTCGCCCGGCCGCCAGTCGGCCGCGCCGACGCCCGCGATCGCGGCCGCGGGCGCGGTGATCACGTCCAGCCGGTGCCCGGCGAACGCCCGCGCCGTGGCCGTCACGGTACGACCGGAAGGCGTGGGCGCGGAGAACCGGGCGTCCACCACCCAGATGCGGTTCTTGGCCCGGTACACCCGCAGATCGGTCAGCGACCGCCACCGGTGAGCGGGTGTCGGCGTGGGCACGGGCGCCGGATGGGCGGCCGGCGTGTCGAGCACCGCCACCACGACCCGCTCGGCCTGGGGCAGCAGCTTGTGCAGCGTGGCGATGCGCCGCAGGTCGGCCGGCGTCTTGGCCAGCACGAGGACCTCCGGCACCGGCTCGGCCTCGGGGGCCGGCTCCAGCAGATCCCGATCGAGATCGACGACCGCACCGCGCTCACCCGCCCCGGACCCGCCGGACGCGGCTGTGTAGATCGGGTCCACGTCGTCGATCCCGGCGAAGAACACGCGGGCCTCGCGCAACTCCGCCAGCAACTCAGGGATCATCCGGCGCTCCGCAGATGCCTGATCAGGGAGCTCAACGGCCCCCGCCCACTGTCCTCGGCAGGCTGGGGCGCGGGGGCGGCCGACAGGCGTTCGACCTCGGCCTTGAGCCGCTCGACCTCGCCCCGCAGCTTCTTGATCTCCGCTTGCCGCTGCCCCGCCAGCGCCCGCCACTTCGCCGGGTCGCCGGTCAACGGCTCGGCCTCGTCCGCGATCGCGACGTCGTACTCGCTCCCGCTGACCCACTCCGACCCGTACATGTCGTCCACCAGGTCATCGGGCCGGCCGTCGAACAGGGCGGCGCGGGAGAACGCGGCCGTGCGCTCCAGGCGGGCGGCCACGACCCCGTCCTGCCCCTCCGCCAGCGCCACGCTCACCAGCCCGAGGAGGTCCTTGTCGGCATGCCGTACCAGCTTGGCCAGCGAGTCGGCGCCGAGCACCCATCCGGTGGGGAGGTGCAGCTGGAAGGGGGCGGGAGCGGCGGAGGCCGGTACGCTTTCCGCGAACACGACCCGAGGCTCGTGGGCGTACAGGTTGTGGAGAAGGCGCAGGTCGAGCAGGGGATCGTCGAGGTTGGCACGGCGTTCACCGGTCAGCTTGCCCCAAGGGCCGACGAGCGTGACGGCGGCGTCCGTCAGGGTCCCGGCCAGTGCCGAGTCCACGCTCGCCCGCGTCTGCTCGTACGTCGTGGCCGCGACGACCACCCGCACGTACGGCACGAGCCAGTGGCGGCGCGGATGGTTGCGGAGCCAGCGCAGATCGGGGATCAGATCGCCCAGGAACGACCAGTTGTGCCGGTGCACCTCCTTCTCGCGCTCCATCACGGTGGAAGGCCCGACGTGCCACGCCTTGGCCTCGGCGTCAGGGATGAACACGGCCCCGGCCTGCGCGAGCCGGTATCCCAGCTCGGTGTCCTCGGCCATGTTGAGCGCGGTGTCCACACCCCCGGCCGCGCGCAGCAGGTCGGCGCGCACGGAGCTGGACGCGCCCGTGTGCAGCAGGTACGCGCCGGCCCCGGCGTCCTTGAGCCGCCTCGTCGACTCCAGCGTCTTCCTCGTGTACTCGGACTGAATGCCTTCCTCGCCCGGCGCCTCCACGAACCGCGTGTCGCCGATCACCACCGCGTAGTCGATGAGGTGGTGCCAGCGCATGTGCGCCTCGAGATGGTCCTCGGCCAGCAGCATGTCCGAGTCCAGCCAGTGGATCACCGCCCCGGAGGCCGCGAGCTGCCCGGTCTGCCTGGCCGCGCCGCGCCCCCATCCCTCGGTCACCCGTACGATCCGGGCGCCCGCCACGTCCAGGGGCTCGAGCTCCGGGTCGCTGCCGTCGTCCGCGACGACCACCTCGACGAGCTCGGCCGGGTACGTCTGCCGCGCCACCGCCGCGACCGTGCCTTCCAGCGCCTCCGCGCAGTTGTAGGCGGGGATGACCACCGAGACGGTCAGCGACGGCTTCCACGCCCCGATCGCGGGCGGCCGCAGCACGCCGTAGTCGTTGTGCCTGATCCGGCTCGTCATACCGCGGCGTCCTTGGCCAGCGCGCGAACCTCTTCGCGCAGTTCCTCCAGCTCGCGCGCCCGCGCCATGGCGTTCACCCGGTCCTCGCCGAGCGAGGCAAGGATGGCGCCGAGGTCGTCCGCGCGCCGCGCCGCCGACTCCTCCACGGCCCGTACCAGCAGGTCCAGCCTGGTGTCGAGGCTCTTGAGCGCGGTGGTGGTGCGGGCCAGCTCGGCCTCGTACTTCTTGAGCCGCAGGTCGATGCGGTGGGCCTTGCCGTCCACGCGCCGCACGATGAGCACGAGGAACGCGAGGGCAGCCAGCGCCACCAGGAACGCCGCCGTGGCCGCCGCCGCGCCCAGCGTGATGAGGCCGGCGAGGACGAGGACCACGAGCACTGCGGCCACCAGGGCCGAGAGGAGTGCGCCGGTCGCTGCCAGTCGGCGGGGCGAGAGCATCCGCGCATACCTTTCGTTGATCACGCCTTGTCGGCGCGCATACCTCAGGACAACCGAGGCGTCACGGACATGTCGGGATTATTGACACCTTAATAAACACCGGCCACTACCGTGCCATAAGTTCCTGGAGGATGACTGAGAATCACAGCCCCAGGACCTGCGATGCCTGTCCTGCCGAAAGTGCACTACGCGTCTACTGGTCAGTAAAACCGGCGTAAGGTAGGCGCCGATCGATCCAGTGGAGGAGCGCCCATCGATGTCCGTCACCCCCTATGGCTTCGCGCGCACGCCGGAGAAGGGGCTGGCCCGCCTGCACTGGGCGGACAACGGCTGGGCGGTCGACGGCCGGCCGCCCGACGTGCCCGCCCTGCGGTCGCTGCGCGGGCTGGAGATCGAGTGGCCCGAGGCCGAGGTGCCGGAGCTCGCGCTGGACGGCCTGCTGCGCCTGGCCGCCGCGGGCATCCCGCTGACGGCCCACCGGGCCGTCCCCTGGATACCGGATGATCTCGCGGCCCTGCTCACCGACCGGGCCTGGCTCGACCACGCCCCCGACGGCACCGCGCGGTGCCTGGCCGACCTGCGGCGCGAGGAGCACAGCGTCCTCCTGCGCCGCCTGGCCCACCCCACCCCGGCGGCCGAGATCAGCATCGTCATGTCCACCAAACGACCTGGCCTGGTCGGCGCGGCACTGGCGCAGATGGAGCGGCAGCGCGACGTCGCGGCCGAGGTGCTGCTGGGGCTGCACGGGGTGGCGTTCGACCAGGTGCGCGCGGCGGTCGAGAGCTGCGCGCTGCCGGTGAAATGGGTGGAGGCGGAGGCCCGCGTGCCGTTCGGCGAGGTGCTCAACCGGGCGGCGGCCCTGGCGAGCGGCGACTACCTGGCCAAATGGGACGATGACGACTGGTACGGGCCGCGGCACCTCGCTGACCTGTTCATGGCCCTGACCTACGCGGAGGCCGACGTGGTGGGCACGACGGCCGAGTTCTTCTACCTGGAGCCGCTGCGGGCCACGATCAGGCGGACGACGTTCGCCAGCGGAGCGGGCTATCCGAGCGAGGTATGGTCCGATCACGTGGCCGGCGGCACGATCATGATGTCTTTGGCAAAATTTCGGGAAATTGGCGGATTTCCCGGGATTTGTCGGGCTGTCGATCTCGAGTTACTGAAGGCGGCCCATCGGGCGGGGGCGCGCATTTACCGTACTCACGGGCTTGGTTACGTGCTGCGAAGAGGGCTCAGTGACGAGCACACGTGGCGGTTACCGCTGGGCCACTTCCTCAAGGTGGCCGCCAACCAGTGGCGGGGTTTCCGCCCGAGCCTGCTGATGGAAGCCGCGTGACCCCCCTCAGAGAGGCCGGTCGCCGCCCGAAGCCCTACGGGAAGCGCGTCGCCCGGGTGCGCGGCAACGACTACCGCGTGCTCCAGCCCTCCGAGCGCTTCACCCCCGAACTGACGGTCAGCGTGGTCATCCCGGCCTACGGCGGGCAGGACAAGCTCGACCTGGTGCTGGCCGCGCTGGCCAGGCAGACCTATCCGACAGAGCTCACCGAGGTCATCGTCGTAGACAACGGCAGCACGCCGCCGCTGCGCCTGCCGGCCGACCGTCCCGCCCGTACCCGGCTGATCGTCTGTACGGAGCCGGGACGCGCCGCCGCGCGCAACGCGGGCCTGGCGGCGGCGACGGGCGATGTGATCCACTGGCTCGACTCCGACGTCGTGCTCACGCCGGGCGCGATCGAGGCGCACATGCGCTGGCACCACGCCGCGCCATACCTGGTCGTCACCGGCTACATCAGGTTCACCTCCGCGGAGGTGCCCGCGCGACTGCCTGGCGACCTGGAGAAACATTTCGAGCCCGCCGAGCCGCACGCCTGGATCGTGGACCTCGTCGAGCGCACCAACGGGCTCACCGACAACCCGCAGCGCCCGTTCAGCCTGCACGTGGGCGGCGCGACCTCCGTCAACGCCCGGCTGGTCGCGGCGGCGGGGCCGATGGACGAGGAGCTGATCCTCGGCCAGGACACCGAGATGGGCTACCGGCTGAGCCAGGCGGGCGCGGTCTTCGTACCGGAGCCCGCGGCGCGCGCCTACCACCTCGGGCCCACGATGCGGATGCGCGACAAGCAGCCGATCGACCGGGTGAGCCACGCGTTCGTGGCCGACCGCATCCCGGCCTACCGGTGGTTGCGGGGGCATCCCGGGCGGCAGTGGAAGGTCCCGTACGTCACGGTCGTGGTGGACGGCACGGCGGGCTATGACGCGGTGCGAGCGACGGTGGACGCCTTGCTGGCCAGCACCATCCCCGACATTTCCGTACTCCTCCTGGGGCCGTGGGACACCCTCCAGCACGAGCGCCGTGCCCCGCTCCGCGACCCCGCCCTCGACCTGGTGCTGGTCCACGGCCACTACCGGCACGAGGGCCGGGTACGCCTGTCCGCCGCCGAGGACGTCGACCCGGCCGTGCCTTTCGTGTTGCGGCTGCCGGCCGGCTGGATTCCCGGCGAGGACAGTCTGGCCCGCCTCCTCGATCTCGCCCGCGACGAGGCCCTGGGCCTGGTGAACGTGCTGCTCGACGAGTCGTCCCAAGCGGTCGTCGCGGGCCGCCTGGAACGGGTGTCCGCCTTCGCCAGGGCCCGCATCGTGGCCGAGCCGGGGGAGGACCTGGACGACGTGGTGGACGCGGTGTCGGGTGTGTCCTGGGTCGAGGGCGAGACGTACGGGTTCACCGCCGAGGCGACGTCGCCGGTGGGGCGGCGCAGCGCGTACCGGGTCCGGGTGGAGGCCCAGGCCGAGGCCGCCCGGCTGGCCAAGGAGACGGAGCGGCTGCGGGAGCAGGTGGCCAAGTGGAAGGAGGAGTCGGGGCGCTGGCGCAAGACTGCCGTGGAGCTCCGGCGCGAGGTCGGGACACTACGCCGCCGGCTCTCCGCCGCCACCCACACCCAGAAGAACCTCCGCGCCCTGATCTCCTCCACCATGAGACGCGCCCTGGGCAAGCGCCTCCGCAACTGACCGCCTCACCGCACCACCGGCCCCCCTCGTCCCGCCTCCCACGCCCATCCGGCCAACTTCGGGCCCTGGCCGCTTCCCCGGCTCGCGAGCTCGTGGGTTTCCAGAGGAGCTGGCTCCGGACCCGTGCCCCAGGCCTTCGGGCTCTGCGGAGTGCCGCGTCTGGGCCCGGTGCGGTGGAGCGCCTGCTCTGTGCTGCCCGGGGGTGCGGGCGCCGTGCCCTCCGCGGCAGCGCGGGGGCCCGTCACTCCTGCCTGCCGCGCCGCCCCGCCTGCTGCGCGTGGGACGCGTCCGCACCGGGCGCAGAACTCGCAGCCACGGGTGTTGGTCCGGTGGGGCCGGGCCGCCGGTTGCGGCCGTTATGCGGGGCGCATCGGCCCGGTGGCGGTCGTGGTGGCCATGCCGCGCCCGCTGGCCCGTGCCCCTGGCTGGCGAGGCGGCCAGTGCGCGTCGGCCGTCCGACTGCGGCGGGCGGGGATATCGGCGGTGGTTCGCGGGCGAAGGGGCAACGGGCCACGGCCAGGGTGGCCAAGCCGGTGGCCGCTGGGCCCGCGAGGTGTTCGGTGGGTCAGTTGGGGCGGAGGGCGGACTTCAGGCGGTGCAGGAGGGTCTTTTCGGCGGGTTCGACGGGGACCGTCACCGGCGCCGGGATGGTGACCGCGTCCGGCTGTTTGGGGGCGGGCCAGTAGCGGTCCGGGCCCTCGTGGCGTACCCCGTGGGTGCTGGCGATGACGGCGTCCAGGTCGGCGCCGGGGTCGGCGAGCAACATGGCACGGCCCAACGCCGACGTGCGCTCCAGACGTGCGGTGCGCCCATCAGGCAGGTCCACGATCAGCACGCCCGCCAGATCCTTCTGGACCGACTCGATCATGCGCTCCAGCGTGACCTTGTGCAACGGCACGTCCACCGGCCCGCGGTAGCGGAACGGCGTCGGCGCGGGCGTGGGGGCGGCCTCGTCGATCAGGCGGATGCGTTCGTCGTGCGCGAACAGGTCACGCATCAGCCGCAGCTCGAAGCACGGATCCGACAACACGGACCGCCGCCCGGGGTCGAGCCGCGACCACGGCCCCACCAGCGTCACCACGACGTCCTGGAGCTTGCCGTCCAGCGCCGCCGCCACCGCCTGCCGCACGACCGACTCGGAGGTGTCGGTGACGTCGAGAACGATCTCCACGTACGGCACCAGCCACCGGCGCCCCCGATCCTTGCGCAGGTCCCTGCGCAGGGGGATCCGGTGCGCCAGGTACGGCTCCACGGCCCGCACGGCACGTTCCCTGTCGCGGTGTTGCGCGGGCAGCCCCAGATGCACGGCCTGCGCGTCCATGTCGGGCACGAACACGACGCCGTGCATGGCCAGCCGGTAGGAGAACTCGGTGTCCTCGCCCCGCACCACGGTCGGGTCGAGACCGCCCACGGCGTGGAAGACCTCCCGTGGAAGGGCGAAGGTGGGTCCCGTGCACACGTGGTACGGATTGCGGCTCTTGCGCAGCCCGTCGGTCTTGGCGATGGTCGCCTCGGTGGAGCTGGACACGGCCTCGTCCAGCGGGAACAGCTCTCCCAGCTGTCCCGCCTGGAACACCTGGCGCGGCGTGAGCGGCGGCACCTCGACGAACTTCTTCATGCCGATCGTGACGAGATAGTCCGTCACGTGGTGCCAGCGGGCCAGGGCCTCGATGTGCTCGCGGCAGGCCACCATGTCGGAGTCGAGCCGCTGGATGATCTCGCCGTCGGCGGCCTTGGCGCCGGTGTTGACGGCGTTGGAGATCCCCCACCCGTCCCGCACGGGAATGACCCGGGTGTTGACCGGCCGGATCTCGGGCAGCCGGATCGGCGGCCGGCTGCCGTCGTCGACGACGAGGACCTCCAGCAGGTGGTCCGGGTACGTCTGCGCCGCCAGCGCGGCCAGCGTCAGGTCGAGCTTGTCCTGCCCTCCGTGCGCGGGTATCACCACGCTCACGGAAAGGGCGGGCGACCAGGCGCCGAGCGGTGGCGCTGCCAGTGGTGAATAGTCGTTCTGCCTCAAAGCAGGACGCGCGTTCATGGTGGTGACCCCCTGCCGAGACCTTATCGGGAGATGCTGAGAATTTCCTCAATAGTGGCCATCTCCAACCGGTACGTCCGACCGGTGGACGCGGATCCGCGCCTGTCGTCAGGACCCCGTACACTCTGGCCCAACACCGCAGGTAGGGAGTCATCATGAGCAGGTCGTGGCGTGGCCTCATAGAGGAATACCGCGAGCGTCTTCCCGTCACGCCGAAGACGCCTGTCATCACGCTGCTTGAGGGCGGCACGCCGCTGGTGCCCGCGCACCGTGTCTCGGCGCTGACGGGCTGCGACGTCTACCTGAAGGTCGAGGGAGCCAACCCGACCGGAAGCTTCAAGGACCGTGGCATGACCATGGCCATCAGCAAAGCGGTCGAAGAGGGGGCCAAGGCGGTCATCTGCGCCTCGACCGGCAACACCTCCGCCTCGGCGGCGGCCTACGCTGTTCGCGCAGGGCTGACATGTGCCGTTCTGGTGCCTCGGGGGAAGATCGCCATGGGCAAGCTGGCCCAGGCGCTCGTGCACGGCGCAACGCTGCTGCAGGTCGAGGGGTCGTTCGACGACTGCCTGGAGATGACGAGGAAGCTGTCGTCCAGCTACCCGATCGCGCTGGTCAACTCAGTCAACCCGTTCCGGCTGCAGGGGCAGAAGACGGCGGCGTTCGAGATCGTGGACACGCTGGGAGACGCCCCCGACATCCACTGCATCCCGGTGGGCAACGCGGGCAACATCTCCGCCTACTGGATGGGTTACCAGGAATATTTCGCCGACGGCGTGGCCACCAAGCGGCCCCGCATGTTCGGGTTCCAGGCCAGCGGGGCGGCGCCGATCGTCGAGGGCGCGCCCGTGGCCCGCCCGCACACGATCGCCACCGCGATCCGCATCGGCAACCCGGCGTCGTGGGGGCTGGCCACGGCGGCCCGCGACGAGTCCGGCGGGGCCATCCAGGCGGTGACCGACCGGCAGATCGCGGCCGCGTACAAGCTGCTCGCGCAGGAAGAGGGCGTGTTCGTGGAGCTGGCCTCGGCGGCCAGCGTCGCGGGGCTGCTGCAGGCGCACGCGCAGGGGCTCGTCGCGCCGGGGCAGCGCATCGTCTGCACGGTCACGGGCAACGGACTCAAGGACCCGGACTGGGCCATCTCGGGTGCGCCGGCGCCGGTGGTCATCCCGATCGACGTCCACGCCGCCGCGGCGGCGCTCAACCTCGCCTGACGGGGTCAGCAGGGAGAAGAGTGAATGAGGACCGTTGACGTTCGCGTGCCCGCCACCTCGGCGAATCTCGGCCCGGGTTTCGACTCGCTCGGCCTGGCACTGAGCCTGTACGACGAGATCGAGGCGGCACTCACCGGCGAGCACGGCGTGCACGTCACGGTGGAGGGCGAGGGCGCGGGCGAGGTCGATCGCGGCGAGGGTCACCTGATCGTCAAGGCGATGCGCGAGACGTTCGGCCGCATGGGCGTCCCGCAGCCGGACGGCATCCGCCTGCGCTGCCGCAACAGGATTCCGCACGCCCGCGGGCTGGGCTCCTCCTCGGCGGCCATCTGCGCCGGCATTCTCGCCGCGCGCGCGTTGTCGGGGGGCGAATTCTCCGACGACGAGGTTTTCGCGCTGGCCACCGAGATGGAGGGCCATCCGGACAACGTGGCGCCGTGCCTGGTCGGCGGGCTGACCGTGGCATGGTCCGACCACACCGGGTCACCGCATATGGTGAAACTAGCTCCCGACGAGCGGGTCCGCCCTGTCGCCCTGATTCCGTCGGCGCGACTGGCCACGGAGACCGCGCGGGGGCTGTTGCCGAAGGACGTGCCCCACAAGGACGCCTCCTTCAACGCCGGCCGGGCCGCGTTGCTGATCGCCGCGCTGACCCAGCGGCCGGAGCGAGCGCTTCTGCTCGCCGCTACAGAAGATCGGCTCCATCAGCATTACCGCGCGCCTGCGATGCCGGCGAGCGCGGATCTGGTAGAACGTCTCCGTGCAGTGGGCGTGCCCGCGGTCGTTTCGGGAGCGGGTCCCACGGTTCTTGCGTTTTCGACATCGGATACGCAGGATTTGATCGCGCCAGAAGTGGGTAATGACTGGCACATCCAGCTAATGGACGTCGACCCGGTTGGTGCGAACGTTCAGTTCCCCGAGACACGCTGATGCCTCTTTAGACCTTCAGGGAATAGCCGTGTGCGCTGGTGATGTTAGGCTGGTAGCCGCACCAGATGCCCCCTTGGTGGGTGCGTGCTTGTCAGCCATACATCGCTGCATCACGCTGCACGTCGCGAGGCGTGGGCGGCGCGGCTGTCTCCCCGAACTCAATAGCCTCCGGTTGGCCCACACCCGGTTGGCTCTGAACGAGGCGGCGACGACGGGGATCGGCGCGTTCGAATCAACTCGACATCTGGCTGGCGACAGCAATCTGGGGGGTGTCAGCCACGCGCCATGGCCCATTGGCGGCGTGGACGAGCCCCTCCCCAAGAGTGGCGGCCGTCTCAAGCGACAGCCGAAGATCGCAGAGTGCACCCCGACCCGGTCTGTCCCGCCGGATCGCAAGCACCTCCGGGACGCCCGGCAGAACAAAACCGGCGCCCGACCCCTGGGAAGGACCTTTTAGTTGAGCGACACCACCGAACTCCTCTCCGACGCATCAGGCGCAGAGCCGGCGTCCGGCGACACCCCCACCCGCGCTCCGGCCAAGCCGCGTGCGCGTCGCTCCGGCACCGGCCTGTCCGCCAAGGTGCTGCCTGAGCTGCAGAAGATCGCGGCGGAGCTGGGCATCAGCGGGACCGGGCGCATGCGGAAGAGCCAGCTCATCGCGGCCATCCAGGAGAAGCAGGGTGGCGGTTCCGGAGAAGGCACACCGGCTCCCGCGGCCGCCGCCGAGGCGCCCGCCGCAACGCCGGAGGCCGCCCCGGCCGCCGAGCGGCCCACCCGTACGCGTAGGGAACGTTCCCGCGCCAAGACCGTCGAGGAGCCCGCCCCGCAGCCCGCCGCCGCGGCGCCTGAGCCCGTGGCCGCAGCGCCCGAGCCCGTGGCCGCCCCGGCAGAGCCGGTCGTGGAGCAGCAGCCCCAGGCCGTCGAGGCCGGGCAGGGCGAGGGCCGAGCCGACCGCGGCGAGAGCCGCAGGGAGCGCCGTAGCCGTGGCGAGCGTCGGGAGCGCGGCGAGCGCTCCGGCGGCGACCGCGGTGAGGGCGGCCGCGCCGAGAGCGCAGGCCGCGGCGACCAGCGTGTCACCGACGCGGGAAGCCGTGCCGACCAGCGCGGTGACCAGCGTGGCGACCAGCGCGGTGACCAGCGCGGTGACCAGCGCGGTGAACGTGGCGACCAGCGCGGTGACCAGCGCGGCGACCAGCAGCGCGGCGGCGACGAGGACGAGCGCGGCGGGCGCGGCCGCAGGGGCCGCTTCAGGGAGCGCAACCGCGGCCGCGGCCGTGACCGCTTCGAGGGCGGCGAGCCCGTCATCGGCGACGACGACGTGCTCATTCCCATCGCCGGAATCCTGGACATCCTCGACAACTACGCGTTCGTCAGGACCAGCGGCTACCTGCCGGGCAGCAACGACGTCTACGTCTCGCTCGCCCAGATCCGCCGCAACGGCCTGCGCAAGGGCGACGTCATCACCGGCGCCGTCAAGCAGCCCCGCGACGGTGAGCGGCGCGAGAAGTTCAACGCCCTGGTCCGCCTCGACACCGTCAACGGCATGGACCCGGAGCAGGCCCGCAACCGGCCGGACTTCAACAAGCTGACGCCGCTCTACCCGCAGGATCGCCTGCGCCTGGAGACCGAGCACAACATCCTGACCACGCGGATCATCGACCTCGTGTCGCCGATCGGCAAGGGCCAGCGTGGCCTCATCGTCTCGCCGCCGAAGGCCGGTAAGACGATGGTGCTGCAGGCCATCGCCAACGCGATCACCCGCAACAACCCCGAGTGCCACCTGATGGTCGTGCTCGTGGACGAGCGGCCTGAAGAGGTCACCGACATGCAGCGGTCGGTCAAGGGCGAGGTCATCCACTCGACCTTCGACCGTCCCGCCGAAGACCACACCACGGTCGCCGAGCTCGCCATCGAGCGGGCAAAGCGCCTGGTGGAGCTGGGCCACGACGTGGTCGTCCTGCTCGACTCGATCACCCGCCTCGGCCGCGCCTACAACCTGGCGGCCCCGGCGTCCGGTCGCATCCTGTCGGGTGGTGTCGACTCCACGGCGCTCTACCCGCCCAAGCGCTTCTTCGGCGCCGCCCGCAACATCGAAAACGGCGGCTCGCTGACGATCCTCGCCACGGCCCTGGTCGAGACCGGGTCCAAGATGGACGAGGTCATCTTCGAGGAGTTCAAGGGCACCGGCAACATGGAGCTCAAGCTCAACCGGTCCCTGGCGGACAAGCGGATCTTCCCGGCGGTGGACGTGGACGCGTCCGGCACCCGTAAGGAAGAGATCCTCATGGCCAGGGAAGAGCTCCAGATCGTCTGGAAGCTGCGGCGCGTGCTGCACGCGCTGGACATGCAGCAGGCTCTTGAGCTGCTCCTGGAGAAGATGAAGGAGACCAAGTCCAACGCGGAGTTCCTCCTGCAGGTCCAGAAGACCACGGTGAGCAACGACCGCGACTAGCGGCTCCTGTAGGGAGGGGGCGGCAGGGGTTCTTCCCCTGCCGCCCCCTTTCCGTTGGTACGAGTGGCCGGGTGGGCCCACCATGCGGCCGAATCCCGGCTCGTACGCCGGCGAGCCCATTCCTGTGCGGGGCAGGCGGGCCTGTGGGGAGTGGGGCTAGCCCTACCTCAGGCCGGACGGCAGCCGCATTCACTCCGTGCGCGCCGGAGGGCAGTCTTGGGGCATGCGATCGGTGGCGTTGAAAGACCGCGTGCCCTTCGGGCCGAAGGGACCGCTGGGGGTCCTGGTCGATCCGATGACGTGGCGTGCGGCACCGTACTTGCTGGTCAGCGTGGCGTTCGGGGTCGGCTGGTTCATCGTGTTGTCGCTGGCGGTGCCGACCTCGCTCACGCTCACGGTCGTCTGGGTCGGCGTGCCCCTGGCGATGGCGACCATGCTGATGTGGCGCGGCGGGGCGATGCTGGAGCGCAGGATGCTGGGGGCGGCGTTAGGGATCAGGATCCCCGACCCGTACCGCAGCCGTCCCGAGCGCGGGCTGGGCGCGCACATCCGCTGGCTGGTGACGGATCCGGCGACATGGAAGGACCTGGGCTATCTGCTGATGCTGTTGCCGTTGGGGCTGGTGGAGGCGGTGGCGTCGGCCGCGCTGTGGATAGTCACGGGCGGGTTGATGCTCGCGCCCATCATTCTGGCGATCGACGAGACGCTGGGGGAGGGCGAGTACTTCTTGGAGGAATGGTCCGCCGCCTGGGTGGCCGCGTTCTTCGGCGTCCTGCTGCTCGTGCTGACCGCGTACCTCGTCCGGGGGATGGCCTGGCTGCACGGGACGCTCGCCGTGGTGCTGCTCGGCGGCAGCGAGGAGGAGCGGCTGCGGGCCAGCCGGGCCCGGGGCATCGACGCGGCCGAGACGGAACGGCGCAGGATCGAGCGTGATCTGCACGACGGCGCGCAGCAGCGGCTGCTGTCCGTCGCGGTGGACCTGGGACGGGCGCAGGCCAAGTTCGACGCCGAGCCCGAGGAGGCCAGGATGCTCATCGCCCAGGCGCACGCGGGCACCAAGGCCGCCATCGCGGAGCTGCGCAACCTGGCCAGAGGCATCCACCCGGCCATCCTGAGCGACCGCGGGCTCGACGCGGCGCTGTCGGGGCTGGCCGCGCGGGCGCCCATCCGCGTGGACGTGTCGGTCGAGCTGGAGGAGCGGCCGCCGGCCGCGGTGGAGAGCATCGCCTACTTCATCGTCGCGGAGGCGCTGGCCAACATGGCCAAGCACGCGGGCGCGACGGAGGCGTCGGTGTCGGTGTTCAGGGACCGTCGCGGCGTGATCGTCGACGTGTGGGACAACGGGGTCGGCGGCGCCGTCGTCACCCCCACAGGGGGGCTGTCGGGATTGTCGGACCGGGCGGCCACCATCGACGGCGTGCTCGTCGTGCACAGTCCCATCGGCGGCCCCACGATCGTGCGTGCGGAGCTGCCCTGCGAGTGGTAGTCATGTGGCCATGCGCGTGGTCATCGCCGAGGATTCCGTACTCCTGCGGGAGGGGCTGGCCCGGCTGCTCGCCGACGGCGGCATCGAGACCGTGGCGAGCGTCTCCGACGGGCCCGCGCTGGAGGCGGCGGTGCTGGAGCACGACCCCGACCTGGCGATCGTCGACGTACGCATGCCGCCCACGCACACCGACGAGGGCCTCCGGGCGGCGCTGCGGGTCCGCGAGGTCCGCCCGGATTTTCCCATCCTGGTCCTGTCGCAGTACGTCGAGGAACGCTACGCCGGCGACCTCATCGGAAAGGCCGTCGGCTACCTGCTGAAGGAGCGGGTGGCCGACGTGGCCGAGTTCCTGGAGGCGGTGCGGCAGGTGGCGGCGGGCGGCACGGTCATCGACCCCGAGGTGGTCGTGCAGCTGCTCAGCCGCCAGCGCCGCGGCGCCCCGCTCGACACGCTCTCCCCCCGCGAGCGCGAGGTCCTCGCCCTGATGGCCGAGGGCCGCTCGAACACCGCCATCGCCGCCCGCCTCGTCGTCACCGAAGGCGCGGTCGAGAAGCACATTTCCGGCATCTTCGCCAAGCTGGCCCTCGGGCCGGCGCCCGAGGACCATCGGCGTGTGCTGGCCGTGCTGACCTATCTGGGTCGTTGAGCTACCTGACGTCCACGAACTCCTGCGGCGACAACGAACTGCGCGTCGTCGTCGTGCCGGGCACCCGGACCCGGAAGTAGCCGTCCTTCTTCGCCTGGTACGTCTTGGCGTACTTGCCGGTCGACGAGGCCTTGGCGAAGCCCAGGAGCTTGTACGTCTTGGCGCCCTTGGCCTTGAAGTACACCTCGACGGTCTTGCCCTTGTACGCCTTCGTGCCGCGGTAGACCTTGCCGTACACCTTGAACGTCTTGCCCTTGGTCACCTTGTTCGGCGCGGCGATCGTGACCCGCGTCTTGGTCTTCTTGGACGCGCCGCCCTCAGGAGCCACGACCGTGAACCCCGCCACGCCCTTGAGCGTCTCGCCGCCCTTGTGCGCGTACACCTCGAGGGTCCAATCACCGGGGGTGCTGTTGTCGGCGAAGTACGTGCTCCCGCGGTAGCGGCCGTCCGGCTCCTTGGCCAGGTCGCCCAGGTCGTAGAACTCACCGCCCGCGTCGCTGACGAGCTTGGCCGACACCGTGGTCGCGTCCTTCACCGACGCCTCGACCGAGACCTGGACGTCCTTGCCCTTGACGAGCTGGACGGGGTCAGGGCTGACCTTCGCGCCGGTGATCCCCTGCTTGCCGGCGACCTTGACCACGAACGGCGTGGTGTTGGTGCCGGTGTCGCGAGCGACGACGACGCTCAGCTTCCAGTCGCCCGCCGGGTCGTCCTTGGAGATCGGCCACTTGCCGGTGATCTTCTGCGTCGCGGCGGTGTCGCCCGTCCTGAAGTCGAACGTCACCGTCTTCGCCGCCTTGCCCGGCGGTTCGATGGAGCCGGTGACGCTGGAGACCTTGGACGGCTCCTTGAGGTTGAGCGTCACGACGCCTTCGACGTCGTTCTGGAGCGGGATGGATGCGCTGGCGGAGGCGTCACCCGTGAAGTCGTCGGCCATCGCGGCGGCGGCGCTCACACTCGTGCCCGCGAGGAGAACGGCGGCCCCCATGGCGATCGCGAGCAGCGACCGCACCCTTCTCTTCATGCCTGGGATCCTTACCAAAGTGAGGGATGGTGGCAGGGAGCCTAATGTGATATCTGGTCCGGCGCTGCGTAGATCGCGGGGAATGTCCGATGGCCTGGGATGGTTGGACGATCTGGCACACTGGTAGCTGACCATTTTGCGGTTCCGGTTCACGCCCAGCATGACGGCGACCCGGCGGCCGCAGCCCGAAAGGACAGCGATGAAGCGCGATATCCACCCTGACTACAACGTGACGCAGGTGACCTGCTCCTGCGGCAACACGTTCACCACCCGCAGCACGGCGAAAAACGGCGTGATCCACGCTGACGTGTGCTCTGCCTGCCACCCGTTCTACACCGGCAAGCAGAAGATCCTCGACACCGGCGGCCGGGTGGCCCGCTTCGAGAAGCGCTTCGGCAAGAAGGCCACGGGCAAGTAGCTTCCCACACGCCGGCCCGGACGCACACGTGTGCGCCGGGTCGGCGTTCTTGGTGAAGAACCCCACGACTGAAGGACCCACGGTGAATCTCGACGAGTTGCTCAAGGAGTATTCCGAGCTGGAGCTGCAGCTCGCCGATCCCGCCGTGCACGCCGACCAGAGCAAGGCCCGCACCCTCGGCAGGCGCTACTCCCAGCTCACGCCGATCGTCGGCACCTACCGCGAGCTGGAGTCGGTCCGCGACGACCTGACCGCCGCCAAGGAGCTGGCCGGCGAGGACGAGACGTTCGCGGCCGAGGCCGCCGAGCTCGAAGAGCGCGTCCCGCAGCTGGAGGAGCGGCTCAAGCACCTGCTCATCCCGCGTGATCCCAATGATGACAAGGACATCATCATGGAGATCAAGGCGGGCGAGGGCGGCGAGGAGTCCGCGCTGTTCGCCGGCGACCTGCTGCGGATGTATCTGCGCTATGCCGAGCGGCTCGGCTGGAAGACCGAGGTCATCGACTCCCAGCCCTCCGACCTGGGCGGATACAAGGACGTCACCGTGGCCATCAAGGCCAAGGGCGACGAGGGTGTGTGGTCCAGGCTCAAGTACGAAGGCGGCGTGCACCGCGTGCAGCGCGTGCCCGTCACCGAGTCGCAGGGCCGCATCCACACCAGCGCCGCGGGCGTGCTCGTCTACCCGGAGGCCGAGGAGGTCGAGGTCCAGATCGACCCCAACGATCTGCGCATCGACGTCTACCGCTCCAGCGGCCCCGGCGGCCAGAGCGTCAACACCACCGACTCCGCGGTCCGCATCACCCACCTGCCCACCGGCGTGGTCGTCTCCTGCCAGAACGAGAAGAGCCAGCTGCAGAACAAGGAGTCGGCGATGCGCATTCTGCGTGCCCGGCTGCTGGCCGTGGCGCAGGAGCAGGCCGATGCCGCCGCGCAGGCGGAGCGCAAGTCCCAGGTGCGCACGGTCGACCGCTCCGAGCGCATCCGCACCTATAACTTCCCGGAAAACCGCATTTCCGACCACCGCGTCGGCTTCAAGGCGTACAACCTCGACCAGGTTCTCGACGGCGAGCTCAGCGCCGTCACCCAGGCCCTCATCGACGCCGAGATGGCGGAGAAGCTCGCACAACACTCATGACATTTCTGCTGGACGAGATCGCCCTCGCCACCGCGCGGCTGGCCGAGGCGGGCGTGCCCTCACCGCGCACCGACGCGGAGGAGATCGCGGCGTTCGTCCACGGCGTGCGCAGGAGCGAGCTCCACACGGTCAAGGACGGCGACTTCGACGCGCTGTTCTGGGAAGGCGTCGCCCGGCGCGCGGCCAGGGAACCGCTGCAGCACATCACCGGGCACGCGTACTTCCGCTACCTGGAGCTGGCGGTCGGGCCCGGCGTGTTCGTGCCGCGGCCGGAGACCGAGGTGATGGCCGGCTGGGCGATCGAGACGCTGCGCGAGATGGACGTGACCGCTCCGCTCGTGGTCGACCTCGGCACCGGATCCGGCGCGATCGCGCTCTCGATCGCGCAGGAGGTGGCGCTGGCCGAGGTCCACGCCGTGGAGGTCGACCCCGCGGCGTACACCTGGGCCAAGCGCAACATCTCCGAGCACGGCCAGGGCCGTACGCACCTGCACCCCGAGGACCTCGCCGAGGCGCTGCCCGAGCTCAACGGCAAGGTGGACCTGGTCATCTCCAACCCGCCCTACATCCCGCCCGGCGCGGTCCCGCGCGATCCGGAAGTACGCGACTACGACCCGTCGCGAGCGCTCTACGGCTCCGGTGACGACGGCCTCGGGGAGGTGCGCGCGGTGGAGCGTACGGCCCGCCGCCTGCTGCGCCCCGGCGGCTGGGTCGCCGTCGAGCACGCCGACGAGCAGGGCAGGGCCGTCTACCTCACGTTCCCCGAGGACAACGGCTGGCGCGACGTGCGGCTTCGCCAGGACCTCACGAGAAGAGATCGCTTCGTCACCGCGAGGCTGAGCCAGGAATAGGATTTCTGCCGTGGGAAGACGCTTTGACTGCTCAGACCCCGAACAGCGGGCCGACGGCCTCCAGGAGGCCGCCGCCGCGGTGCGCAGGGGCGAGCTCGTGGTGCTGCCGACCGACACCGTCTACGGCATCGGTGCCGACGCCTTCACGCCGTCGGCGGTCACCGCGCTGCTGGAGGCCAAGGGGCGTGGCCGTGACATGCCGCCGCCCGTCCTGGTCGGCACCGTCAGAGCCGCCACAGCGCTCATAGACGACATGGGACCCTACGGGCAGGACTTGATAGACGCCTTCTGGCCCGGGCCGCTCACGCTCGTCTGCAAGGCCAACAGAGCCCTTTCCTGGGACCTGGGGGACACCAAGGGCACGGTGGCCGTACGCATGCCGCTCGACCCGGTCGCGCTCGAGCTGCTCAAGGAGACCGGACCTATGGCGGTCTCCAGCGCCAACCGCTCCGGCGCCCAGGCCGCCACCACGGCGGCGGAGGCCGAGGAGCAGCTCGGCGCCGCCGTCGCGGTCTATCTCGACGGCGGCAAGACCACCGACAACACGCCGTCCACCATCCTCGACCTGACCACGGCCGTGCCCAGGATGTTGCGGCGGGGTGCGATCCCGGTGGAGAAGCTGCGCGGCATCATCGGCTACGTCGCCACCGACGACTGATCGGTTGACCCGGCTGTCGACGTATACCGTCTGCTTATCCCGGCTGCGACGGCGCTCCGGCCATGATTACGGTGAGGCCCGGAGCGGCGATATGTCCGGGAGTAGTTCATGGGCAAGTTCGACGGCATGGATCCCAAGCTGGTTCGTGATCTGCTGACCGAGGTGAAACACGCGGTCGCGCAGATGCGCGCGGTCGAGGATCGAGTCAGGCTCGAGATGAGCCGGGCAGGGCTGTCCACCCAGACCACCCACCGCCCCGCCCAGGTCGCCGACGCGGCCGAGGAGATGGTCAGGGACGTGAACGCGCGGCTCGCGGTCCTGGAGAAGCGGGTCGACCCGCCCGGTTCCGGGGCCGCGCCCACGGACGAGCCCAAGGAGACGCGTGGGGATCGGGACAGGTACGAGAACCCGCGCGCCGGTGAGAAACCCGACCAGGTGACCCCGAAGGACGACGACGTCAAGACGGGCGAGGAGCCCAAGACCGGCTCTGACGGGACGACGGGCTCCGACGGCAAGACCGGCTCGGACGGGACGACGGGCTCGGACGGCAAGACCGGCTCCGATGGGGGGACCGGCTCGGACGGCAAGACCGGCTCTGACGGGGGGACCGGCTCGGACGGCAAGACCGGCTCTGACGGGGGGACCGGCTCGGACGGCAAGACCGGCTCTGACGGGGGGACCGGCTCGGACGGCAAGACCGGCTCTGACGGGGGGACCGGCTCGGACGGCAAGACCGGCTCTGACGGGGGGACCGGCTCGGACGGCAAGACGTGCGACGACGCCGACGGCAACGGCAAGGACACGGGCACGGGGACGGACAAGGACACGGGGACGGGCACGGGGACGGGCACCGGGGCGGATCCGGGCTCTGGTAGCGACGGGGCTGCCGACACCGGGGGAAGCACCGGTGATCAGCCTGCTGACCAGCCCAAGGACGACGATCTGGACAGTCGGCGCGAGCGCGGGGCCGAGGCGGACGGCGGTGGGACGGACACCGGCGGTGCGGCGGACACCCCGGCCAAGGACCACCCCGACGACACCGATGTCACCAAGCCGCAGGTCGTGGTGGTCGACGGCGTCAAGGTCCTGCAGATACCGCTCGACCCGCCCACGGCCGAGCAACTGGAGGACCTGCTCGAGAACACCGACAAGGTCCAGCCGGCGGAAATGCCGAAGATGCCCGCCGACACCACCGCAGCCTCGAACGTCAATGCCTGGGCCAACGACGGCAGTGACGTCGTCTCGGCCGACACCACCCCGCCCGATCTGGACGCGCTGAAGACGGTGATCGAGGATCATCGCGACATCCAGCCCCACGACATGCCGGGGGTGGAGGTCCCGGCGGGCGAGTACGGCAAGGGCCAATGGGCCGAGCGCGACATCCGTCCGGACGGGGATCCGGGCTCCATCGCCCCGGGAGTCCCCACCTCGGCCGGCGGTGACCAAGTGACACTCCCGCCGGCGTCAACGCCCACGGACGGCAC
This sequence comes from Nonomuraea polychroma, assembly GCF_004011505.1. Classification (NCBI taxonomy): domain Bacteria; kingdom Bacillati; phylum Actinomycetota; class Actinomycetes; order Streptosporangiales; family Streptosporangiaceae; genus Nonomuraea; species Nonomuraea polychroma. Next base: position 11,349,455 of record NZ_SAUN01000001.1, read on the forward strand.
CGGCCCCACGGCGGCAGCGGACGGCACCGGCCCTACGGCGACGGCGGGCGGTGGCGGCACGACGGGTGCCTATCCGGTGGACGGCTACGGTTCTGCGGGCGTCACGCCGATCGACGATCCGTCCCCGGACACGCGAGCTGACGACGCCTGCGGCTCCAGCACCGACCGCCCACCGAGCGGCACGGATCCGGCGCCCGGCGGCAAGGACACCACGCCGGACGGCCCACAACCGACCCCCGACGGCACACAGCCGACCCCCGACGGCACACAGCCTGCCCCTGGCGCCAAGGACACCACGCTCCCGGCTCCGGACAGTAAGGAAACCACACCGGATGGTAAGGGTGGGACTCCAGATGGCACGCCGGGCGGCACCGGGTCGACGCCCGATGGGACGGGTGCGACGCCGGGCGGCGACACCGGCGTGCGGATCCCGCCCACACCACCTGCCGGCGAGGCAGGCGTGGGCACGGGAGCCGCCCCCGAGGCACCCGGCACGGGGACGGCCGACAAACTCGGCACCACGCCGAACGGCGCTTACGGCAGCGCGCCGACGGCCGCGTACGACGTGGCCGCCGTTGCCGAGACCGATGGCGGGACCGATGGTGGGGCCGATGGCGGGGCCGAGGCGTGGGCGAGCGACGACAGCGACGTCGTCTCCATAGACGTCCCCCCACCGGACCTGGAGGCCCTGAGGACGATGATCGAGAACCACCGGGACATCCAGCGCCAGGAGATGCCTTCCGTGCAGGTCCCGCCCGGAGAGTACGGCAAGGGCGCGTGGGCGCCCGAGGACATTCGCCCGGACGGCCCGCCGGGCACGGTCGATCCCGGCTCGCCGGAAAGGAGCGCCTGATGTTCGTCGATCCGCCGGCCCCCGAGCCCTGGCACAAGGGCGACCGTCCCCCGCGCACCACCTCCCCATCTCAGGAGGACACACCGGCCACCTACCTGTTCAATCCCGAGTACGAGCGCCTGGTCGTCGCGTGGAACAACGTCAAACCCCAGCTGGATGCCCTGCGAACGGCCCTCGACAAGGCCTACAACCTGGCCAGAAGCCCCCAGACGTGGGACGCCCCCGTAGGCGAGCGCTACGTCGAGGACATCCGCGAATGGCGCAACAGGCTGGCCCTCTACCGCCATGCCGTGCTGACGGCCATCAGTGACCAGGCGGCCGACACGCCCCGCTGGGTACCGACCACCGCCGCGATCCCCCGGGCCAACTAGCGACCCCACCCTGTGGGCGAAACGGACATCAGGGCGTACCTTGGAGAAATGGGTACGCAGCCCTACTACGGTCCGGACTTCGGCCTGCTGCAGAAGCAGGATCCCGAACTCGCGCAGGTGCTGCTCGATGAGCTTGACCGGGTGCGCGGCGGGCTCCAGCTGATCGCGAGCGAGAACTTCGCCTCGCCCGCCGTTCTGGCCGCCCTGGGTTCCACGCTCACCAACAAGTACGCCGAGGGCTACCCCGGCCGCCGCTACTACGGCGGCTGCGAGGTGGTCGACCGGGCCGAGCGGCTGGCGATCGACCGGGCCAAGAAACTCTTCAACGCCGAGCACGCCAACGTCCAGCCGCACTCGGGCGCCTCCGCGAACCTCGCCGCCTACGCCGCGCTCCTGCAGCCCGGCGACACGATGCTGGCCATGGCCCTCCCGCACGGCGGCCACCTCACCCACGGCTCCAAGGTGAACTTCTCGGGAAGATGGTTCGACGTCGTGTCGTACGGAGTGCGTCGTGACACCGAGCTCATCGACTACGACGAAGTCAGGGACCTGGCGCTGCGGCACCAGCCGAAGCTCATCGTGTGCGGCGCGACCTCGTACCCGAGACTGATCGATTTCTCGTTCTTCCGCGGCATCGCCGACGAGGTGGGGGCGTGGCTGCTCGCCGACGTGGCCCACCCGATCGGGCTGATGGCGGGCGGGGCGATCCCCTCGGCGGTGCCGTACGCGGACGTCGTGACGTTCACCACCCACAAGGCCCTGCGCGGGCCACGCGGCGGGGCGATCCTCTGCACCGAGGAACTGGCCAAGAAGATCGACCGGGCGGTGTTCCCGTTCGTGCAGGGCGGGCCGCTGATGCATGCGGTGGCGGCCAAGGCGGTGGCCTTCGGTGAGGCGATGCGGCCGGAGTTCGCCGACTACGCCAACAGGGTGATCGTGAACGCCCGCGCCCTCGCCGAGGCGCTGACCGGGGAGGGGATGCGGGCCGTCTCCGGCGGCACGGACACGCACCTGGCCCTGATCGACCTGCGTGACGTGGGAGTTTCGGGGGCGGAGGCCGAACTGCGGTGCGCGGCGGCGGGGATCACACTCAACCGCAACGTGATTCCGTACGATCCGGAGCCGGCGTCCATCACGTCGGGCATCCGCGTGGGGACGCCGTGCGTCACCACCCAGGGGATGGGGCCCCAGGAGCTCAAAGAGGTGGGGATGCTGGTGACCAGGGCGGTGCGCCATCCTGGCAAAGCGGCCGAGGTCAGGGAAAGAGTTGCGGCGCTTCTCGCCATCCATCGGCCATATCTCAGCGAATATTAAGCTGGTCTGTGTCGTTTTCCGGTCACAGTCGGCCGGAGCATCCGGGAAACTAGGTCCGTGCGCGAATACCTGTTCATGGCGCTCATCTCGGCAGCGGTGACCTATCTGCTGGTTCCGTTGGTGCGCCGCTTCGCCATCCGCATCGGCGCCGTGCCGGAGGTTCGCGCGCGTGACGTGCACACCACGCCGACGCCCAGGCTGGGCGGCCTGGCCATGTACGGCGGCCTGGTCGTGGGGCTGCTCGTGGCCGGCCAGCTCACGCACACGGGCAAGGCGCTGACGCAGACCGACGCCAACGCGGTGACGGCGCTCATCGTCGCCGGCGGCCTCATCACGATCACCGGCTTCCTGGACGACTGGTGGGGCATGGACGCCTTCATCAAGCTCGGCGGGCAGATCGCGGCGGCAGGCGTGCTGGTCTTCTTCGACCTGCGGTTGCTCTACATCCCGTTGCCGCAGGACTGGGGCGGCTCCACCAGCCTCGACTACACCCTCAGCACCGTGATCACCATCATGGTCGTGGTCGTGACCATCAACGCGGTCAACTTCGTCGACGGCCTCGACGGCCTGGCGGCCGGGATCGTGTGCATCGCGGGCATGGCCACCTGGGCCTATTCGATCTTCCTGGCCGACAACATCAGCGGCGGGCGCATCACCACCACGGCGGCCATCGCGGCCATCCTCATCGGCACCTGCCTGGGGTTCCTGCCGCACAACTTCCATCCGGCGAAGATCTTCATGGGCGACACCGGGGCCATGCTCATCGGGCTCGTGCTCGCCTCCTCCATCGTCACCGTGACGCCCGTCGACCCCGGGATCATCGAGGGCATGAACAAGGTCCCGGTGCTGCTGCCGCTGCTCCTGCCGGCCGCGGTGCTGGTCCTGCCGCTGGTCGACCTGATCACCGCCGTGGTGCGGCGCACCTCGCGCGGCCTGTCGCCGTTCGCGCCCGACCGCGGCCACCTGCACCACCGGCTCATGGACATCGGCCATTCCCACCGCAGGTCCGTGCTGATCATGTACGCGTGGGCGTTCCTGTTCGCCTTCGGCATCGTGGGCATGTCCACGATCGGCGTGCCGGTGCTGCTGTTCCCCGTGGTCATCCTGCTCGCCCTGGCCGTGCTCGTGCTGATGGCCCTGCCACGCTGGCGGGGCAGAGGGGGCGCGCACGCCGCCTCGCGTGGCAATCAGCCTGACGACGACGGCCCGCCCACCGGGCCCATGCCGCCGATTCCGCCGGAGCCGGAGGTCAGACGGCGGATGCCGCCGACGGACGGCCCTTCGCACGAACGCGCGTCGGCCGAGGGCAATCCGGTCATCCCGGTCTTTCCTAGCCGTTCTTGATCCCGAACTAGAAACGGCAGGTAAAAGCGGTCTTCCGTGAGCTTGTGATATCTTTCACGAGCAGGGGCCTTCAGAAGGACATGTTCTGGGGGTAGCAAACGCTCGCTTGACAACATGCTGATGGAGCACCAATGCAGGCCAACGACGTGCGCGTACTCAAGAGCGCCGCGATTCCGACCCTCGCGGTCGGGGTGGTCGCCGTGGTCGTGTCGCTTCTGACAGCCGGTGGCAAGGGCGCTCTGGGCGCGGCGCTCGGCGCCTTGCTCGTCGGGGTTTTCTTCAGCATCAGTGTGGTAGCGGTGTCGTATGCCGCACGGGTGTCTCCCCAAATGATGGCGATCGCGGCGATGGTGAGTTATCTCGTGAAGGTCGTCGCCATCATGATCGTGCTGTCCGCGTTCCGCGACACCACGGCCTGGAACACGCTGGCTTTCGCGCTGTCCGTCGTGCTGTGCACCCTCGTGTGGACCGGCTTCGAGGTCCGCGCGTTCATGAAGACCAAGATGCTTTACGTCGACCCTGAGGCCAAGGTCCCCGGAAAGGGCGACTCATGAGGCTGGTGCACGGACAGGGTCCGATATGACTAGTCCTCTACTCGCCTGCTATCGTCGGGGCCGCGATGAGCGCAAAGGAACGCCGACCGGAAGAAGACGGTCGCGACTTCGCCGACGCCATGTGGTCAGTTCCCAGCTATCTGCTCGCCGGGATGGCCTTCTACGGCGGTCTCGGCTGGTTGCTGGACCGCTGGTTGGGCATGTCCGCGTTCTTCCCCATAGGCGTCGTCCTGGGGGTCGTGCTCGGTGGCTACTTGGTCTACCGGAAGTTCGGTCGCTAGCCCGGCGCAGCGATCGCTTTCCTGAGGAAACCCTTGTGAACTACTACGACGTTGAAGGGAACGCCGTGCGGGAGCAACGCGAGCGCACCAATGAACACAGCAGTGTCGCGCACTCACGCGGCTCACTGCCGAAGGCGGAGGTAGCCGCGTGAGTGCGCTGACGGTCCTCGCTCCACCAGCCGACCAGTTCCGGGCGCCTACGCCTGACGAGCTGTTCAACCTGCCGCCCATCATCCCCGGGGTCGAATGGTTCACGAAGCCGGTTCTGCTGGCGCTGCTGAGCTCGCTGATCGTGATCGGCCTGTGCTGGGCGGCCTTCGCCAATCCCAAGGTCGTCCCGAGGGGTGTGCAGAACGTCGTCGAGTACGGCTACATGTTCGTCCGCGACCAGATCGCCCGGCCCTTCCTGGGCAAGGACGCCGATCGGTGGATGGGCCTGCTGGTGACGCTCTTCTTCCTGGTCCTGGTCTGGAACGTCATGGGCGTCATCCCGGTGCTGCAGTTCCCGGTGGCCTCGCACATCGCGTTCCCCGCTGTGCTGGCGATCTCGATCTACGTGCTCAAGGTCTACCTCGGCATGAAGCACCAGGGCGCGGTCGGCTACTTCAAGAACATGATGTTCCCGCCGGGGCTGCCGAAGTTCATCTACTTCCTGCTGGCGCCGATCGAGTTCCTGTCGAACCTGATCATCGCGCCGTTCACGCACGCGGTCCGACTGTTCGCCAACATGTTCGCCGGCCACATGCTGCTGGCCTTCTTCAGCATGGTTGGCTTCTGGTTCCTCTTCGAGCAGCTCACCCCGCTGGGGGCCCCTCTCGGCGTCCTCGGCGTGATCATGACCATCATCCTCACGGGATTCGAGATGTTCATCCAGTTCCTGCAGGCGTTCCTGTTCGCCATGCTGGCCGCGATGTACATCGGCGGCTCGCTGCACCCCGAGCACTGAGAACCACATACCGGAATGTCCATGACCGGTGACACCCAGGTCGCCGGCCGTCCAGTAAAGGAATACAGATAATGAGCGTTCTCGCTGAGGTCTCCGGCAACGTCACCGCCATCGGTTACGGTCTCGCCGCCATCGGCCCCGGCATCGGCGTCGGCATCATCTTCGGTCAGGGCGTGCAGGCCATTGCCCGCCAGCCGGAGGCGTACGGCCTGATTCGCCAGAACATGCTCCTCGGCTTCGTCCTCACCGAGGCCCTCGCCCTGATCGGTCTGGTCGCGCCGTTCATCTACGGCGCCTAGTGACCGTCTCCTTCTGACGAAAGGCTGCACCCATGACGTACATGGCAGCTACGCTCCTCGCGCAGGAGGAGGGCGGCAACCCCCTCTTCCCGCACGCTTACGAGCTCGTCGTCGGTATCTTCGCGTTCGCCGTCGTGTTCTTCGTCGTCGGCAGGATGCTCGTCCCGCGTATCCAGAAGACGCTGGCCGAGCGCACTGACGCGATCGAGGGCGGCATCAAGAGGGCGGAAGAGGCCCAGGCCGAGGCTCAGGCCCTGCAGCAGCGTTACGCCGAGCAGCTGGAGGAGGCCCGTCGGGACGCGGCCAGGCTGCGCGAGGAGGCTCGCGAGCAGGCCGCGCAGATCAAGGCCGAGCTCCGCGAGGAGGCGCAGGCCGAGGCCCGTCGTCTCGTCGAGGCCGCGCACGCGCAGATCGAGGCCGACCGCCAGGCTGCGTTCGCGCAGCTCCGCACCGAGATCGGCCGCCTGTCGACCGACCTCGCCGGTCGCATCGTCGGCGAGTCCCTGGAGGACGACGTCCGCCAGAGCCGCATCGTGGACCGGTTCCTTGACGAGCTGGAAGCCGGCAGCGCGCAGGCGGTGCGCTAATGCAGGAGCGAACCCCCCGCAGTGAGTGGAGTGGACACGTGAGGGACGAGCGGGTCCGCGGAGCGAATGAGGAGCGGGTGAGCGACCAATGAGAGGCTTGAGCAGGACGTCGCTGGCAGAGGTCGAGGAGCGGTTCAACGCCGTCGCCGGCAGTGCCGACCTCGGCGCGCTCTCCGACGAGCTGTTCGCGGTCGCGGATCTGCTCGACCGCGAGCACGGCCTGCGCCGGGCACTGTCCGACCCTGCCAGGCCCGCCGAGCAGAAGGCGGGCACCGTGCGAGCGCTGCTCGCCGGCAAGGTCGCCCAGGCCACGCTGGACACCGTCGAGGCCGCGGTCTCGGCCAGGTGGTCACGCGCGGGCGACCTGCCTGACGTGCTCGAAAGGCTCGGCGTCGTCGCCGCGGCGGCGGAGGCCGAGAGCCAGTCCAGGCTCGACGAGGTGGAGGACGAGCTCTTCCGCTTCGGCCGCATCGTCGCCGCCAATTCCAATCTGCGTCTCGCGCTGACCGATCCGGCGGCGCCCGGGGAGGGCAAGCGGCAGCTGCTGCGCGACCTGCTCGGCGACAAGGTCGCCCCGACCAGCCTGCGCCTCATCACGCAGCTGGTTGTGCACCCGCGGGGGCGTAGCCTGGAAACAGGGCTGCAAGAGGTCGGTCAGCTCGTGTCCGCGCAGCGCCAGCGCCTCGTGGCGGTGGTGCGCAGCGCAGTCGAGCTGTCCGAGGAGCAGAAGCGCCGCCTCGTGGCGTGGCTGCGCACCTCGTACGGCCGCGACGTGCACCTGAATGTCGAGGTGGACAAGCGAGTGCTCGGTGGGTTCTCGGTCCGCATCGGCGACGAGATCATCGACACCACCATTGTCGGACGAATTGAAGAAGTCCGCCGCCGGTTGGCCGGCTAGGGCGAATAGGGAGACAGAGTAGAGATGGCGGAGCTTACGATCCGGCCGGACGAGATCCGGGACGCGCTTGAGCGCTTCGTCCAGGCGTACGAACCGGAAGGCGCCGCGCGCGAGGAGATCGGGACCGTCGTCGACGCCGGCGACGGCATTGCCCATGTCTCCGGCCTTCCCTCGGCGATGGCGAACGAGCTGCTCGAGTTCGAGAACGGCACGCGCGGCCTTGCGCTCAACCTCGACACCCGCGAGATCGGTGTCGTGGTCCTGGGCGAGTTCAGCGGCATCGAGGAGGGCCAGACGGTCCGCAGGACGGGCGAGGTCCTGTCCGTGCCCGTCGGCGACAACTTCCTCGGCCGCGTGGTCGACCCCCTGGGCAACCCGCTCGACGGCAAGGGCGCCATCGAGTCCGAGGGCACGCGCGCCCTCGAGCTCCAGGCCCCCTCGGTCGTCCAGCGGCAGCCGGTGAAGCAGCCGCTGCAGACCGGCATCAAGGCGATCGACGCCATGACGCCGATCGGCCGCGGCCAGCGCCAGCTGATCATCGGTGACCGTGGCACCGGCAAGACCGCGATCGCCGTGGACACCATCCTCAACCAGCGCGAGGCCTGGGCCTCCGGCGACCCCGAGGCGCAGGTCCGCTGCGTCTACGTCGCCATCGGCCAGAAGGGCTCGACGATCGCGCAGGTCAAGGCCCGCCTCGAGGAGGCAGGCGCGCTGGAGTACACCACCATCGTCGCCGCCCCCGCCTCCGACCCGGCCGGCTACAAATACCTCGCCCCCTACACCGGCTCGGCCATCGGCCAGCACTGGATGTATCAGGGCAAGCACGTTCTGATCATCTTCGACGACCTGACCAAGCAGGCCGACGCCTACCGCGCCGTGTCCCTGCTGCTGCGTCGCCCGCCGGGCCGCGAGGCCTTCCCCGGCGACGTCTTCTACCTCCACTCCAGGCTGCTGGAGCGCTGCGCCAAGCTGTCGGACGACATGGGCGGCGGCTCGATGACGGGCCTGCCGGTCATCGAGACGAAGGGCAATGACGTGTCGGCGTTCATCCCGACCAACGTCATCTCCATCACCGACGGGCAGTGCTTCCTCGAGACCGACCTGTTCAACGCGGGCGTGCGCCCGGCGATCAACGTCGGTATCTCGGTCTCCCGAGTCGGTGGCTCGGCGCAGGTCAAGGCCATGCGCAAGGTGGCGGGCACGCTGAAGCTGTCGCTGTCGCAGTATCGCGACCTGGAGGCGTTCGCCGCGTTCGCCTCCGACCTCGACGCGGCCTCGCGTGCTCAGCTCGACCGCGGCCAGCGCCTGGTCGAGCTGCTCAAGCAGCCGCAATACTCCCCGTTCGCGGTCGAGAAGCAGGTCGTGTCGGTGTGGTCCGGCACCACCGGCGAGCTCGACGAGGTGCCGGTCGAGGACGTCCGCCGATTTGAGACGGAGTTCCTCGACTACCTGCAGTCCTCGCACAAGGGCATCCTCGACGGCATCCGGGAGACCAAGGAGCTGCCCGACGACGCGGTGACCGCTCTCAAGGACGCCATCACGGAGTTCAAGAAGGGCTTCACCACCTCCTCGGGCGAGCTGCTGGTCAAGGACGAGCCAGTGGCGCCGCTCGGCGCCGACGAGGTCGGCCAGGAGAAGATCAAGAAGGTCGTCCGTCCGGCGGAGAAGAAGTAGGACATGGGTGCCCAGCTAAGGCTGCTGCGGCGGCGGATCAGCTCGGTCAAGTCGACCGCGAAGATCACACGCGCCCAGGAGCTCATCGCCTCTTCACGGATCGTGAGGGCGCAGCAGCGGATGCAGGCGGCGCTGCCGTACGAGCGCGAGATCACTCGCGCCGTCACCGGCGTCGTCAGCAACGCGGCCAGCGTCGACCATCCGCTGACCGTGGCGAAGGAGAACCCCGCCAAGGCGGGCGTCCTCATCGTCACCAGCGACAGCGGGTTCTGTGGCGGCTTCAACGCCAACATCCTGCGCGAGGCCGAGGCCCTGCGGGGGCTGCTGGAGAGCCGAGGGCTGACCGTGGTGCCGTTCGTCACGGGGCGCAAGGGTGTCACCTGGCACACCTTCCGTCAGCGGGAGATGGGCGGCAGCTGGGTCGGGTTCTCGCGCAAGCCGGCCTACGCCGACGCCAAGGAGATCGCGAACACGCTGATCGACTCGTTCAAGGAAGACGGCGGGATCGACGAGATCCACATCGTCTCGACCGAGTTCGTCTCGATGCTCACGCAGAACGTCGTGGTCAAGCGCGTCCTGCCGCTGGAGGTCGAGGAGACCGAGGCGACGGAGTCCACTGTGATCCCGCCGTACTTCGAGTTCGAGCCGACCGCGGGCGACGTGCTGGAGTCGCTGCTGCCGCGATACGTGGAGTCCCGTATCTTCACGGCGCTGCTGCAGTCGGCGGCCTCGGAAGAGGCCGCGCGGCGGCGCGCGATGAAGTCCGCGACCGACAACGCCAACGAGCTGATGCGGGTGCTCACCCAGCAGATGAACCAGGCTCGCCAGGCCGAGATCACCCAGGAAATCAGCGAGATCGTCGGTGGGGCCAACGCGCTCGCTGACGCCGCAGCGGGGAAAGAGTGAAATGACTGCAGAGGCTGTTGAAACTGTAGAAGCCGCCGCGGCCGGCACCGGCCGCGTGGCACGTGTCACCGGCGCCGTCGTCGACGTGGAGTTCCCCGTCGAGGCGATGCCCGACATCTATAACGCGCTCAAGGTCGACGTGGCCCTCGGTGGCGAGACCAAGACCCTGACGCTCGAGGTCGCCCAGCACCTGGGTGACAACCTCGTCCGATGCATCTCCATGCAGCCCACCGACGGCCTGGTCCGCGGCCAGGCGGTGACCGACACGGGCAGCCCGATCTCGGTGCCGGTCGGTGACGTCGTCAAGGGCCACGTGTGGAACGCGCTGGGTGAGACGCTCGACGTCGAGACCTCGTCGCTCAAGATCAACGAGCGATGGGGCATCCACCGGCCGTCGCCGGCGTTCGACCAGCTCGAGTCCCGCACCGAGCTGCTGGTCACCGGCATCAAGGTCATCGACCTGCTCACCCCGTACGTGCAGGGTGGGAAGATCGGTCTGTTCGGCGGCGCCGGCGTCGGCAAGACCGTTCTGATCCAGGAGATGATCCGCCGCGTCGCCCGCAACTTCGGTGGCACCTCGTGCTTCGCCGGTGTGGGCGAGCGCACCCGTGAGGGCAACGACCTCTGGCTCGAGATGATGGAGGCGGACGTCCTCAAGGACACCGCCCTCGTCTTCGGCCAGATGGACGAGCCGCCGGGCACCCGTCTGCGGGTCGCGCTGTCGGCGCTGACGATGGCGGAATACTTCCGCGACGTGCAGAAGCAGGACGTGCTGCTCTTCATCGACAACATCTTCCGCTTCACGCAGGCCGGTTCCGAGGTCTCCACGCTGCTCGGCCGCATGCCGTCCGCCGTGGGTTACCAGCCCACGCTGGCTGACGAGATGGGTGTGCTCCAGGAGCGCATCACCTCGACCCGTGGCCACTCGATCACCTCCATGCAGGCGATCTACGTGCCCGCGGACGACATCACCGACCCGGCCCCGCACAACGCGTTCGCGCACCTCGACGCGCAGACCGTTCTGTCGCGGCCGATCTCGGAGAAGGGCATCTACCCCGCGGTGGACCCGCTCGACTCCTCCTCCCGGATCCTCGACCCGCAGATCGTGGGCGAGGAGCACTACCGGGTGGCCCAGGAGACCAAGCGGATCCTGCAGAAGTACCGCGAGCTCCAGGACATCATCGCGATCCTCGGTATCGACGAGCTCTCCGAGGAGGACAAGGTCACCGTCCAGCGGGCCCGCCGCATCGAGCGCTTCCTGTCGCACCCGATGTACGCGGCCGAGGCCTTCACCGGCCAGCCGGGCGAGACCGTGCCGCTGGACGAGACCATCGCCTCCTTCAAGGGCCTCTGCGCGGGTGAGTACGACCACCTGCCCGAGCAGGCGTTCTTCATGGTCGGCGGCATCGACCAGGCCATCGCGAAGGCCAAGGAACTCGAGCGTCGCTAATCGCCCCACGGTGATGGCGCGGTTCCGGAACCGCGCCATCACCTGATCGGAAAGGACCTACACAAAGTGGCGAAGCTACGCGTAGGGGTTGTCTCACCCGAGCGTGAGATCTGGTCGGGCGAGGCCGACATGGTGATTGCCAAGACCGTGGACGGCGAGATCGGTATTATGCCGCAACACGCACCTGTTCTCGGCGTTCTCGTCGAGGGCGGCGTGCTGCGCGTGAAGCGGGAGGGGGAGCCGGAGCTTGTGGCGGCGGTCCACGGTGGTTTCATCTCCGTGGCCGACGACGAAGTGTCCGTGCTCGCCGAGGTGGCCGAGCTCGGTTCCGAGGTCGACGTCGCGGCTGCCCGTGACGCTCTCGACCGGGCCCAGGCCTCGATCGAGGCCAACCAGGAAGACGCCGACGCGGCACTCGAGGCCAAGCGGGCCAGGGCCCGGCTGCGCGCCGCAGGCGAAGAGGTATAGCAGAACACGTTCAGGGGGCGGCGGCATGGTGGCTACGGTTGTGACTTTCCTGGTGCTGCTCGCCGCCCTCGTGGTGTTGCGCGCTGTCATGCTCGTCCGCTCGCGCGGGAGCGTACCCTGTCGCCTGCGAGTAGGGGACGGCGCCTGGCGCAGCGGGGTGGCCCGCTACGCCGACGGGGAGCTCCACTGGATTCCCCTTCTGGGTGTGCGACTGAGGCCGCGCCACGCGATCGCGAGGCGCGGCCTCGTCGTTTCCGCCCGCCGCGAGATCGGCGACGGGCTCTACGCCGTGGACTGCGGAGGGAGCACGCGCGACGTGTCGCTCGCGATGAGCGCGGACGCGCTGACGGGCTTCCTGGCGTGGCTGGAGTCCGCGCCGCCCAGCGCTTACCTCGACGTGGCCTAGCGCGTCCCCCCCGGCTTCCAGAGGATCTCGTTGCCCGCGTGGGCCGCCCGGCACGCGATGAACAGCAGATCCGACAGGCGGTTGAGGTATTTCGCCGTCAGCACGTTCATGTCGTCGTGCACCTGCAGCGCCGCCCAGGTCGAGCGCTCCGCCCTGCGCACGGTGACCCGGGCCACGTGCAGCGCCGCGGTGGCCGGATCCCCGCCGGGCAGGATGAAGCTGCGCAGCGGCTTGAGACCGGCGTTGAAGCGATCGCACTGCTCTTCCAGCCAGTCGATGTACGGCTGCTCCACCCGCAGCGGCGGGAACTCCGGGTTCTCGGCGACCGGCGTGGCCAGGTCGGCCCCCAGGTCGAACAGCTCGTTCTGAACACGGACCAGGACCTCCACCAGCTCCGCGGGCAGCGTCCCGTGCGCGAGCGCCACGCCCAGGTGGGCGTTGGCCTCCTCCACGTCGGCGTAGGCGGCCAGCCGGAGATCGGTCTTCGATGCCCGGCTCATGTCGCTCAGGGCGGTGGTGCCGTCGTCGCCGGTGCGGGTGTAGATCCGGGACAGGACCACCGGCTTGTCCTTGTCGGCGCGTGTCATGGGCTCAGCGTACTCATGACAAATGTCATCCGGATCCGACGCGGGATCCACATCAGGCCCGTGATTTCCGCGACTGGCAGGGCGAACGGCTCGGAAGCCACGATTGATCCATGATGAAGGAGAGGACCTGATGCTCGAGATCAGCGAGCTGCGCAAGCGCTTCGCGGGCGGCCCCGACGCCCCCGGCGGCAAGGTCGCCCTTGATGGGATCAGCTTCGCCGTGCGGCCGGGGGAGATGTTCGGGTTCGTCGGCGCGAACGGCGCCGGCAAGACGACGACGATGCGCATCGTCATGGGCGTGCTGCAGGCCGACTCCGGCTCGGTGAGCTGGCAGGGCAAGCCGCTCGACTACGACGTGCGGCGGCGCTTCGGCTACATGCCGGAAGAGCGCGGTCTTTACCAGAAGATGCGGGTCGCCGAGCAGATCGAGTACTTCGGTCGCTTGCACGGGATGAGCGCGACGGCCGCCAAGAAGGCCACCGACGACCTGCTGGAGCGGCTCGGGGTGGCCGAGCGCAGGAACGACCCGGTGCAGGCGCTCTCGCTGGGCAACCAGCAGCGGGTGCAGCTGGCGGTGGCGCTGGTGCACGATCCCGAGGTGCTGGTGCTGGACGAGCCGTTCTCCGGGCTCGACCCGATCGCGGTGGACGCGCTGGCCGCGGCGTTGCAGGAGCGGTGCAGGGGCGGCGTGCCGGTGATCTTCTCCAGCCACCAGCTGGAGCTGGTCGAGCGGTTGTGCGACTCGGTCGGCATCGTCTCCGCCGGCCGGATGGTGGCCACGGGCACGGTGGGCGACCTCCGGGCGGAGGAGGGCACCATCCTGCGGGTCGTCGTCCGCGATCCCGCTCCCGGCTGGGCGGACGGCCTGCCGGGCACGGTCACCGTGAACGGCGACCGGCACGTCCTGCGTACGGCGGACGGCGACGACCAGGAGATCCTGCGCCGCGCCATGAAGGCCGGGCACGTCGAGCACTTCGGCATCGAGCAGCCGACTCTCACCGAGATCTTCAAGGAGGCCGTCGCGTGAACGGCTTGATGCTGGTCGCCCGCAGGGAGATCGTCACCCAGGTCCGGACGAAGGCGTTCGTGATCGGCCTGATCATCACGGCCGTGCTGACGGCCGTGATCTCCTTCGCCCCCAGGCTCATGGGCGGCCCCGACTCCTACACTCTGGGCACCGTCAACTCGCAGCAACTGCCGCTGCAGGCGGCCGCGCCGGAAGCGAAGTTCGAGTGGCGCTCCTTCCCCGACGAGGCCGCGGCCAAGCAGGCCGTGCTGGCGGGGGATGTGGACGCCGTGCTGGTCAACGGCACGAAGGTGCTCACGGACGGCGAGATTGATTCCCAGCTCGGCGTGCTCCTGCAGAGCGTCAACCGGGAGGTGCGGCTGGGCGCGGTCGGCGTGTCGATTCCGGCGCTGCAGATGGAGTCCGTGGGCGCCGACACCCGCTACCAAGCCGCGCGCACCGGGATCGCCTGGGTGCTCACCATCGTGCTCTTCATGCTGCTCTTCGGCCAGGTCGTGGTGGTCGCCATGGGTGTGGTGGAGGAGAAGGGCAGCAGGATCGTGGAGATCCTGCTCTCCACGCTGCGGCCGTGGCAACTGCTCGGCGGCAAGATCGTCGGGTTGGGCGCGCTCGGTCTCGTCAACCTGGCCACGGTCATCGTCGCCGGCTTCATCGGAGCCACGGCCTCCGGCGTCGCCGCCGACTTCCCGCCCGGCATGCCGGGGCTGGTGGCCGGGGTGCTGGTCTGGTTCGTGCTCGGGTACGCCTTCTTCGCCACCCTGTCGGCCGCGCTCGCCTCACTGGTCTCGCGCCAGGAAGAGGTCAACAGCGTGCTCACTCCGCTGACCACGGTCATGATGGCCACCTACTTCGTCGCCATCTACGCCGTCAACGATCCCACGGGCACGCTGGCCACGGTCCTGTCGTACGTGCCGCCGTTCTCCTCGATGATCATGCCGGTCCGGATGGCCGCGACCGAGGTGCCGCTGTGGCAGACGGCGGCCTCCATGGCCGGGATGGCGCTGGCCCTGATGGCGGTGCTGGCCTTCGGCGCCAAGGTGTACGAGCGGGCGGTGCTGCGGACGGGCGCCCGGGTGAAGCTCGGCGACGTGCTGCGCACGCGGTAGATGGACGAGATCCAGCGGGCACGACGCCTCACCTGGGCGACGCTGATCCTCGGCCTCGCCATCATGTGGGTCCTCATCGGGATCGGGGTCGTCATCGGGACCGGCGAGGGGACGCTCCCATGGTGGCGCCTCGTGCCCGCGCTCATCGCCTCGGTCGCCTTCACCTGGCTCAGCCAGCACATCATCGACGCCATTCTGGACCGCCGCTACCCCACCAGGCAGATGGTGGTGACGGCGGTCCTCGCGCTGATCGCGGCCGGCGTGGGCGGGGCCGACCCGTTCAGCTTCGGTTTCGTGCCCATGTGCTGGCTGTATCTCGCGACGCTCGGGGTCTCGAGGCGTACGGCCGTCGTCCAGTCGATCGGGACGTTGGCCGTCAGCGTGGGGCTGGCCATGCTCGGCATGGCGACCGGGTCGAGCATCATGGCCATCGACATGCCGCCTGCCGGAGCGTTGGGCTATTACATCCTGCTTTACGGTATCTGGTGCGCGATCCTGCCGCCGTCGGGCCGGGTGTGGGTCTGGATCTGGACACTGGCCGTGCAGGCTCATGAGGGCCGCGAGGCGCACACGCGGCTGGCGCTGGCCGAGGAGCGGCTGCGCTTCGCCAGGGACCTGCACGACCTCGTGGGGCATCAGCTGTCCGCCATCGCGGTCAAGACCGAGCTTGCCGTGCGGCTGTCGGACGCCGACCCCGCGGCGGCCAAGGCCGAGATGGCCGAGATCAACACGTTGACCAGGAAGGCGCTGCGTGAGCTGCGGGAGGCCGTGCGCGGCTACCGCGAGCTCGACCTGTCCGCCGAGCTGGACAGCGTGAAGAGCGTGCTCGAGGCGGCGGGTGTGCGCTGCGAGGTGCACCTGCCCTACCGTGACCTGCCCGACGGGGTGGCGCCCGTCTTCGCGTACGTGGTGCGCGAGGCGGTCACCAACGTGCTCAAGCACAGCACCGCGACGTTCTGTGACATCACCCTCCGCTTCACCAAGGAAGAGGCGGAGCTGCGCGTACGCAACGACGGCGTGGCCCGGCGGCAGGCCGACGACCTGGGTACCGGCTTGACGGGCATGACGGAGCGGGTGGCCGCCGTGGGCGGCAAGATGACCGCCCAGCCGACGGGCGACGGAGAGTTCCTGCTCACGGCGGTCGTGTCATTGCCGATACGTGGGTAGAGGTGTCATGCAGGGGGGTTCACCTCGGCGGGTGCTTGACGTGGGGGTGTGGCCACGCTGTGAGTGAATGAGGAGGTGGCATGCGCGTCCGGGGCAATCCGAGGGCTCAGGTGGTGCGGATCGGGGCCAGGCTCGACGCCGGGACGTCGGCGGGGGTGCGCGAGCGCTTGCACAAGGCCCTCGACTCCGGCAAGGGCGACCTGATCCTGGATCTCTCCAAGCTGGAGATGATCGACGCGACCGGTCTCGGGGTGCTCGTGGGGGCGCATCGGCGCGCGCTGAGCGTGCAACGCCGCCTCGTTCTTCGGGGGGTGCCCCCGCGGATCATGCGGATCCTGGCGGTGACCCGGCTGAATCGGGTGCTGCACGTGGAGGCTCCGGCGGCTGCGGTGGCCTGAGGTGACATATCGGAGCGGGCGACGATCAGCCGTTGCCCGCTCTTTCCCGACTTAGACAAAATGTAGATTACGGATGGCACGCAATCGGAGACCTATCCCACTGAATACAGCCCAATGCAGATTTATCCGGTGTGTGCATGACACGTAACGCAGGGCGCGTCAACCCGGCATGTCGGGGGTCCCCAAGCTCCGGGTGAAGATGTGCACGGCCGTGTCCACGAGTTCGTCGATGTCCGGCTGGTCGTCGGAGAGCAGCCATTCGATGAGCAACTCTTGTAACGCGCCAACGGTGGCGAGCGCCACGAGGCGCCGGTTCAGCGGCGCGGCCTGCGGGAAATCAGCCGAGGCCTCCTGCACCAGCCGGGCGAAGGAGTCTATGGCGCGCTGGCGGGACAGCGTCAGGACATCACCTGACCTGCGTACCTCCACGTGCATGATGCGGGCCCGTCGCCAGTCGGCCGTGGTGAAGTCGATGTAAGCGCGAATCCCCGCCTGGATCCGTCCCTCGAGGGTGTTCGGCGCTTCCTGTACCGCTTTGGTCACGACGGCCAGGCTTTCCTCCACGCAGCGCTCGTGCAGCGCCTGAAGGAGTTCCTCGCGGCCGCCGAAACATTCGTAGAAGGCGCGGTTGGAGATCCGCGCCTCCGAGCAGAGCCTTTCGATGGTCGTCGCCGCGAAACCCGGCTTCGCGTATAGCGTGTACGCGGCCGTCATCAGCCGCTCGCGTCTGTCCGCCAGCCTTTGCTCAGCCGACATTCCCCGGTAAGACCGGTTCACAATCCACCCGTCCAACATGATCGTGGCCCCCAGAGCACACAATTATGGACGGTTGATCCTGTTTTAGGAAAGGGTAAGAAGATTATCTTTTACGTCGACCGTGCAAGAACGTGACAAGTCTGATCAGTCGCTCAAGTTCTGCGGGTCCTCTCGTGAACGACGTCAGGTTCATCCCCGGCATTGCGAACCGCTGCCTGGAGATCGCCTTGGGCCTGGCGAACTCGCGCAGGCCGTCGGCTCCGTGGATGCGCCCGAACCCGGAATCGCCCACGCCGCCGAACGGCAGCGCCGGGACGCCGGCGAAGGAGATGACCGAGTTGATCGCGGTCATTCCGGAACGCATCATGCGGGCCAGTTCCATCGCCCGGCGGGCGTTCTTCGAGAAAACCGTGCCACCCAGCCCGTACGCGGATGCATTGGCCAGTTGCAGGGCCTCCTGGGCGTCGCGGGTGCGGCGGACGGTGATGGTCGGCCCGAACGTCTCCTCCCGGACGGCGGGGGAGTCCTCGGGCACGTCCTCGATGATCACCGGGTCCACGTACGGCGCGCGTACGGCGCCGGGGCCGCCCGTCACGACCTTTCCGGATTTGGTGGCGTCCTCGATGTGCCGCTTGATGATGTCCACCTGCCCAGGCATGGTGATCGGCCCGTAGTCCTCGCCGGCCCGCACCTTCGCCACCCGATCGGACAATTCCCGCATGAAACTTTCATAGACCGCGTCCACCACGTAGACGCGTTCGACGCCCACACACGTCTGTCCGGCGTTGGACATCGCGCCCCACAGGCAGGCGTCGGCGGCCCGCGCCACGTCGGCGTCGGCGTCCACGATGAACGCGTCCTTGCCGCCGCACTCGGCCACGATCGGGGTGAGATTCTCGGCACAGGCCGCCATGACCCGCTTGGCGGTGGCGGTCGAGCCGGTGAACGCCACCTTCCGCACGCGCGGATCGCCCGCCAGCGCCGCCCCCGTCTCGCCCAGCCCGGTCACGGTCTGGAACACCGGGTGCTCGGGCACCGACTCGGCGAACAACTCCGCCAGCCGCACACCCACGCCGGGGGTCAGCTCGCTCGGCTTGAACACGACCGCGTTGCCGGCGGCCAGCGCGTACGCGATGGAGCCCATGGGGGTGAAGACCGGGTAGTTCCACGGGCCGATCACGGCGACGACGCCGAGCGGGAGGTATTCGAGGGTGGCGGCCAGGTTGAGGCCGATCATGCCGGTGTTGACCCGGCGGCGGCCGAGCACCTTCTCCGCGTTGCGAGCCGCCCAGTCGATGTGGGTGATCGCCAGCACGATCTCCAGCGTGGCATCGCCCACCGGTTTGCCGTTCTCCTCGTGGACGAGTGCGGCGAGCTCACGCAGGTGCTGGGTGACGACGGCCTTGTAGTCGAGCAGGCGGCGCCGGCGCTCGCCATGCCCCAGCCCGGCCCACCAGGCAGCCGCCTCGTCGGCCCGGCCGACGGCCTCGCCGACGGCGTCGGGGCCCTGCTTGGGGTGGCTGCCGACGATCGCGCCGGTCGCCGGGTTGAGTGAGTCGAACGTGAGCGTGGTCATGGCGTCACGATAGACCGGTAAGGCAACGCTTACCAGCTCCGGGCCCTGGTCAGGCGGGCCGCCGCCACATGGTCCAGATCGGCGGGCCGTCGGGCAGCTCGAAGCGCGAGGTGACCGCGAAGCCGTAGGTCTCGTAGAACGGCACGTTGGACTCCTTGCTGCTCTCCAAGTACGTCGGCATGCGCTCGGCGTCGGACCTGGCCAGCCCGGCCCGCAGCAGAGCGCCGCCCACGCCCGTGCCCTGCCGCTCCGGCACCGTGCCCAGCTGGGCCAGATACCAGAACGGCTGCTCGGGCCGCCGCTTGCCGAGCTCCTCGTCCAGCAGCATCCCGTACGAGACCCGATCCCCCATGGCCGCCATGAAGCCCGCGATGGCACCCTCCGGATAGTCGGGCTGGTGCCTGGGCGGGTCCCACAGCGCGACCCCCGCCAGCGAGCCGTCCTCATCCACGGCCACCTCGGTGATCTCGTGCGTGTACCGGGCCAGCGTGGCGAACATCAGTGCCGCGTCCTTGCCCTCCCCGAGCAACCAGTTGATCACTGGATCGTCGTGAAACGCCCTGGCCAGCGCGTCACCGACCGCCTCGGCCTCGCGCTCCACGTCCGCAGCCCGAATCTCCATGGCCCCTCACCTCCTCCATCCAGGATCCACGGCACGCGGCAGGTCACGAAACCGGGTAACCGGCCAACCGAGGCTCGCGTAACGGCGAGCCACCACTGAAGGGTCAGAGGCCGTTTCCTGGAGGGCCACCAGCCGAAGTGCGGCGAGTGGCGAACCACGGCACCGCGTAAAAGATCAAAAAAGAGTGGGGTTTTCGGGTTCGATGCCGCGGAGGGCGTCGTAGTCGAGCGTGACGCAGTCGATGCCGCGGTCGAGAGCAAGCACTTTGGCCTGGGGTTTGATCTCCTGGGCGGCGAAGACCCCGCGGACGGGGGCGAGCAGCGGGTCACGGTTGAGAAGCTCGAGATACCGGGTGAGCTGCTCCACGCCGTCGATCTCCCCGCGGCGTTTGATCTCCACCGCCACGGTCGCGCCCAGCGCGTCGCGGCACAGGATGTCGACGGGCCCGATCGCCGTCATGTACTCCCGCCGGATCAGCGAATATCCCTCGCCCAGGGTCGTGATGTGCTCGGCGAGCAACTCCTGCAGGTGGGCCTCCACCCCGTCCTTGATCAGCCCGGGGTCGACGCCCAGCTCGTGGCTGGAGTCGTGGAGGATCTCGGCCATGGTCAGGACCAGCTTCTCGCCGGTCTTGCCGTGGGTGACCGTCCAGGTGTCGCCGTCCTCCTTGAGCTTGCACGGCGGGTTCATCCAGTTGAGCGGCTTGAAGGCGCGGTCGTCGGCGTGAATGCTCACGCTGCCGTCCGCCTTGATCAGGACGAGCCTCGGCGCCATCGGCAGGTGTGCCGTGAGCCGTCCTACGTAATCCACGCTGCATCGCGCGATGACCAGCCGCATGACGACCCACCTTAGCGGCTCTGGAAAACTGGACGCATGGCGTTCGAACGGTCCGCATACGGCGCGGGATGAGTCCACGACGTGCCCGCCGCAGGGAGTCCTCCCGCCCTTTCGGCTTCCCGACCGGCCTGGACAAGGTGGAGGAATGGCCGGACGGCGAGTGGAAGGTCCGTATGCTCACCGGCGCCTCGTCGGCCAAGGACTACCGCTGCCCCGGCTGCGACCAGGAGATCCGCCGTGGCCAGCCACACCTCGTGGCCTGGCCCAACTGGGCGGGGGGCGACGAGGAGCGCCGCCACTGGCACTCAGCCTGCTGGCGCAAGAGACTGGACCGCGGCCCCGGAAGGAGTCGTTACTAATAAGAAACCTGCTCAGTAGACTGCCGCCCTACTGAGGTGCCTGGTCGAGACCGTAGCGGCAGTTGGCTGCAGATTTTTCATGAGCATTGAAAGGACCCCCACGAGGTGGAAATTCGCGCGTCGACCGTGCTGCCGGCCCGGCGCGAGCCGATCGAGTTGCACACAGGTGACGGCCTGACCCTGGTCGGCGAGCTGGCACTGCCGCAGGATCGGCCGCCCGTGGCGACGCTGGTGACCCTGCACCCGCTGCCCACCCACGGCGGCTTCATGGACAGCCACGTCTTCAAGAAGGCCGCCAACCGCCTGCCGGCGCTCGCCGACCTGGCGGTGTTGCGCTTCAACACGCGGGGCACGTCGTCGGAGCGCGGCACGTCGGAGGGCACGTTCGACGGGGGCCAGGGGGAGCGGTTCGACGTCTCCGCGGCCCTGGAGTACGCCGAATACCACGATCTGCCGCACGTCTGGGTGGTCGGCTGGTCGTTCGGGACCGAGCTGACGCTCAAGTGGGCCCACGACCCGCTGGTCGAGGGCGCGATCCTGCTCTCGCCGCCGCTGCACAGGGCCACCGACGACGATCTGGACGCGTGGGCGCGGTTCGGGCGGCCACTGACGGCGCTGGTGCCGGAGTTCGACGACTACCTGCGGCCGGAGGAGGCCCGCAGGCGGTTCGCGCGGGTGCCGCAGGCCGAGGTCGTCGGGGTGGACGGGGCCAAGCACCTGTGGGTGGGGGAGCCGTACGTGCGCATCGCGCTGAACGAGATCGTCAAGCGCGTCAATCCGGAGGCGTGGCCGCTCCCGACGGAGGTATGACGGATATTTCCGCGTGAATCGCGGCGCTGAAGGATTCTTTGAGCAGAATGAGCAGAACTCTGGACCCGTGCCAGGGCCAGGGTGAGAATCCGATCGTCAACCGAAGATCGTGGAGACGCCGGGCGGTCCGCCGTCCCGCGCGTAACCCCAGCTCACCATGGGCGAGGACAGATGCGGGTTGTGCGTGTACTGGGTGCGGCGGCGTTGGCGTTCCCGATCGTGATGATCCCCTTGTCCCCGGTCGCCGTCGCGGACACGCCACTGCCGACGACGGCGGCCTCGACCGAAAATGCTGCCTCGACGGAAGAGGCTGCCTCGACGGAAGAGGCTGCCTCGACGGAAAGGGCGGCCTCGACGGGAAAGGCGCTCTCTCCCGAGCAGGACGCGCTGGCCCTGGCCCGGCGGGACAACCGGCCCGTCGAGGTGGCGGCGCTGACGAACGAGACCCGCCAGGTCTTCGTCAAGCCCGACGGCACTTCCACCCTGGAACTACACGTCCGGCCGGTACGCGTGCGCAAGGACGGCCGCTGGGTCCCCGTCGACACCACGCTCCGCCGTCGCCCGGACGGTGCGGTCGAGCCGGTCGCCGCGGCGGTCGGGCTGACGTTCTCCGGCGGCGGCGACGCCCGGCTGGCCCGCCTGTCGCGCGGCGCCAAAGTCCTGGAGCTGGGTTGGCCGGGCACGCTGCCCGAGCCGGCGCTCAACGGTGACACCGCCACCTACCCCGAGGTGATGCCGGGCGTGGACCTCCAGGTCACCGCGGACGTGGACGGCTTCTCCCACGTCCTGGTGGTCAAGTCGCGGGCCGCCGCGGCGAACGTGACCGAGCTGACGTTCCCGCTCTCCTCCGCCGGCCTGTCGCTGAAGGCGGACAAGGCAGGCAACCTCGAGGCCGTGGACGCGAGGGGCGGCACGATCTTCGTCGCGCCCACCCCCAAGATGTGGGACTCGGAGGGCATCACCAGCCCGCAGGCGCTCAAGGAAGGTCGCTCCCCGGAGGCGCGTGAGGCCGCGATGGGCGTGGAACTCAAGGGCGGGAAGCTGAGGCTCAAGCCGGATCGCACGATGCTGGCGGACCCGAAGACGAAGTTCCCCGTCTATCTGGACCCGTACTTCTCGGCCGCCCGTGGCGCCTGGACGGCGGTCTGGAGCAACTGGCCCAACTCCAACTACCTCAACTCCAGCGACGTCGCCAGGGTGGGCCACGTCGAGTCGCAGACGAACCGCTCGTTCTTCCAGATGAACACCGGCTCGACCATCCACGGCAAGCAGATCATCAAGGGGACGCTGCGCACGTACGAGACGTGGTCGTACTCCTGCAGCGCCCGCAAGGTCGAGGCGTGGGCCACCAACACGATCAGCAAGAGCACCACCTGGAACAACCAGCCGAAGTGGGTCACCCTGCTGTCCACGGTCAACGTGGCCAAGGGCTGGGGCTCCTCCTGCCTGCCCGGCGGCGTCGAGTTCGACGTGACCCCGCAGGTCGTCAACGCCGCCGCCAACAAGTGGCCCAACATCACCGTCGGTCTGCGGGCCACCAGCGAGACCGACGTCTACGCGTGGAAGAAGTTCAGGAACAACCCGAGCCTCGTCATCGAGTACAACTCGATTCCCGCCGCCCCGGTCGCCGCCGACGCGTGGTCCGATCCGGGCGGCGCGTGCGGCTCGGGCGACACCCGGCCGGTCATCAGCAGCACCACGCCGAAGTTGTGGGCCAGGCTGAAGGACGCCGACAACTCGGTCAAGGGCCACTTCGAGTGGTGGTCGGCGGCCGGGGTGAAGCTGGGCGAGCACGTCACCGCCCTGGGGTCGAGCGGCACCGCGTTCTCCGCGGCCGTTCCGGCGGGTGCGTACGCCGACGGCGCGCTGATCCGCTGGCGCGTGCGCGCCCAGGACGGCAGAGCCAGCAGCGCGTGGAGCCCGTGGTGCGAGGCGACCGTGGACGCCACCGCGCCCGGCAAGGAGCCGCAGGTCACCTCGCCGCAATACGCGGAGAACACCTGGAACGACGGCGTGGGCCTGGCGGGCGCGTTCACCTTCGCCCCCAACGGCGTCACCGACGTGGCCGCCTACGTCTACGGGCTCGACGCCACGCCCGGCACGCAGGTCGCACCCGGGCCGGACGGCACGGCCACGATCCAGCTCACGCCGCGCCACGACGGCCCCAACGTCCTGTCGGTACGCAGCAAGGACCGGGCGGGCCAGCTCGGCCCGATCCGCACGTACGTGTTCAACGTCAACGCAGGCAAGGCGCCGAGCGGCCACTGGGCCCTGGACGAGGGTGGGGGCCCAGTGGCCGGCGACGCCGCGAACACCCACCCCGCCACGCTGTACGGCGCGACGTGGACGACCGGCAAGACCGGTGCGGGACTCCAACTGGCCAACGCCTACGCCCAGACCTCCGGCCCCGTCGCCGACACCGCCCGCAACTTCACCGTCACCGCCTGGGCCCGCCTGACCGCCACCACCGGCACGGCCACCCTCGTCACCCAGGAGGGCGCCAGAACGGGGGCGTTCGCGCTGCAGTACTCCAAGCCCGACGACCGCTGGGCCCTGACCCGCACCACCGCCGACGCGGACGGCGCCACGACCGCGCGCGCCCTGTCGGCCGCCGCGCCACGGCTGAACGAGTGGACCCACCTGACCGGCGTCCACGACGCGGCCGCCGGCCAGATCTCGCTGTACGTCAACGGCCACCTGGAGTCCACGGTGGCCTTCACCCAGCCCTGGAACGCCACCGGCCCACTGACGATCGGCCGCGGCAAGGTCAACGGAGCCGCGGCCGAGTTCTGGCCGGGCGACGTCGACGACGTGCGCGTCTACGGCCGGGCCATGTTCGCCGACGAGGTCGCCGACCTGGTCAACAGCGCCGCCACCCTGGTCGGCCACTGGAAGCTGGACGAGGAGTCCGGCTACTCCGCCGCCGACTCCTCGGGCCGGGCCACGCCTGCCGCGCTGGTGGGCGGCGCCTCGTGGACGGCCGGCTGGCTGGACGGCGCGCTCGCGCTCGACGGCGTCAACGGCGCCGCCGAGGCGGCCAAGCCCGCCGTGTCCACCGGGACCGGGTTCACCGTCGCCCTGTGGACCCAGCTCGACTACCTGCCGTCCGGTGACGCCGCCGCGGCCGCGCAGACCGGCACGCGGGCGGCCGGGTTCCAGCTCGGCTACGACAAGGCCGCGGGGCGGTGGGCGTTCGGGATGGCGGCCGACGACACCGACACGGCGGCACTGGTGCGGACCCGCTCGGACGCGGTCCCCAACCCGCTGGAGTGGACCCACGTGGCCGGCGTGTACGACCCGCTCGCCGGCCAGCTCCGCATCTACGTCAACGGCCGCCTGTCCACCACCACCGTCACCAGCCATGTCAGCAAATGGAGTGCCATCGGCCCCCTGCACCTGGGCCGCACCAAGTCCGCGGGTGTCCTCACCGGCTACTGGCCGGGAGCCGTCGACGACGTCCGCACGTACGACGGCGTGCTGAGCCCCGAGCAGATCGCCCAACTAGCAGCCCAGTAATTCCCGGCCAGCACCTCCACTGGGAGAGGTTCGATGGACCTGCCGAGGGAGTTGGAGCTGCCCGAATCCCGCTGGAACCGACCGCAGCCAACCGACGAACCCGACCTTCTCGCTCGTGGCCCCTGTTCGGGCCCAAAATCGGGCCTCGCTCGCGGCCCCTGTTCGGGCCAAAGCCAGGTTAGAATATTGTTCGGTTCTGGTGAGGCTACTGAGGAGGCGGCGGCGTGGGCGCGTTCGATCTGAGTGGGAAGCAGGCCCTTGTCACCGGGGCGTCGAAGGGGATCGGGCGGGCCATCGCACTCGCTTACGCCGAGGCGGGCGCCGACGTGGCGCTGGTGTCCCGGTCCGCCGAGAGCCTCGCCGAGGTCGGCAAGGAGATCGAGGCGCTGGGCAGGCGAGCCGTCGTCATCCCCGCCGACCTCACCGACCGCGACGCCGCGGCCGGGGCCGTGGCGGCGGCCGTCGACGGGCTTGGCCACCTCGACATCCTGGTCAACAACGCCGGCGGGTCCAACTTCATGGTGGAGTTCAAGGACCTGCGGTTGTCCGGCTGGGACAAGCTCATGCGGCTCAACCTCGACACCGCCATGGTCGTCAGCCACGCGGCCGCTCCCCACCTGCTGGAGCGGGGTGGGGCGTCGGTCATCAACGTGGCGTCTGTGGCCGCGCTCGGCGCGCCCTTCCTCGCCCCGTACGCCGCCGCCAAGGCGGGGCTGGTGGCGCTCACCAAGACGCTCGCCGTGGAGTGGGCGCTGGCCGGCGTACGGGTGAACGCCCTGTGCCCCGGCTGGACGGCCACGGAGCTCAACCGCAACCTGTGGGAGGACGAGGCGGCCGGCGCGGCCACGGTCGGCTCCGTGCCCATGCGGCGCTGGGGGAGCGTGGAGGAGATGGCCCAGCCGGCGGTCTTCCTGGCCAGCGCGGCGTCGGCGTACATGACGGGCCAGGTCCTGTTCGTCGACGGCGGCGCCACCGCCATCTGACCGCCCCGCACCTGACACCTCCCGTGCCCGGGGCCCCGGCCTTCGGCGCAGGCGGCCCTGTGCATGTGTTCCCGCGTCGGGAACGCCGACTGCGTGCCAGGCGGGGCTGGCCCCGGGCGGCCTTGGGGTGCTCGGTTCTGCACGCCGGGGTCCTGGTGCGTGGGGAAGCGGTCGGCGATATGGGATATATCGGCCTAGGACAAGGAGTGCTCGCGGCCGCGAACCCGGCTACCGTGTGATCCGTGCAGCTCTACACGAGATCGGCCGGGACCGGGCTCCCGGTTGTGCTGCTTCACGCGTTCCCCCTGTCGTCGGCCATGTGGCTGGCCCAGCGGGAAGGGCTGGCCAAGGTCTGCCGGGTCATCACCCCTGACCTGCGCGGTTTCGGCGGTTCGCGGCTGGGCGAGGACGATCCGTCGCTCGACCTCATGGCCGACGACGTCGTCAGGCTGCTGGACGAGGAGGGCATCGACAGGGCGGTGGTCGGCGGGCTGTCCATGGGCGGCTACGTGACCATGGCGTTCTGCCGGCGGCACCCCGACCGGTTGCTCGGCGCCATCCTGGCCGACACCAAGGCCGGTCCAGACCCGGCTCCGGCGAGGGAGAACAGGGAGCGCATCGCGCAGGCCGTGTTGTCCGACGGGAGCGACGTGCTGGTCAGCGATGTGCTGCCGACGCTCATCGGGCCCACGACCAAGGAGCGGCGCGCCATGGTGTTCGGGCGCGTCAAAGGGCTGGTGCAGTCCGCGCCGCCGGGCGCCGTCGCCTGGGCGCAGCGGGCCATGGCCGCACGGCCCGACTCGTTCGACACGCTCGGCGCGCTCAAGGTGCCACTGCTGATCCTCGTGGGCGAGGAGGACCAACTGTCCCCGCTCGCCGACGCCGAGGCGATGGCGCAGGCCGTGCCAGGCAGCCGGCTGGAGGTCATCCCGAAGGCCGGTCATCTGAGCGCGGTGGAGCAGCCGGAGGCGTTCAACGCGGCGGTGGCCGAGTTCCTCAGGACGGAGCTGGGCGGCGTACGGCAGTGATCGTCAGGCCCGCGGCTGACGAGCGGCGGGCACGGGATCAGGCCTGCGACTGACGTGGGATGACGACCTCGCGGATGATCAGCGCGATCGCCGCGGCCACCGGGATGGCCAGCAGCGCACCCACGATGCCCAGCAACGCGCCGCCGAACAACGCGGCGATCACGGTCACGGCCGGCGTCACGTCCACCGAGCGCTTCATCACCCTCGGGTAGATGAGGTAGTTCTCGACCTGCTGGTAGACGACGAAGAAGATCGCGCACGCGAGGCCGGCGGGCACCGACTGCAGGAACGCCACGCCGGTCACGAGCACCGCGCCGATCGTCGCTCCCACCAGCGGGATCAGGTCCGTCAGCGCGACGACCAGGGCGAGCGCGAGCGCGTACCTGACGTCGGCGATGGACAGGAAGATCCACGTCAGCACGCCCGCGATGATCGAGATCAGCACGTTGCCCGCGACGTAGCCGCCGATCCCGGTGAGGATCTGCTCGCTGATCGCGCCGGTACGGGTCCGGCGCGAGGCCGGCACGAGCTTGAGCAGGTAGTCCTTGATCGTGTGCAACGAGCCGAGGAAGTAGAGCATGAGGACCAGCAGCGTCACGGTGGTGAACACGCTGTCCAGGACCACGAGCCCCGCGCCCATGATGCCGCTGGCCAGTGACGGCCCCAGCGTGCCGGTCACGAACGTCGTGATCTGCGGGATGATCTTGTACTCGGCGTCGAGCTGCCGCAGCGTCGGATGGTTCTGCAACTCGTTGAGGTATCCGGGCACCGCCGCGACGAATTCCGTCAGCTCCTTGCTCACCGGCGGCACCACCGCCAGCCCGAACAGCGCGAACGCCACGATGACGCCGGCGAACACGATCGAGATCGCGCCCCGCCTGGCCACGCCCTTGCGCTGCAACGCCTCGACGGCCGGGTTGAGGCCGACGGCCAGGAACATCGCCACCACGACGAGGATGATCGTGCTCAGCGAGTTGACGACCATCTGCCCGATCGCGATCGCCGTCAGGACTCCGAGCCCGCCGACCAGCCCGAACAGGAACGGGCCGCGTGCCAGGGGCTTGCCGGGGATCCCGTACGGTTGCCCGCCGGGGCCCTCCTGGCTCTCCGTGGTCTCCTGAGGGGCGTTCTCCGCCTGGGGAGCCTCTTCGTCCTCGCGTGCTTCCTTCTCGGTGACCGCGGGCTCGGCTTCTGTGGACAACGAAACCCCCAGAGATACGGGTACGGAACCGGCAACAAGGACAAGCGGCGACAAAGAGAGAGCCTAGCGACCCATGGGATCGCCAGGCTCTTTCCCAGCCGTCATTCAGCCCCCGTGAAGTGGATGTCTACTCCTGCCACCACTCCGCGTCGTCCTCGGACTTGGCCTCGGCCTTGGGAGCCGGAGCCGGTGCCGGTGCCGGCGCCGGAGCGGGGGCCGGGGCCTCGACCACGGGAGCGGAAGCGGGCGCGGCGATCGCGGGCTTGGGCGGTGCCGCGGCGACCGCGGGCTCCGGCTCCATGCCCGGCAGGGCCGCCCCACCGAGCAGCTGGCGCAGCTGCGCCAGGTGGCTGGTGATGCTGTCGCGCTGGCGGGTGAGCTCGTCGACCTGGCGCTGCATCGCCGTACGGGTGCGGTCGGCCTCGGTCTTCGCCTCGGTGACGATGGTCTCGGCGCTCGACTTGGCCTCGGCCACTATGGTCTCGGCGTTCTTGCGGGCGTTGGCGACCAGCTGCTTGGCGTGCAGGTCGGCCTCGCGGCGGGTCTGCTCGGCCTGCTGGGTCGCCTTCGTGGCCCGCGACTCGGCCGTGGCGGCACGCTGCTCGGCCTCGGCGACCAGCTTCTGCGTGTGCGCCTGGGCGGTGGCGTGGCGCTCTGCCTCCTGGCGCTCGGCCTCCTCGCGGCGGGCGGCGAGCTGGATCTCGAACTCCGCCTCGTCCTGCGCCCGCTTGGCCTCCGACTCCTCCAGCACCCGCTGAGCCTGCGCGCGCATCTCGTCGGCCTGCCGCTTGGCGGTGGTGAGGACCTCGTCGCGCTCGCGCTTGGTGGAGGCCCGCAGCTGGGCGACCTCGCGCTCGGTGGTCGTGCGGAGCTTGGCGATCTCCCGCTCGGCGTCGGCCCGCTTCTCCGCCACCTCGTGGTCGGCCGTGGCCCGAAGCTTGGCGGCCTCGCGCTCGGTGGTGTTGGTCAGCTCGTCGGCCTCACGGCGGGCGGTCGAGCGGATCTCCTCGGCCTCCCGCTCGGCGGCGGTGCGCATCTCGTCGGTCTCGCGCGTGGCCTGGGCGCGCTTCTCGGCGACCTCGGCCTCGGCGGCGGCACGCAGGTCGGCCGCCTCCACCTTGGCGGCGGCCTTGATCTCGTTGGCCTCGGACCTGGCGGCCTGCACCAGCTCCGTGGCCTGTTCCTCGGCCAGCCTGAGCAGCTGCTCGATGCGGGCGCCGAGACCGGAGTAGGTGGGACGCTCCTGCTCCTGAAGCTGACGCTGGGAGTCGGACAGATCGCGCTGCAGGCTGGCGAGTTGCTCGCGGGCCTGGCGCAGCTCGTGGTCGAGTGTCTTGAGATGATCGTGGACCTGATGCCGGTCGTAACCACGAAGGACCACGTCGAATTCGCGTGCTGGGGCGTCTTCGAAGAAGTTGTTGAGCTGGGCGTCGATGTCGGACTGCATGGAGGCTCGATCCTGGGTTGTCGAGACGGCTACACGGGCCGGACGGGGGGTTCGGGGCATCCGATCCAAGGAACCTGTGCCTCGCGGCAGGCTCCATGTCCGGTGGAAGGTCAAGCGTACTCCGCTGGTGCTGCCTGCGAAGCCCCGTCCAACTTTCTGCGTGACTAGTTACATATGAACGTTTTTCTGCGATTAATGGGGCTTGGCCGCCTGGACCAACTCCGTCAGCATGCCCCCCACATCCTTGGGATGCAGGAAGGCGATCTGCGAGCCCATCGAGCCGTGCCTGGGACGCTCGTCCAGCAGCCTCACACCCTTCTCGTGGATCTTACCCATGGTTTCCGTGACGTCACGTACACCGAAAGCAACATGATGGACTCCCTCGCCCCGCTTGGCGAGGAATTTCCCTACAGGCGAGTCTTCGGAGAGGGGCTCCAGGAGCTGAATGTAGGAGCCCCCGCCTTCGCCGTCGGCGATGTGCAGCATGGCCTCCTTCACCCCCTGCTCCTCGTTCACCTCCCTGGCCACGACGGTCAGTTCGAATGTCTCGGAGAAGAACGCGATCTTCTCCTCCAGGTCGCGGCACGCGATCCCGATGTGGTCGATCCGCATGAACATGTGTGGTCCACCTCCATAGCCGTCGCCGTCCTACTCATGGGTATCGTGTCAAAGAAGCCGACGCGCGAGCACTGGAGGCCGTTGTCATGTCCCGTTCCGTCATCGTGGCCGGAGCTCGCACCCCTATCGGGAAGCTCCTCGGCGCCCTGTCCGGCCAGTCGGCCGTCGAGCTGGGCGGCATCGCCATCAAGGCCGCTCTGGAGCGGGCGGCAGTGGCGCCGGAGGCCGTCGAGTACGTCATCATGGGCCAGGTCCTCCAGGCCGGCGCCGGCCAGATCCCCTCGCGCCAGGCCGCCGTCAAAGCGGGCATCCCGATGACCGTGCCGTCGATCACGATCAACAAGGTCTGCCTGTCGGGGCTGGACGCGATCGCCCTGGCCGACCAGCTCATCCGGGCGGGCGAGTTCGACATCGTGGTGGCCGGTGGCATGGAGTCCATGACCAACGCCCCTCACCTGCTGCCGGGGCTGCGCAAGGGCGTCAAGTACGGCGGTTCCGACGTGATCGACTCGATGGCCCACGACGGCCTGTTCTGCGCGTTCGACCAGTGCGCGATGGGCGAGTCGACCGAGCGTTACAACGCCAGGCTCGGCATCGGCCGCGAGGAGCAGGACGCCCTGTCGGCGCGCTCCCATCAGCTCGCCGCCGCCGCGATCAAGAACGGCCTCTTCGACGACGAGATCGTCCCGGTGGAGATCCCGCAGCGGCGCGGGGAGCCCGTGGTCGTCAAGGAGGACGAGGGCGTCCGCGGGGACACGACGGTGGAGACGCTGGCCAAGCTCCGCCCGGCCTTCGCCGCCGACGGCACGATCACGGCGGGCTCGGCCTCCCAGATCTCCGACGGCGCCTGCGCGGTGGTCGTCATGTCCAAGTCGAAGGCGGAGGAGCTCGGCCTCGAGTGGCTGGCGGAGATCGGCAGGCACGGCAACGTGGCGGGACCGGACGCCTCACTCCAGTCCCAGCCGGCGAACGCCATCAAGCAGGCCATGGCCAAGCAGGGCGTGACGGCCGACGACCTGGACCTGGTCGAGATCAACGAGGCGTTCGCGAGCGTGGTCCTGCAGTCGGCCAAGGAGCTGGGCGTGCCGTTGGACAAGATCAACGTCAACGGCGGCGGCATAGCCCTGGGTCACCCGATCGGCGCGTCGGGCGCGAGGATCGTGCTGACGCTGGCGTACGAGCTGAAGCGCAGGGGCGGCGGCCTGGGCGCGGCGGGTCTGTGCGGCGGCGGCGGCCAGGGCGACGCCCTTCTCATCGCCGTCCCCAAGTCTTAGCCTTCCGGCCCGTTCGGGGTCGCGCTGGTGTGGCGCGACCTCGGTGATGTAAAAGATTATAGACACGATGTCCGCGCTGCTTTACATTCGGGACATGGCATCCGAAGAGAAACGCGCGTGGATCATGGTGGTGGTCTCGGTCTGCGCTTACGGGGCATACCTCGCGGTCGTCCTCGGCAGGGCGGGCACCATCCCCCTCACTGAGGTGCCGTACGTGGCGCCCCTGCTGTGGAGCATCGGCGGGGCGTGCCTGGCCTCGATCGTGTTGTTCATCGCGGTCAGCATGGCCTCGCCCGCCGACATCGGTAAGAAGGACCAGCGCGACCGCGAGATCCACCGCTACGGCGAGTACACCGGCCAGTCGTTCCTCGTCGCCGGGGCGATCGCCGCGATGATCATGGCGATGCTCGAGTGGGACCACTTCTGGATCGCCAACACGCTCTACCTGGCGTTCGTCCTCTCGGCCGTCCTCGGCTCGACACTCAAGATCATCGCCTACCGCCGAGGGCTGCCGTCATGGTGAAGTCCACGAAGGTCACGAACTCGATCCGGGCCCTGCGGTTCGCGCACGGCGAGATGACTCAGGCGGAGCTGGCCGACCGCGTCGGCGTGACCAGGCAGACCATCATCGCCATCGAACAGGGCCGTTACTCGCCCTCCTTGGAGATGGCGTTCCAGATCGCGCGGGTGTTCGGCGTCCCGATCGACGACGTGTTCCAGTACCCCCAGCAGGAGAAGTCATGAAGGCGATCCCCCGGGTCGGCGCCGGCGGGCGCGTGGTGACGTAGCCCGGACAGCGCGATGCCCCGGTCCAACCAGGAATGGACCGGGGCTCCGTAACGCGTGCTCGACGCCGTCGAGCGCCCCCTTACGGGGGTTGTTCAGCCCGGCCGCGAGGGAGGTTGCGGCCGGGCTGCTTGTGGGCGGTCATGAAGCGAGGAACTTGGCGAAGACCGAGCGGTGGCGGCGCTCGGCTCGCACGCTCTTCACGGCCTCGCGGACGCGCCGGTGCTCGGCGGCCGTCCGGCGCAGTTCGGAAGCGCGATGCTGCATGATCGAGTATTCGAGTTCGGCGTTCATCCGAGTGCTCCTGTGCTCTACGTGGTGCCTTTTGTCTGCACTCTTAAGACTCCTCCTAAGGCCCCCTCCGGCACATCGGGCGTATGCCTTATCTCCGGGCGTAAGGGCAGCTAGGGAGGTACTTAGACGCGTGCACAAGGGCCTAAGGCGGCCGTGAGAGCTGCCTAGGGCTCGTCGGTGAACTTGACCGTGACCTTCGTGAAACCGAGCGACTTGAGCATGCCCGAGAGCATTGCCTTGGTGTTGGTGTCGGCCCTGGCGCGCAGGTCACTCGCCACCGCGGCCTCTCTGATCTTCTTCTCGGCGAGCAGGTAGAGCTCGCGCTGGTCGCCGGGGGAGCCCGACAGGAAGTCCTGGACGCGGTCGAACAGGCCCCGCTGCTGCGCGAACACGTACGAGCGGCTGTTGTCCAGGTTGGGCTTCTCCAGCTGGGCCCGCGGGAGCCGTACGGTCGCCTCGGTGCGGTCCTCGGAGACGGTCACCGCGTTCGTCGCCATGGCCGAGAAGTCCACGTAGGCGTCCACGCCGCCCGAGCCGACGAACAACGTCCTGGTGCCCTTGATCGCGTCGGGCAGGAAGTTCGCGTCCTTCTCCAGGTCCACGACGACCTGGAAGTTTCCGGTCGCGGCCTCGAACCGGCTCAGGTCCTTGATCGACTGCAGTAGCACCGGCTGGCTGCGGTCGATGGTCTGCTCGCCCATCGGGTTGAGCCAGGTCCAGGCCAGACGGCCGGCCACCACGAGGAGGACCGCAAGGACCAGGAAACCCGCCACATATCGCCACCTGCGGCGCCGCCCGGGAATCACCTCGGGCGACGTCGTACGGGAAGTCGTCATGCTCGCATGCCTACCCGCTGGTCGATCATCAGTGCCAGCCGTTTGGTGACATCTCCGATTCCGTCACGACCGCCGGTGCCCACCCGGACCCGGACACGCCGGGCGCCCACCCGGCCTCTGACGTCGTACGCGACCAGCCGCCCAGTGCGCCGCCCACCTGCCACCCGTGAACCGGCACCACGCGCTCGGCCCGGCCCTGAGGCCCGTCGCCCTGCACGCCGCGTGACCCGCCGCCCTGGCCCACGGTGGTCCCGCCGCCCTGGGTGCCGCCTTGCGTGCCGCGTGATCCGCTGCCCTGACCGACGATCGACCCGCCGCCCTGCCCGCTGGGTGCCCGGCCACCATCAGGCCCGCCGCCGTGGTCGTCGTTCCCGCCGCCATCTCCAGCGCGTGACCCGCTGCCCTGCCCGTCACCCTGGTCGCCCCGCGGCTCGCCGCCGTGCCTGTCGCCCCCGCCGCCTTGTCCGGCGTGCGGCCCGCCGGCCTGCCCGGCCTGCGGCCCGCTGCCCTGACCGCCGTGCGCCATGCCGCCCTGTCCGCCGTGCCCCACGCCGCCCTGCGACGTGCTCGACGCCCATCCGGCGGTCGGCGCGCCCGGTGTCGCCCAGCCTGCCGCGACGGGCGTGCCGCCGGCCGCCGCGGACCCTCGCGCCGCGCCGCCGGACGTGGCGGCCTGCCCGGGCGCTGCCGCAACCCCGCCGTCCGCGGACGCATGCCCGGGCGGCCACTGCACGGAGGTGTGCGGTGGCGCCCACTGCGTGGCGCCCTGCGGTGGCGTCCACCCCATCGCGGCGCCCGGGCCCAGCGTGCTCGGCACCGTGCTCGTCGCCGGCGTCCCACTGGGGTCCGGATACACCGGATAAACCTGCGTGGACTCCGGTGCCGGCCGCACCGGCGGCGAGGCCAGCGCGGGCCGCCCCGGTCCGCCGCCGAAATGCGTGCTCGACAGCCCGCAGTTCTGGAAGTCGCTGTAGAACATGCGCAACCACTCCCGCCGCTGGTGCTCGCTCAGCCACGAGAACCACGACGCCGCGTACTGGTGCTCCGGCAGCGGCCCTCCAGGCAGCGGCTCCCCGCGCAGCCAGGCCATCACGATCTCCCGGTAGCCGTCCGCCACCGTGCCCGGGCATTTGGCGGCCAGCGAGTCGATGTACTCGTACGCCGCCTCCTCGGCGAACCCCGCGGAAAGATCGGGCACGTGGATCGGCGCCAGCCCGGTGGACGGCTTCAGCTCGTCGTCCAGCGGCCGCTGCTCCACCCGCGTGAACGCCGCCGGCGTCCCGGCCAGCCGCGAGGCGATCTGCGTGAACGCGGCCCCGAGCTCGGTCAGCCCCGCCCGCATCCCAGGATGGACACACACCGTAATCGGCCACTCCTGGCAGCTGTACGCGATGTCCTCGGCGGCGGCCGGCTTGGCCTGGGTCAGCACCCGCGACACGCCCATCCCTGCGGCCAGCACCGCCAGGAGCGCGCACGCCAACACCATCGCCTGCCTGGTCACCAGCGCCGCCCAGCCGAGCAGCAGCGCCGCCGTGATGCCCAGCAGCCAGATCGTCTGGTCGAAGAAGGGCGCCCCGCTCAATCCCTGGAACAAGTCGTACGGCTCGCCGGTGCCGGGCGCCAGCTTGTCGGCCCAGCCCCGGTCGTCGGCCAGCCACGAGAACGCCCCGTAACAGGCCAGCCCGGCCAGCGGCGGTGTGAACGTCCTGGGCAGCACCCAGCCGGCCACCCACCCGATCACCGAGTACAACGCCAGCCCCGCCATGCCCATGCCGAGCCCCGACAGGCTCAGCCGGCCCGCCTGGTCGGTGAGCACCGTCTTGATCGCCAGCACCAGCACCGTCGCCCCGAACGACCCCAGCACCACCAGCACGATAGCCAGCGGCGCCTTGAGCGCCCGCCACGTCGTGAGCGAGCGGCCGCGCAACGCCCTGCGCTTGCGCAACGCCACCCACGCGGCGAAGGCCGCGGCCACAGGCCCGGTCAACCGGAGCGAGCCGATGACCGCGGCCACGATGTTCTCCCACGCGTCCACGCCTGGGATGAGGACGTTCCACGCCGCGACCAGGCCGACAGCCAGCAGCACGGCAACCGTGACTGCCGCGCTCTGCTTCAGCTCCTCTCGTGAAACGCCCGCGTGCTCACGCACCCTTGATCCCGTTGTTGCACTTCATCAAGCACCCCCGTGCCCCTCGGCAAGACGGAAAACGATCAGTCCAGCCGGTCCCCACAGGCTGAATGGACTTGGCTTCCGCGTCACCATCCGTACGAGAACCATAACTGAGCGTGATGGTTGACGTCCGGATTCTTGGTCAAGCAAGTACGCCTGTCGCTCCAGGTAGTCGGAACGAATCGGGACGACAGGCGCGCTACCGTAGCGCTGTGTCCCAGCCGAAGCCGCTCAACCTGCCGTTCGACCCGATCGACCGCGCCGCGGAGAGCTGGCGCGCGCACTTCGGGCCCTCATCCGCCATGGCCGCCGTGACCTCGATCATGAGAGCGCATCAGATCCTGCTGTCGCAGCTTGACTCGCTCCTGAAGCCCTATGACCTGACTTTCGCCCGATATGAGGCGCTGGTCCTGCTGACGTTCAGCAAGACAGGGGCGCTCCCGCTGTCGAAAATCGGCGAACGGCTCATGGTCCATCCCACCAGCGTCACCAACACGGTGGACAGGCTGGAGAAATCCGGATTCGTCTGCCGCCTTCCCAATCCGCGCGACGGACGTGGCGTGCTGGCCGAGATCACCGCCGCGGGCAAAGATGTCGTGCGGCGTGCCACGCGGGATCTGATGGCCGCGGAATTCGGTCTCCCCATGTACGCCGAGGACGAACTCCACCAGATGTTCGAGCTGCTGCGTACGCTCAGGATCGCGGCGGGTGACTTCGCGGTCCCGCCGATGCGGCAAGATGAAGAGCATGGCGGACTTCTCTAGGCCCGGGTCGCTCTACGGAGCGATAGATCTGGGCGCGCGCAAGCAGGCACTGGAGGCGCAGGCCCGGCGGGAGGCAGCAGGTCCCCAGACGGGCGCGGCGGCCTCGATCGTCGACGTGACCGAGGAGACGTTCACGACCGACGTCATCGACCGGTCGATGAGACTGCCGGTCGTGCTCGACCTCTGGTCTCCCAGGGCGCCGGGCAGCGCCCAGCTGAGCCCGGTGCTGGAGAAGGTCGTCGGCGACCTCGGCGGCCGGGTCGTGCTGGCCAAGGTCAACGTCGACGCCAGCCCGCAGATCGCCCAGGCGCTGCGCGTGCAGGCCGTCCCGACCGTGCTGGCCATCTTCCAGGGGCAGGCCGTCACCGGCTTCCAGCAGGTGCTGCCGGAGCAGGAGGTGCGCCGCTGGCTCGACGAGCTGATGAGCGCGGTCGAGCAGTTCTACCAGGCCAATCCCGACGCCCGGCCGCCTGCGGCCGGCGAGGAGGAGGCGCCTGCGGGCCCGCCCATCGACCCCGACCTGGCCGCCGCCGAGCAGGCGATCGAGAGCGGCAACATGGACGCTGCGGCTGAGGCCTACGAGCGGCTGCTGGCCCGCTCTCCCGGCAACGAGGACGCCAAGATGGGTCTGGCGGGCGTCAGTCTGATCAAGCGCACGGAGGGCGTCGACCCCGCCGACGTCCAGCGGCGGCTGCAGGACCCCGCCGACCTGGACGCGCAGCTGCTCGCCGCCGACCTGGAGATGTTGTCGGGCTCGGTGGACGAGGCGTTCAACCGCGTCATCGCCGTGGTCAAGCGCACCTCGGGCGACGAGCGCGACAAGGCCAGGCGTCATTTGCTCGGATTGTTCGACGCGTTGCCCGCAGAAGACCCATCTTTGGCGAAAGCACGTAGAGCTTTGGCGAGCGCCCTGTTCTAACCTGGGCATATGCGGGTCGTCACCATATCGGCGACATACGGCACGGCCGGGG
Source organism: Nonomuraea polychroma (assembly GCF_004011505.1). Lineage (NCBI taxonomy): Bacteria > Bacillati > Actinomycetota > Actinomycetes > Streptosporangiales > Streptosporangiaceae > Nonomuraea > Nonomuraea polychroma. The sequence goes on from NZ_SAUN01000001.1 coordinate 11,386,939, forward strand.
GCCAGATCGGCCCGGCCGTGGCCGAGCGGCTCGATGTGCCCTTCGTCGACCGGGCCATTCCCAGCGCCGTCGCCCAAGAGCTCGGCTGCACGCTGGAGGAGGCGCTCGCCCACGATGACCGTGCCGAGCACGGCCTCGGCAGGCTCCTGTCAGGGGCGATGCGGTTGCCGACGGTCACGTTCGGCGGCGTGGACATGTATGTTCCCGGCGCGATGCCGCTCGCGCCCGAGGAGTTCGTGCGCCGTACCGAGCGCATCATGCGGGAGACCGCCCGCACTCAGGGCGGCGTTTTTCTGGGCCGGGCAAGCGCCGTGGTCCTCGCCGACCACCCCGGCGCGTTGCACGTCCGGCTCGACGCCCCGGTCAAACGACGGATCCGGCAGACGGCCACGCTGGGCGAGGTCAGCGAGCGCGAAGCCCGCCGGATCATCGAGGACAACGACCGGGCCCGGATGGCCTACTGGCGCACCTTCTACCGCACCGATCCGTCGGACGCGTGTCAATATCATCTGGTCGTGGACAGCACCACGATTCCCGTTTCGACGTGCGTCGACCTGATCGTCACCGCCGCCGAGGCACTGGATTGACCTGACTCCCCCTAACATGGGAGGACTTCTTGGTCAGTCCCGAAGGAGCGATTGACGTGGCGACCGTCCCCAGTGTGTCTTACTCCATCACCGTGCGGCTCGAGGTGCCCGCAGGCGGCAAGGCCGTCAGCCAGCTCACCCATGCTGTAGAGACCGCCGGAGGCGTGGTGACCGCCCTCGACGTCACCAACGCCGGCCACGAAAAGCTTCGCATCGACGTGACCTGCGCCGCCCGGGACACCGACCACGCCCAGGCCATCGTCGACCAGCTCGAGGCCGTCGAGGGCGTCGTCATCCACAAGGTGTCCGACCGCACGTTCCTCATGCACCTCGGCGGCAAGATCGAGATGGTGTCGAAGGTGCCGCTGCGTAACCGCGACGAGCTGTCGATGGCCTACACGCCGGGCGTGGCGCGTGTGTCGATGGCGATCGCGCGCAACAAGGAGGACGCGCGGCGCCTGACCATCAAGCGCAACACCGTTGCCGTGGTCACGGACGGCTCCGCCGTGCTGGGGCTGGGCAACATCGGCCCGGAGGCGGCGCTGCCGGTCATGGAGGGCAAGGCGGCGCTGTTCAAACGTTTCGCGGGCATCGACGCCTGGCCGATCTGCCTGGACACGCAAGACGTGGACGAGATCGTCCGTACCGTGCAGGTGATCGCGCCGGGGTTCGGCGGGATCAACCTGGAGGACATCGGCGCGCCGCGCTGCTTCGAGGTGGAGCGGCGGCTGCGCGAGCTGCTCGACATCCCCGTCTTCCATGACGACCAGCACGGGACCGCGATCTGCGTGCTGGCGGCGCTCACCAACGCGCTGCGGGTCGTGAACAAGGGCATCGAGAACGTCAAGATCACCATGGCGGGCGCGGGCGCGGCCGGGAACGCCGTGCTGCGGCTGCTGCTCGCGGCGGGGGCGCGCAACGTGATCGTGTGCGACTATCTTGGCGCCGTGCACAAGGGGCGTGACGACCTCGACGAGTCGCTGCGCTGGATCGCCGAGCACACGAATGCCGAGGGATACGCCGGGGACCTGCGTGGGGCGATCAAGGGGGCCGACGTGTTCGTCGGGGTGTCCGCGCCGGGCATCCTGACCGGGGACGACATCGCGACGATGGCCAAGGACGCGGTGGTGTTCGCGCTGGCCAACCCGGAGCCCGAGGTGTCGCCCGATGACGCGCGCGAGCACGCGGCCGTGGTGGCGACCGGGCGGTCCGACTACCCCAACCAGATCAACAACGTGCTGGCCTTCCCCGGCGTCTTCCGGGGGCTGCTGGACGCGCAGGCCGGTGGGGTGACGCAGGAGATGTTGCTGGCGGCGGCCGGCGCGCTGGCCGCGGTCGTCTCGCCGGAGGAACTGGGGCCCAACTACATCGTCCCGAGCGTGTTCCACCCGGATGTGGCGGGAGCGGTGGCCGCGGCGGTGCGCGAATCCGCCGGGGGGCGCGCGAGAGGCTTCACTGAGGCATAAAGACATTTTGTCTTTTACGGCGGGGCCACCGGCGCGCCAGACGCCGCACTTCGGCTGATGGCCCTCCAGGGAGACGCCCTCTGAGCCCTTCACCGGTGGCCCGCCGTAACGGCGCATCCTTGGCCGGGTTCCGTGGTTCCCATCTTGGCCGCCGCACACTGTCCCACCGCCGGAAGGCCCGCCCCGGCATCCGGCCTGTGCTCACGCACCGGACCCGGACTTGCGGGTGCCGCCCGCCGGGTGGCTCTCCCCGTGCCGGCTGTCACGTCGGCAGGGCGGCGTTGTGGGGTGCGGGGCTCTGTGGGGCGGGCGCTTGCGTGCGCGGACGTGTCGCTGCGGGAGAAGGTGCGGCTGGGGTGCCTGTTGCCTGAGCTTGGGCGTTGAGGGCTGGGGGCGTGAGGGCGCGCTCGGGAGGGGCCGGTTGACGCGTGGTGTTATGAGGCGGCGTCGGCTCGCTGGGTGATGGCGGGCATGAGGCGGTAGCTCTCCTGGAAGACCAGGTTGTGGGCGTCGCCCGCGGCGATCACGCGGAGCGTGTCGATCTGCGCCTGGGCGTCCGCGGCGTCGAAGATGTTCATCGGCCAGTCTCCGACGGTGTTGCCCCGTAGGTGCGGGTGGTGGAATCCGGCGCCGTAGTGGGCGACGACCGCGATGGGCTGGGCGTGGCAGGCGCGTTGCTCCGGCCACGTCAGCGACCACATCGCGTTGAGCCCGCCCTCCTTCGACCTGGTGACCCCGCTGGCCACCACCTCGCCCGTGCCGAGCAGCAGGTCGGCGTTGAGCTCCTCCAGCGTCGTCCTCGCCACGGGGTCGAGCAGCTCGACCGCCGTGACGAACACTCTCTCCTTGTCATCCCGCGAAACGGCCCGGCCGTGGTTGCCGTCACGCAGATCGCGGAAGTGGCGGATCAGGGCTTCGTTCATGGGAGTACGCATGCCTACCCCCTTCCCCGCGGATGGGTCAGGAGTCGTGCTCTCGCTGTTCAAGCCGGGCGTACGCGGCGGCCAGCTGCTCGCGCAGCCTGGCGACTTCGTGTTCGAGCTCCAGGATGCGCCGGATCGCGATGAGCGTCATGCCCTCGTCCGCCATGCGCGTGACGTGCTGGACGGTCATGATGTCGCGGCGCGAGTAGCGCCGCTGGCCTCCCTCGGAGCGGCTCGGGGTGACGACGTCGTGCTGGTCGAGCCGGCGCAGGTAGGCCTGCTGCACGTTGAGCATGCTCGCCACTTGGCTCATGGAGTAGAGAGGGGCGTGCTCGTCGTCGAACGGGAGCTTGGACATCATGGCTCTTCAACGTAGGGGACGGGCGTCCGGCCCGTCCCCTGACACGACGTCAAGCGTGGATGGCCTTGACGTCACCGTGCTGGATCTCGACCTTGCGGGGTCTCGCGCGTTCGAGCACCGGGATGCGCAGCGTCAGCACGCCGTTGTCGTAGTGGGCGTCGATCCGCTCGCTGTCGAGGTGCTCGGACAGGTAGACCCGCCTGGTGAAGGCGCCCATGGGGCGCTCGCGGACGAACACCCGCTCGTCCTCGCCGATCTCCTCCTCGCGCCGGGCGCTGACGCTGAGGACGCCGCGGTCCACGGTCACCTCGATGGAGCCTGGCTCGATGCCCGGCAGGTCGAAGCGCAGGACGACGTCGTCGTCACGGCGCAGCCCGTCCATGGGCATGCCCGAGCCAGGGGCGAAGGCCTGCTGCGTCAGACGGTTGAACTGGCGCTCCAGCTCTTGGACGAACGGGTCGATCGACGTCAACAGCATCGGTTACCTCCTTGCTCGCTCGCTCTCGAGGGTCAAACCTGCAATCCAAGTTGGAGGTTAGCCACCTATGCGACGCCATGCAACTTCACTTGAGCAAAAGCTCAGTTCGGGTCTTGCGAAAAACTGCAGACAGAGTTATAAGTTTCCTCGATTCAGGCAGAGAGATAGCTGACCCGAACGGACGACTGGTGATGAGGCCGCTCTTCCGCTTCCTGCCGTACGCCCTCGTGGCCCTGTTAGCTCTGGGCACGCTCAACGCGTCCCCCGCGTACGCGCAGACACTCACGCTGACCACGCCCTATCCCTCACTCGAAGTGGAGCCGGGCGAGAACGTCTCCCTCGATCTCGACGTCAGCGGCTCGCCCGCGGGCCAGGTGGAGCTCGACGTCGACGCACCCAAAGGCTGGAAGACCACCTTGCGGGGCGGCGGATACGTCGTCTCCAGCGTGCACGCGGGCAAGGCCGAGGTCACGCTGGACGTGGCCGTGCCGGCCGAGGCCAAGGGCACACACAAGGTGACGGTGACCGCGGAGCGAGCCGGGGGAGAGCGTGCCAGGCTGCCGCTGACCCTCACCGTGCGCGGCACGGGCGCGCAGGCCGCCGTCGGCCTGGAGGCGGAGTTCGCCAAGCTGACCGGCAAGGCGAGCGACACCTTCAGCTACACCGTCACGCTCCGCAACGACGCACCCAAGACCACGACGTTCGCCCTGGCGGTCCAGGGGCCCTCAGGCTGGAACGTCTCCGCCAACCCCAGCTCCCAGCAGCGGGCCACCACGGTGAAGGTCGATGGCGGCAGCACGGCGACGATCAACGTCAGCGCCGACCCGCCGGACGACGTTGCCGCCGGCGCGTACCCCATCCGTCTTGGCGTGACCGGCGGCGGGCGGCAGGCGGCCGCCGAGCTGACCGCCGAGGTCACCGGCACGGTCGAGCTCGAGCTCAGCACGCCGGAGGACCGGCTCAACGCCTCCGGCTCCACCGGCCAGCGCACCAGGGTGCCGCTGGTGCTCACCAACAAGGGCACGACCCCGCTGGCCGGCGTGACGTTGTCGGCGTCACCGCCGAGCGGCTGGGAGGTGACGTTCGAGCCGAAGACGGTGGACGTCGCGCCGCAGCAGCAGGCCCGGGTGACCGCGGTGATCGCGCCGTCCGACGACGCCGTCACCGGGGACTACATGGTCACGCTCACCGCGGAGAAGGACGGCCAGCGCTCCGAGGCCGACATCCGCTACACCGTCGAGACCTCCCGCTGGTGGGGGCTGGCCGGCGTGCTGGTCATCATGGCCGTCGCCGGCGGCCTGTGGTGGGTCTTCCGCACCTTCGGAAGGCGCTGACATGGACGCCGCCGTCATCTCCATCGAAGGGCTGACCAAGCGGTACGGCCAGGTGGAGGCGGTCCGCGAGCTCCACCTGGAGGTACGGCGAGGCGAGGTGTTCGGCCTGCTCGGCCCCAACGGCGCGGGCAAGACCACGACGATACTCACCCTGCTCGGCCTGGCCGAGCCCACCTCCGGCACCGTGCGCGTGCTCGGCCTCGACCCGGCCCGCGAGGCCGCCAAGGTCAAGCGGCAGGTCGGCTACGTCCCCGACGCCGTCGGCTTCTACCCCAACCTCACCGCCCGGCAGAACCTGCGCTACACCGCCAGGCTCAACGGCATCGCCGACGCCGAGGACCGCATCGCCCGGCTGCTGGAGCAGGTCGGGCTCGGCCACGCCGCCGACCGGCGCGCCGGCACCTACTCCCGGGGCATGCTCCAGCGCCTCGGCATCGCCGACGCCCTGGTCAAGAGCCCGTCGGTGATGATCCTCGACGAGCCCACGATCGCCATCGACCCGGACGGCGTGCGGCAGGTGCTGGCGCTGATCCGCGAGCTGCGCGACCAGCACCAGATGACCGTGCTGCTCTCCTCGCACCTGCTCTACCAGGTGCAGGAGGTCTGCGACCGGGTCGGGATCTTCGTACGGGGCCGCCTGGTGGCGGTCGGCTCGGTCGAGGAGCTGGCCGCCCGCCTGGCGGGTGGGCGTACGGTGCTCGAGGTCGGCGTGGCGGGCGACGCCGGCGCGGCGGCCCGCCGCCTGGCCGAGCTGGACGGCGTGCGGGACGTGGACAGGGAGGGCGACCTCCTGCTGGCCGTGTGCGAGGGCGATTCCCGCGGGCACATCGCCGGCGCGCTCACCGGCGCCGGCCACACGCTGCTGCACCTGCGGCAGCGCAGCAGCCACCTGGACGAGATCTACCACCGGTACTTCCATGAGCAGAACTGACACACTCAGGACGGGTTGGCGGGTGGTGGCACGCAAGGAGATCGCCGACCACCTGCACTCGGCGCGGTTCTTCGTCGTGGCCGCGCTGCTGACGATCACCGGGGTCGCCGCGGTGTACGCGGCCGGCGGCCGGATCAGGGACGTCGCCTCCCAGGCCGCCGACGACCCCTCCTTGTTCCTCAAGCTGTTCACCGTCGCGATCGAGAACACGCCGTTCGCGTTCGTCAACTTCGTCGCCCTGATCGGCCCGCTGCTCGGCATCGCCTTCGGCTTCGACGCCGTGAGCTCCGAAAGGTCGCAGCGCACGCTGCCGCGCCTGCTGGCCCAGCCGATCCACCGGGACGACGTGGTCAACGGCAAGTTCGCCGGTGGGCTGGCCGTCATCGGGATGTTGCTCACCGCGCTCATGCTGCTGGTGGCCGCGGTCGGGGTGGTCAGGCTGGGCATCGTGCCGAGGCCCGAGGATCTCGGGCGCCTGCTGGTCTACCTCGTGGTCTCGATCGTGTACATCGGCGTCTGGCTCGCCTTCGCGCTCATGTTGTCGATCGTGCTCCAGCGTGCTGCCACGGCGGCGCTGACCGCCATCGGCACGTGGCTGGTGTTGTCGCTGCTCGCGGCGCTGATCGTGCAGATGGCGGCGGGCATGCTGGCCGAGCCGGGGAGCGTGGAGCACGCGGGGCTGCAGCAGGCGCTCGGCCGCGCCTCGCCCGCCATCGTGTACGAGGAGGTCACCGCCGCGCTGCTCACGCCCGAGCTGCGCACGCTGGGCGTGATCCTGCCGGAGCAGGCCTTCCGCGCGGTGCCCGGTCAGCTGCCCCTCGGGCAGAGCGTCCTGCTGGTCTGGCCCCAGCTGGCCGGGCTGGTGGCGCTGGCCGCGGTTGTGTTCGCCGTGGCCTACATCGCGTTCCTCCGCCAGGAGGTGCGGGTCTAGGGCTTCAGTGCCTCTCCCAGCAGTTGTGCGATCTTGGCGCGTACGTCGGCCGTGTCGAGGCCGCGTACGGTGAGCGTCGTGCGGCGGCGTACGACGTCGTCCACCGTGGCCGCCCACTCGTGGTCGCGAGCGTAGAGCGCCTGCGCCCAGATGTCCGGCCCGTCCGGGTGGATGCGCTCGCCCAGCGCCGGGTCCTCCCGGATGAGCCTGGCCAGGTCGAACGCGATCGACCCGTAGTGCGTGGCCAGATGCCTGGCCACCAGGGGATCCATGCGGGCGCCCCGCTCCCGGTCCGTCCACAGCCGCATGGCGACCGCGTCCGGGCTGGCCAGCCCGGGCAGTGGCACGACGGGCAGGATGTCGGCCAGATCGTCGCCCAGCGGCCGCCCCGGGAGGTGGGCGAGCGTGTCGAGCACGTGCCTGCCGATGTGCCGGTAGGTCGTCCACTTGCCGCCCGCGACCGACAACATGCCGCCCTTGCCCCGGGTCACCACGGTCTCCCGCTTGGCCGCCGCCACCTGGCCGGGGCCGCCGGGGAGCACGCGCAGCCCGGCGAAGGCGTAGGTGATGTCCTCACGCCTGAGCTGCTCCTCGCGTACGGAGTGCCCGGCCTCGTCGAGGATCTGCGCAATGTCGGCCTCGGTGGGCCGCACCTCGGCCGGGTCGCCCTCGTACGCCTCGTCGGTCGTGCCGAGCAGCAGGTGGTCCTCCCACGGGATGGCGAACGACACCCGGTATTTGTCGATCGGCGTGGTCAGCGCGGCCTTCCACGGCTCGTGGCGGCGCAGGACCAGGTGCGCGCCCTTGGACAGCCGGATGCTCGGGTCCGCGTCCGGGTCCTCCATCCGCCGCAGGTGGTCCACCCACGGCCCGGTGGCGTTGAGGACCAGCCGGGCGGAGACCCCGAACTCGGTTCCGTCGAGCCGGTCGCGCAGCTCGGCGCCGGTCACGGTGCCTCCGGTCTTGCGCAGGTCGACGACCTCGGCGTGGTTGAGGACGATCGCGCCGGCGTCCACCGCGGCACGCACGGTCATGACCGCGACGCGGCTGTCGTTCATCTGGTGGTCGCCGTAGACGGCGGCGGCCCGCAGGCCCCCGGTGCGGAGCGCGGGCACCTTGGAAACCGCCTGCTGCGGTGTGATCACCTTGCCCATGCCGTCGCCGAACACCGACAGCGCCGAGTACAGGAACACCCCCGCGCCGAGCTTGGCCGCCCCGTGCGGCCCGCCCTTGTAGATCGGCACCAGGAACGTGAGCGGCTTGACCAGGTGGGGCGCGATGTCGGCGGCCAGGGCACGCCGCTCGCGGTGGTTCTCGGCGACCAGCCGGACGTTGCCGGTCTGCAGGTAACGCAGGCCGCCGTGGACGAGCTTGGACGAGGCGCTGGAGGTGGCGCCGGCGAAGTCGCCGGCGTCCACCATCGCCACCCGCAGCCCGGCCTGCGCCGCCATCCAGGTCACCGACGTGCCCAGGATGCCGCCGCCGATCACGAGCAGGTCAAAGGTGGCGCTGGACAGCTCCTCGCGGATCTGTGCGCGCTCGGTCCCCATCGCGATCATCATTGCCATACTCCTACTGCTCCACCCAGTCGAGGGTGCGGGCCACGGCCTTCTTCCAATTGCGGTATTCCCGCTCGCGGTCGGCCTCGTCGATCTCCGGGCGCCACTCGGCGGCCTTGTGCCAGTTGGCGCGCAGGCTGTCGACGTCCGGCCAGTAGCCGGTCGCGAGGCCCGCGGCGTAGGCGGCGCCCAGCGCGGTGGTCTCGGCCACCATGGGCCGGATCACCGGCACCGCGAGCACGTCGGCGAGCGTCTGCATGAGCAGGTTGTTGGCGGTCATGCCGCCGTCGGCGCGCAGCGAGGCCAGGTCGAGACCGGAGTCGGCGTTCATCGCGTCCACGACCTCGCGGGTCTGCCACGCGGTGGCCTCCAGCACGGCCCGCGCGATGTGCCCCTTGTTGACGAACCCCGTCAGCCCCGCGATCACGCCGCGCGCGTCCGAGCGCCAGTGAGGTGCGAACAACCCCGAGAACGCCGGCACGAAATAGCAGCCGCCGTTGTCGTCCACCGTCTTGGCCAGCGTCTCGATCTCGGCGGCGCTGGAGATCAGGCCGAGGTTGTCGCGCAGCCACTGCACCAGGGAGCCGGTGATGGCGATCGCGCCCTCCAGCGCGTACGTGGCCGGTGTGTCGCCGATCTGGTAGCCGACCGTGGTCAGCAGCCCGTGCTTGGAGACGACCGGCTCGTGGCCGGTGTTCATCAGCAGGAAGCTGCCGGAGCCGTAGGTGCTCTTGGTCTCGCCGGGCGCGAAGCAGGTCTGCCCGAACAGCGCCGCCTGCTGGTCGCCGAGCGCCGAGGCCACCGGGAAACCGCCCGGCGTGCGGCCGAAGATCTCGGCGGACGGGCGGATCTCCGGCAACATCGCGCGCGGCACGTCCAGCGCGGCCAGCAACTCCTCGTCCCAGGCCAGCGTGTGGATGTTCATCAGCATCGTGCGGCTGGCGTTGGTGACGTCGGTGATGTGACGGCCGGTGAGGTTCCACAACAGCCAGCTGTCCATCGTGCCGAACAGCACCTCGCCCCGCTCGGCCCGCTCCCGTAGCCCTGGGTGCTCGTCGAGCAGCCAGCGGATCTTCGGGCCGGAGAAGTAGGTGGCCAGCGGCAGCCCGGCCTTCTCCTTGAACAACTGCTCGTGCGCGGCCAGGGCGCGGGTCAGCGGCGCCGTGCGGGTGTCCTGCCAGACGATCGCCGGGCACACCGGCTGCCCGGTCGCCCGGTCCCACAACACGGTGGTCTCGCGCTGGTTGGTGATGCCGAGTGCGGCGATCTGGCCGTCCAGGCCGCCGAGGGCCTCCTCCAGCACCCCCTGCACGGCCTGCCAGATCTCGGCCGCGTCGTGCTCGACCCAGCCCGGCTTGGGGAAGATCTGCCGGTGCTCGCGCTGGGAGACGGAGATGATGTGGCCGGCCTGGTCGAAGACGATGCAGCGGCTGGACGTGGTGCCCTGGTCGATGGCGGCGACGTAATGCGGTCGAGGCACTAGAGTTCCTCGCAAGGTCAGGGTTCGACAATGTCGAACGACGTGAGAAATATTATTCGGTTACCCGGACGCGTTCAACTGTTTTGCTCACCGGGCGAGATCGCGTGTGATCGCGCGGGCCGCGTCGCGTACGTAGGAGACGAACTCCATGTGCAGCCCCCCTTCCGGCGCAAGCCGCTCGACCGCGCCGCGGATGCCGATGGCGCCCACCACGATGCCGCGCGAGTCCTTGATGGGCGCGGCGATGGCCACCTCGCCCTCGGTCAGCTCCTCCATCTCGGCCGCCCAGCCGCGCGTCCTGACCTGCTCCAGCTCGGTCTCCAGGAGGCCGGGGTCGACGATGGTCTTCTTGGTGTGCGGCTGCAGCGGCTGGGGGAGCGTCTCGCCGTACGGGTCGTAGGCGAGCAGGACCTTGCCGAGCGCGCTGGCGTGGGTCGGCAGGTATGTGCCCACCTGGAGCGTCTGCAAGCTGTCGTCGGGCCGGAACACGTGGTGGATCACCAGGACGTGGCCCTCGTGCAGGGTGCCGATCCAGGCGCTCTCCCTGCTGCGGCCGGCGAGCGCGTCGGCCCAGTTGATGGCCCGGGTGCGCAGCTCGTTGACGTCGAGGTAGCTGCTGCCCAGGTGGAGCAGCGTGGCCCCGAGGCGGTATTTCCCCGTGGCCTGGTCCTGCTCGACGAAGCCGACGCGGACGAGCGTGCGCAGGATGCCGTGCAGCGTCCCCTTCGGCAGGCCGAGCGCCCTCGCCAGCTCCGCCACCCCTAGCTGGCGGGGACCGGAGGCGAGCAGCCGCAGGATCGCGGCGGCCCGCTCGACCGACTGAATCGTCTCTCCCACAATCGGCACCCTAGCGCAGTGCGGTTCGGTATTGCCGAACGCGATCGTGGAAAGGCCACGCGGCTCTACAATTGCGCCGGCGGCAACGCTTCCTTTGAGCCACAGCGCAGACAGCCCCGCGCGAACGACGCGGCCGACGGCATGAGCCCAGGAACAGCCCGCGCCGCCCACGCATTACAGCCTAACGGGATAGTCATCCCGTTAGTTGGGCATGCCGTAGTCCACCGAGGAGACTTGATGGAGCAAGCTTCCCGCTCGGCGGGAACCGTGCGGCCTGGTGGCCGTACTGCGCGCGTGCGCGCTGCCGTGCTCGAGGCCACCCAGGACGAGCTGGTCGAGCACGGCTTCCATGGCCTCACCATGGATCAAGTGGCGGCCAGGGCGGGTGTCGGCAAGACCACGGTCTACCGGCGCTGGGGGAGCCCGGCGGGCCTGGTCACCGACCTCATGACCGAGCTGGCAGATCAGTCGTCGCCGCACGCCGACACCGGCTCGATCGAGAGCGACCTGCGGGTCAACGCCCTGGCCGTGTGCGAGGCGGTCAACGACGGGCGGCTCGGGGCCACGTTCCAGGCGATGATCGCCGCCGCCACCTGCGACCGGCAGGCGGCCGACGCCCTGCGGGCCTTCTATCTGCGCCGCATCGAGGAATGGGCCGGCGCCGTGGAGCTGGCCGTCCAGCGGGGCGACCTTCCCCGGGGGACCGACGCCATGGAGGTGATCCGGGCGGTCTCGGCCCCGCTCTACTACCGTCTGGTGGTCACGCGGGAGCCGGTGACGCCGGAGGTCGCCGAACGCTCGGTCCAACGGGCGCTCGCCGCCGCCCGGGCCGGGGCGTTCATCCCCTAGGGGCCGCAGGCACGCGGATCACGACCGGAGCGCCATCTCCTGAGTGCCGATATGAACGCGTAAAGTAACATCGGCGCACTGGGGCAGCGCGAACCCCCTTCGACCCTTCATGATGGATGTATGGCGGAAGCGATCTACGTCGGCGGTTTGTTGGTGGCGACGCCGCTTCTCGACGACCCCAACTTCCGGCGTAGTGTCGTCTTGGTCCTCGAGCACGACCACGACGGCGGCACCCTGGGAGTGGTGCTCAACAGGCCGAGCGACATCTCGGTGACCCAGGTGCTGCCCGTGTGGGACCCGCTGGTGACCGGGCCGCCGGTGCTCTTCGAGGGCGGACCCGTGCAGACCGACAGCGCACTGGCGCTGGCGGCGGTCCCGAGCGGGGAAGAGCCGCTCGGCTGGCGCAGGCTGCACGCCGGCACCCCTGCCGTGTCCCGGCTCGGCACGGTGGACCTGGACGCTCCGCCGGAGATCCTCCAGGGCGAGATCGCGCAGATGCGCATCTTCGCGGGGTACGCGGGCTGGTCCTCGGGACAGCTGGAGAGCGAGATCGCCGAGGGCGCCTGGTATGTCGTCGACTCCGAAGCCGGTGACACCTTCCACGACGATCCCGGCTCGCTCTGGCGGCACGTGCTGCGCAGGCAGCCAGGCGAGCTGGCCTTCGTGGCCACGTGCCCGGACGACCCGACGATGAACTAGCGGTCCGGCCGCTGGAGGTCCCAGCCCGGCTGGAGTGAGCGCTCGGCCAGGTCGATGGTCTCGCCCATGCGGTCGGTGATCTCCACCAGCGTCCCGTCGCGGCGCGGGCACTCGAAGCCCACCCGCAACGTGGACATGGCGAACGCCACGATGAGATGCGAGAGCTGGTCGTTGTCGGGATCGGCGCCCCGGCGCTCGGCCACCAGCTCCGCCAGGCGGCGCTCGGTCTGCGCGCCCCGGGCCACCGACTGGCCGATCAGCCGCGGATTCTCGTCCAGGATCCGGCGCAGTTTCAGGAACCTCGCGGACTCCTCTGGCGTTGACCCCTGCATGTCGCTCAGCACGGCGCGCAGCGCGTGCATGAGCACGGTGAACGGGGGCTCGTCCGCCGGGCGGGACGTCAGGGTCTCCAGCATGATCTCCTCACCGTGGTCGTGGAACCACAGCACCAGGTGATCTTTGCTGGTGAAGTAACGGAAGAAGGTGCGGGGCGAGACGTCGACAGCCCCTGCGATCTGCTCCACCGTGGTCGACTCGTATCCTTGTTCGAGGAACAGGTCCAGCGCCGCGTCCAGGAGCGCCAGGCGCGTCTTTTCCTTCTTACGTTCCCGAAGACCCACAGTGGTCACTCCTTCGAAACCCTTCTGTCACAGTGTGCCACAAGTCATACGATGCCGATTAAAAGTCATTTGTCATCTGTCATCGACTGCCATATATTACCTGAGGCTTACGAGATCTATGCCCTGATGTGGGCGTACGTGTACTGAGGGGGACTTCATGGCGAACGCGAAGGCGGTCGACGCACCGCCATCGCCTGGCTCTGTGAAGACGGGGGCAGGAGGCAATCCGTGGCTGGTGCTGCTGGCCGTCAGCCTCGGCGTCATCATGGTGATGCTCGACGGCACGGTCGTCGGCATCGCCAACCCGTCCATCCAGCTGGACCTGAAGGCCTTGCTGTCCGACCTGCAGTGGGTCACCAGCGGTTACCTGCTGGCCCTGGCGGTCTTCCTGATCACCGCGGGAAAGCTGGGCGACCTGTTCGGGCACAAGAGGGTCTTCCTCATCGGTGTGGGCGGCTTCGCGCTCTCCTCGGTGGGCATCGGCTTCAGCGCCGAACTGGCCGACGTCATTCCCGGCGTCACGCCGGTCGGTGCATTGATCGGCCTGCGCGTGCTTCAGGGTCTGTTCGGCGCGCTGCTCCAGCCCGCCGCCCTGGCGCTGCTGCGTAGTGCGTTCCCCGGTGAGAAGCTGAACCAGGCGATGGGGGCCTGGGGCGCGATCATCGGTCTGTCCAGCGCCGCCGGCCCGATCGTGGGCGGCGTGCTGGTCGAGCAGGCGAGCTGGCAGACGGTCTTCTTCATCAACGCGCCCGTCGGCGTCGTCGCCCTGATCATGGGCATCCTGCTGATCAAGGACAGTCGTGCGCAGACAATGGCCAGGATCGACTGGCTGGGCGTGCTGCTGCTGTCCGGCGCGATGTTCGCGCTCGTCTGGACGATCATCAAGGCGCCCGAGTGGGGCTGGGGTGACAGCACGACCCTGACCTTCGTGGCCGGGTTCGCGGTGCTCATCGGGGCCTTCATCTTCTGGCAGAGCAGGGCTGAGAAACTGGGCAGGCAGCCGCTGGTGCCGCTGTCGCTGTTCAGGAATGTTTCGATCTCCATCGGCACCGTGCTGATGATGATGGTCGCCTTCGCCATGTTCGGCGCGATGTTCTTCCTGGGCTTCTTCTTCCAGGGTGTGCACGGCCTGTCGCCGCTGGAGGCCGGCCTGCGCATGTTGCCGATGAGCGCCGGCATGATCTTCGCTTCGCCGCTGGCCGGCATGGCGCTCGGCAGGTTCGGGCCGAAGATCACGATGGCGGCGGGTCTGCTGGTCACTGCCTTCTCGATGTTCCTCATGTCCAGGCTCAGCATCGACGCGTCGTTCATCGAGAGCGGCATCCCGTTCCTCCTGCTGGCCTTCGGCATGTCGCCGGTCTTCGTGGGCGCCACGGAGATCATCGTCGGCAACGCCCCGGCGGGGTTGACCGGCGTGGCCGGCGGCGTGCAGCAGTCGGCCATGCAGGTCGGTGGCGCGCTCGGCACCGCGGTCCTGGGCGCGGTGATGGCCGCCCAGATCTCCGCCACGCTGCCCGGCCACCTCGGCCCGGCGGCCCAGGGGATCCCGGCCGCACAGCTGGCGGGGCTGGAGAAGGCGGCCGCGTTCGGGACGGCGCCGCCCGGGCTGGGGCAGCCGATCGTGGACGCCGTGCACAACTCGTTCATGGACGGCATGTCCGTGGCCTTCCTCGTCAGCACCGGCATCGCCGTGCTCACCGCCGCCCTGACCCTCTTCGTGAAGGCGGGCCGCAAGACCGAGGGCCAGCCGGTCCACATGGGTTGATCATCGCGTACGGGTACGGCCTCCGCCGCCTGGCGGGGGTCGCATCTGACGACCCCCGCCACGTGGCAGGGGTCGAGCCGCTATGTGGGGTGGCGGTTGCGGTGGGGGCATAAACTTGCTGGGGTGAGCACGAAGATCCTCCCAGAGCAGGAAACCACGCCGCGGACGTCGCACGGCGACGGCGATCATGAGCGATTCGCGCACTACGCGGACAAGCACAAGATCACCGAGAGCATGGTGACGGGCACGCCGATCCGCGCCCTGTGCGGCAAGGTCTGGGTGCCCAGCCGCGACCCCAAGAAATATCCGGTGTGCCCGGAGTGCAAGGAAATCTACGAGAGCCTGCCCGTGGGCGGCGGCGATCAGGGCGGCGACAAACAGTGAGTGTTGCTGAGCGGTAATCCCCCCAGGTGGAGCTACGGTCTGTAGCCAGACCAGCTCATACCGTCATGGGGGTACCGCATGGCCCGGCGCGCGACCGCCGTCTCGTTGGCATGCCTGCTCACAGTGGTGATCGCGCCACCGCTCCAGCTCAGTGCCGCCCGGGCCGCCGTCTGCGCCGGATCTCCGCACAGGAGCACGCCGGGGCCGCGCTCGCCCAAGCCGGAAGACGTGGCCAAGCTCATGGCCGAGCTCGACCGGCGGCTGGCCGGGGTCACGCCGCCCACGACGATCACCGTGCCCACCCGGGTGCACGTCCTCACCCGAGGTGTCCGCAAGGTCTCGGATCAGGCGATCAGGAGCCAGATCGCGGTGCTCAACTCCGCGTACGGCGGCGCCTTCGGCGGCGTGGACACCGGCGTGCGCTTCCGGCTCGACAGCATCTCGGTCAGGGACAACGCCACCTGGTTCACCGATCCCGTGGGTCACGAGCAGCCGATGAAGAACGCGCTGCACAAGGGCGGTGCTGAAACGCTCAACCTCTACATCGCCCAGCTCAGCGAGCTGATGCTGGGCTTCGCCAGCTACCCCTACTGGTACGCGGGCGCGCCCCTGCTCGACGGTGTCGTGATCGACTGGCGCAGCCTGCCCGGTGGCGCGATGACCAACTACAACCGGGGCTTCACCGGCGTCCACGAGATCGGCCACTGGCTCGGCCTGTTCCACACCTTCGAGAACGGCTGCCGGCAGCCCGGCGACGGCATCGACGACACCCCGGCGGAGGCCAAGCCGACCGAGGCGTGCCCGGCGCACAAGGACACGTGCCCTCAGGCCGGGCCAGATCCCACGCGGAACTTCATGGACTACGCCCATGACCGATGCATGGCGGAGTTCACGCAGGGGCAGGCGCGGCGGATGCACGAGATCTGGGCCGCGTACCGGCACACCTCAAAAATTTAGATTGCGCGGCAAATTACGATGTGTGGGTGACAGGACCGAAAGCACTCGACGCTCCCCACAAGACTCCCCGGATCTTCGGCCCGGCCTACCGTACCGCCACCCTTGGCATCCTGCTCGTCATCACGCTCGTGGCCTTCGAGGGCATGTCGGTCGGGGTGGTCATGCCGGACGTCGCCGATGAGCTGGACGCGTTGAACCTTTACGGTCTGAGCTTCTCCGCCTTCCTGATCTCCAGCTTGTTCGCGAACGTGGTCGCCGGGCTCTGGGCGGATCGGCGCGGTTACCCGATGCCGTTCTTGGCCGGGCTGATGCTCTTCGTGGCCGGTATGGGGCTGGCGGGGGCCGCGCAGTCGGCGACGATGTTCCTTGCGGCCCGGGCCGTCCAGGGGCTGGGCGCGGGGGCCTCGATCGTGGCGCTGTTCGTGATGATCGCGAGGGTCTATCCGGCCGAGATGCGACCCAAGGCGTTCGCCGCGATCTCCGCTGCCTGGGTGGTGCCCTCCATGGTCGGCCCGGCCGTCGCGGGATCCGTGGCCGAGCAGTGGGGCTGGCGGTACGTCTTCTACGGGATCATCCCGCTGATCGTGCCCGCGCTGGTGATGCTCGTCCCCGCGCTGCGGAGCCCGCGGTCAGCCGACGTGGCGCCCGGGGACGGCCCGCGGTCGCGGCCGCTGGCGATGACGCTGGCCGCGGCGGCGACGGCCGGTGGCGCCGCGGCGTTGCTGCACGGGGTGGACCGGCTGCACCTGGCTCCCGTCTCGGGTGCTCTGGAGACGGTGGCCGGGCTGGGCTTCCTGATCTACGGCCTGTACCGGTTGCTGCCGCCCGGCGCGTTGCGATTCGTCCGAGGACTGCCCACGACCGTGCTGATGCGCGGGTTCTTCTCGGCCGCCTTCTTCGGGGTGAACTCCTTCATCCCGCTGGCGCTGCAGGAAGTGAGAGGCTTCGATGCGCGGGAGGCCGGGATCGCGCTGACCACGGGGGCGCTCGGCTGGTCGACCGGGTCATACCTGCAGAGCCGGCGGAGCGTGGAGCCGCACCGGAGGCTCAGGGTCGGGGCGGCGAGCCTGACGGGAGGCATCCTGCTGTCCCTGCTGTCTGTTCTGCCGGGGATGAGCGGGTGGGTCGCGGTGCCCGCGTGGATCGTGGCCGGGTTCGGGATGGGACTCGCCATGGCCACCATCAGCGTCACGGTGCTCAAGCAGTCGCCCGAGAACGAGCAGGGCGCCAACTCGGCGGCGCTGTCCGTGACGGACATGCTGGGCTCCGCACTGGCCATCGGGGTCGGCGGGGCGCTGGTCAACCTGATCGGTCACACCTCCGCCGAGATCGCCACCGGGTTCGTCGTCATCTGCCTCCTCATGGCGGCCGTCGGGCTGGCAGCCACGCTGCTCGCCGGGCGCATCCGCTGAATTCCGTCCCTCTTGTCACAGCGATCACGGTTCGCCGGATCCTCTCGGCGAGGAGTGATAGGACAGCGGGACAAGGAGGTGTCATGGAGGGTGATCACCGTGTCTGGCCGCCTCAGCCGGGAGCCAGGCATCGCCGTACTCCTCCAGAGGACACGGAGTCCACGTGGGGCGAGGCTCCGGGGCGCCGGAGCCCGCGCCAGGAGGAGCCGCGTCGAGGGCCCGAGAGTCCCCGGAGGCCGCATCCGCTCGACTTGGACGCGGGGGAGAGCGAAGACCTCGACGAGCCGTGGAACCCGCGCATCCGCAGGACCGCCGACCATGATCCCGGCCCCGGCCCCCATCCGGGTGCGGACTGGCCGCCGGGGGGAAGCCCGGAGCCGCCTGCGGCAGGCTGGGGACGGGGCGTGGAGCACCCGGCGGAACGTGACGACTGGGGACGCGGTCTGGAACGTGACGAGTGGGGACGCGTCCCGGAGCGCGACGACTGGGGACGGAGTCTGCAACAGGACGGCTGGGAGCGGGGGCACGCGAGCAACTCGCCGTTGTCCGCGCCGACATGGGATACGTTGCCGCCGTCCGCGCGGCTCTACGGCACCCCGGTGGACCCCGGAGTGCGCAGGCGCGCCGGAGCACGCCTGTGGCGGCGGTGGGCGGTCGTGCTCGCCGCACTGTTAGCCGGGACGGGCCTGGTGGCGGGGGCGACCGCGGTGGTGTTGCGGATCACCGAGCCGGGCGCGGAGCCGGGCAGGCTGAGCGACGGGCTGGCCGGGGTGACGGCGACGTTGCCGCAGGGCTGGAGAGTGGCCGCGGTGCCACCGGTGACCGGATTCACATCGGTCGTCAGGGACGGAAGCGGCGGCCTGGTCATGGCCAGGCCGGTGCCCGCAGGCGTGGTGGACGCCGAGGAGGCCACGGCCGAGGCGGCGGAGCTCTACTCCAGGCTGCTGCTCAAAGGGGACCGCGTGAGCATCGTCGAGGACAAGGAGATCCCAGGGGGTCACACCCGGGCGCTCCGGGCGGAATACCGGGACGTGGTCAACAGGCCCGCCTTCATGAGAGTGATGCTGATCACTCGCGGCGACCGGGCCGTCCTGCTCCTCGGACTGCTGCAACCCGAGGAAACCGCGCGCAGACAGGCGCTCGACGCCGTCATGATGAGGATCCGATAAGCCGCATAGCACGTGAGGAAGACCTTGGCCAGAATCCACGGCTCACGGCACGTCTTGTCGGTGGGCCCGATTACTATCGGGTCACTGTGAGAGAGCGAAGCACACGAACCCCAGAGGTGATGCGGTGAGCACCTTCGCCGCGTCCCACCTTTCGCCTTCCTATCCAGACCGCGCCGCATGGGGCACCGCTCCCAAGTTGCGTGCCTGGCAGCAAGAGGCGTTCGACCTCTACTTCAGGCACGAGCCACGTGACTTCCTCACCGTGGCGACGCCGGGCGCGGGCAAGACGACCTACGCCCTGCGCATCGCCAGCGAGCTGCTCACCCGCGGGGTGATCCGGGCGATCACCATCGTGACGCCCACCGAGCACCTCAAGCGCCAGTGGGCCGACGCCGCCGGGAAGGTCGGCATCGGCATCGATCCCGAGTTCAAGAACAGCCAGGGCACGACGTCACGCGACTACACCGGGGTCGCGGTGACGTACGCGCAGGTCGCCATGCACCCCGCCCTGCACAGGGCGCGCACGGAGGCGCGCAAGACCCTGATCATCTTCGACGAGATCCACCACGCCGGCGACGCCAAGTCGTGGGGCGACGGCGTGCGGGAGGCCTTCGAGCCTGCCACGCGCCGCCTCCAGCTCACCGGGACGCCGTTCAGGTCCGACGACAACCCGATCCCCTTCGTCGCCTACGAGGAGGACGGGGAGGGCCTCAAACGCAGCGTCGCCGACTATTCCTACGGCTACGGGCCCGCCCTCGACGACGGGGTCGTGCGGCCGGTCATCTTCCTCGCCTACTCCGGGGAGATGAAGTGGCGCACGCGGGCCGGCGACGAGATCGCCGCGACGCTGGGCACGCCGCTCACCAAGGACCAGCTCTCGCAGGCGTGGCGGGCCGCGCTCGACCCCAAGGGCGACTGGATCCGCCAGGTCATGCAGGCCGCCGACCGCCGCCTCACCGAGGTGCGCAGGGGCGTGCCCGACGCGGGCGGCCTGGTCATCGCGACCGATCATGAGACCGCCCGCGCCTACGCGCGCCACCTGCGCAACATCACCGGCGAGGGCGCCACCGTGGTCCTCTCCGACGACCCCGGCGCCTCGAAGAAGATCAAGCAGTTCGCCGCGTCGCAGGACCGCTGGCTGGTGGCCGTACGCATGGTCTCGGAAGGCGTCGACATCCCCCGCCTGTGCGTGGGCGTCTACGCCACCTCGACCTCGACCCCGCTCTTCTTCGCCCAGGCGGTGGGCCGTTTCGTACGCGCACGCAAGCGGGGCGAGACGGCTTCGGTCTTCCTCCCCTCGGTGCCGACCCTCATGGGCCTGGCCAACGAGATGGAGGTGGAGCGCGACCACGTGCTCAACAAGCGGCCTCCGGAGGACGGCCTCGACGACAGCCTCTTGGAGCAGGCCAACCGCAAGAAGGACAACCCGGACGTCCTGGGTGACGAGCTGCCGTTCGAGACGATGGAGACGTCGGCCACGTTCGACCGGGTGTTGTTCGACGGCGGCGAGTTCGGCACGGGCGCGGAGGTCGGCTCCGCCGAGGAGGAGGACTTCATCGGCCTGCCCGGGCTCCTGGAGCCCGACCAGGTGGCGACCCTCCTCCGCAAACGGCAGTCGGACCAGCAGGCAGCCAGGCGCAAGCAGCAGCCGGCTGAGGAGTCGCGCGAGACACTGGCGCCGCACGAGCAGATCGCGGAGCTGCGGAAGGAGCTCAACGGCCTGGTGGGCGCCTGGAACCACCGCACGGGCCAGCCGCACGGGGTCATCCACGCGGAGCTGCGCCGCACCTGCGGCGGCCCGCCGATCGCCCAGGCGACGGCCGAGCAGATCCAGGAGCGGATCGACACGATCCGCCGCTGGGCCACCCAGCGGCGCTGACTCGAGCCCGGCAGGCACGGATGGACGGCGGAGCGTGGGCGGCACGCTCACGACCGTCTGACGGCGTCGGTGCCTGGCCGGGACCTCTCCCCTCGGGACACAGAGCAGTGACCTTCTGTCAGAAGCTGTTAGAAGCTCGGTCGAACCGGCAACAACCTCTCTTGGCTCGTCTTGAGATGTGCAAAGGACTTCGCCAATGTCATCTGAGGCCAACCGGAAGCCGACGCTCAGCGTGACCTCAGGCCTCTCAAGAAACGCCGTCATCCTGAGGCTCGAAGGCGAGCTCGACGTCAACGCGGTGCCGGTGCTGCGCGAGCATCTGCAACGCATCTGGGAGCTGCCCCCGCAGCCCTTCCTGATCCTGGACCTCGGCCAGGTGGCGTTCTGCGACTCGATGGGGATGAACGAGCTCCTCAGCGTCATGCAGCGCTGCGAGGCCCGGGGGACCAGGCTGCTGCTCGGTGGGGTGCACGGGGTGATGGCGAGGGTGTTGTCCATCACGGGGCTGCGGCACGCGTTCGAGGTCTTCGCGAGGTTCGACGACGCCCTGCGGCTGGCCGTGGCCGCGTCTTAGGCGGTCGCGGGCTTGCGGGCCAGGAGCATGGCCTGCGGGGTGGATTCGCGGGTGCCCGGCTTCGGCTCCCGTATCAGGCGGGCGTCCACGGTGAAATCCGCCGCGTCCAGCATTTCGGCGATCTGGTCCGGCTGGCGGCGGTGGAAATCCAGTGAGATGGCATGGCCGAACCCGTCCGTGAGGCGCAGGGGCTCGTCCCCGACCTGGAACGCCACCAGCAGGTGACCCCCGGGAGCCAGCACCCGGTGGAACTCGGAGAACACCTCGGGCAGCCGTTCCAGGGGAACGTGGATGATCGAGTAGCTGGCCACCAGACCGCCCAGCTTCCCGTCAGGCAGGTCCAGGGCCAGCATCGAGCCCTCCTCGAACCGCAGGCCGGGGAACGTGCGCCGGGCCAGCGCCACCATCTCCGGCGACAGGTCCACGCCGAACACGTCCAGCCCCAGCCCGTGCAGAAGCGCCGTGACCTGCCCCGGACCGGAGCCGACGTCCGCCACGGGCCCGGAGTCCTTTACGAGCTCGGCGAACGCGGCGAACATCGCCCGCTCCAGCGGCATGCCCGCCCACACGTCACGGAAGAAGTCGGCGTAGTCGGTGGCAATGGCGTCATAGGACGCCCGCGTGGTATGCAGGAAGTCCGGTTCGGTCACGGGGGACCACCTTAGCCGAAGCGATCAGCTCTGGATGAAGGCCATCAAGTCGGCGTTGAAGGCGTCGTTGTACGAGCCCGTCAAGCCATGCGGAGCCCCTTCGTACACCTTCAGAGTGGCGTCCTTGACGAGCTCGGCCGACTTGATGGCCGCGTTCGCGATGGGGACGATCTGGTCGTCGTCGCCGTGCGCGATCAGCGTCGGCACGTCGATGCGCCGCAGGTCGTCGGTGAAGTCCGTCTCCGAGAACTGCTTGATGCAGTCGTAGGCGCCCTTCAGCCCGCACTGCATGCTCATCAGCCAGAACGCGTCGCGCGTGCCCTGAGAGACGGTCGAGCCGGGCCGGTTGGCGCCGTAGAAGGGGGCGCTGAGGTCCTTGTAGAACTGTGAGCGGTCGGCCAGCACGCCCGCGCGGATGTCGTCGAAGACCTCGATGGGCACCCCTCCGGGGTTGGCGTCCGTCTTGAGCATCAGCGGCGGCACGGCGCCGAGGAGCACCGCTTTGGAGACGCGGGCGCTGCCGTGGCGGCCGAGGAAGCGGGCCACCTCGCCGCCGCCCGTCGAGTGGCCGACCAGGATCGCCCCGCGCACGTCCAGGGTCTCCAGGAGACCGAACAGGTCGTC
Organism: Nonomuraea polychroma; assembly: GCF_004011505.1. Taxonomy (NCBI): domain Bacteria; kingdom Bacillati; phylum Actinomycetota; class Actinomycetes; order Streptosporangiales; family Streptosporangiaceae; genus Nonomuraea; species Nonomuraea polychroma. Next base: position 11,409,408 of record NZ_SAUN01000001.1, read on the forward strand.
GGCGTAGGTGTCCATGTCGTTGCCGTTCCACGGTTGGGCGGAGCGTCCGTGGCCACGGCGGTCGTGGGCGATGGCGCGGTAGCCGTTCTCGGCCACCAGGCGGAGCTGGCTGTCCCAGGCGTCGGCGTTCAGCGGCCAGCCGTGGCTGAACACGACCGGCTGGCCGGAGCCCCAGTCCTTGTAGAAGATGTCGGTGCCGTCGGTGGCGGTGATGTACGGCATGGCAGTGCTCCTCCATGTCAGGAAGGTGGAATGCGCCCGAACCCAGATCCGCACTCCATGCCGGTACATCCGGGCAGATGACTGCGGCTACGTCATCGGTGTCGGGATCCGACGGCCGTTTCGGCCATCAACTGGGATATGGCCTGATTTCTCAGGCAACGGGACTGTCACTCGGGCCGTGTCGCCTTTGACTCGTACGGGAAGCACAGGCAGGTGATCGCCCGGACCAGCGACCGTATGCACCCAGACCAGCAGCCGCCTCCCCTTGGCGCGGACCGTGACCTCGGCCGTCTCGCATTCGCGGCGCACGGCGGGCCAGGCCAGGACGAGAGACCTGCCGACCCTGGCGGAGCGCGGGGAAGGGGTGCGCTCGTCGCAGACCGCCGTCGGTGACACGTCGTGGGAGACCACGGAGTGCTCCAGGATGGAGTCCTGGACGACCTGGTTCATCACGATCGTGCCGCCTTCCAGCAGCGCCAGCGCGACGATCGCCCCCATGCGCTCGGTGGTGCTGCCCTTGACGAGGAGCCACAGGCTGAGCGGGCCGAGGAGCAGCCAGGCCACACCTAAGGAGACGGCCAGCATGGAGAACCTCCAGCGACGAGGAAGACGTGTCACTCTCCGTGTTACTCCGACCCCGGAGAGAGTTCGCCCCTCTTGGATATCACATCACCTCAGCGTTCCACACTGTGTACGCTTCGTGATGGATCGCGGGAGCGATCAGCCCACGGCGGGCGCTCCTTGCAAGGTGGCGCCCGCCTCCTTCAGCTCCGCCATCGCCGCCTCCGTCGTGGGCCGGGAGACGCCGGCCGTGAGGTCCAGCAGGACCCGCACCGCGAGGCCGTGCTTGACGGCGTCCAGGGCCGTGGCGCGCACGCAGTGGTCGGTGGCGATGCCCACCACGTCGACCTCGTGCACCCCGCGCTCCCTGAGCCAGTCGGCCAGCGTCACCCCGTCGCCGGACACGCCCTCGAAGCCGCTGTACGCCGCCGCGTACGCTCCCTTGCTGAAGACCTCCTCCACCGCCGACACGTCGAACGACGGATGGAAGTCCGCCCCCGGCGTGCCGGCCACGCAGTGGGCCGGCCAGGTCGCGAGGTAGTCGGGCGACTCCGCGAAGTGGTCGCCGGGGGAGACGTGGTAGTCGCGGGTGGCGACCACGTGGTGGTAGCCGTGGTCGGCCACGTGACGAGTGATCGCCGCCGCCACCGCGGACCCGCCGGCCACGGGAAGGCTGCCACCCTCGCAGAAGTCGTTCTGCACATCGACGATGATCAACGCGGTGCCCATACCAGCACGATACGTCAGGCGAACTCCGTGGGGACCGCCGCGTACCCCCTGCCCAGGTGGAGGGCCTCCAGGGGGAGTGTGGCGACGGCGTGAGCGTGGCGTTCGCGAGCCGCGGACAGGGGCTCCGCGCCCACGACCTCCCCGTCGCGCACGAGCTCGTGCAGCAAAGGGATGCCGCCCTCGGGGACCAAGCCGCCGGTGGTGATCAGCTCGGTGTCGACGTGGCCGGAGGAGTCCAGCAGCCGGTACGCCTGCTTGCGGCCGCCCCGCGACGGCTTGCCCACCGAGCGCTTGGCCACGGCCTCCAGCTTGCCCGTGGCCGTCTCCCGCGCCACCAGCTTGTACACCAGTGCAGCCGTGGGCACGCCCGACCCGGTCACCAGCGAGGTGCCCACCCCGTACCCGTCCACCGGGGCGGCGGCGAGCGCGGCGATGGCGTACTCGTCCAGGTCCGAGGTGACCAGGATGCGGGTGTTGAACGCGCCGAGCGCGTCGAGCTGCTCACGCACCTCCTGCGCCGCGGCGGCCAGGTCACCCGAATCGATGCGGACGGCCCCGAGCTTCGGCCCGGTCAGCTCCACCGCCGTGCGGACCGCCTCCGGCACGTCGTAGGTGTCCACCAGCAGGGTCGTCTCCGGCCCGAGTGAGGCGATCTGGGCCTCGAACGCCGCCCGCTCGGAGTCGTGCAGCAAGGTGAAGGCGTGCGCCGCCGTGCCGGCCGTGGGGATGCCGTACATGTGCCCGGCCATCAGATTGGAGGTGGAGGCGAACCCGGCGATGTACGCGGCCCGCGCGGCCGCCACCGCCGCGGCCTCGTGGGTGCGCCGCGAGCCCATCTCGATGATCGGGCGTTTGCCCGCGGCGTTGGTCATCCGGGAGGCGGCGGAGGCGATCGCGCAGTCGTGATTGAGGATCGACAGGATCAGCGTCTCCAGCAGCACGGCCTCGGCGAAGGTGCCCTCCACGACCATGATGGGGGAGGCGGGGAAATAGAGATCGCCCTCGCGGTAGCCGCAGATGTTCCCGGAAAACCGGTAATCGGCCAGAAACGCCAGAGTGGCTTCGTCCACAACCTTGTGCTCGCGCAGATAGGTGAGTTCAATCTCACCAAAACGGAAGCGTTCGAGCTCGTCCAGGACACGTCCCGTTCCTGCGACAACCCCGTAACGCCGCCCGCCCGGCAGGTGCCTGGCGAACACCTCGAAGACCGCGCGTCTGTGGGCCGCCCCGCTTCGCAGCGCGGCCTGCAGCATTGTCAGCTCATAGTGATCTGTGAGCAACGCAGTGCTCATGGTCATTGTCACGACTCGAAGACTACGGCCCAGATAGGGCAGACTCGGGGATGTGGGTAGCACCGCTCCAATCGCCGTCGAGCGTCCGTCATCGGACGTCCGGCCCGATCTGCCATGGGTAACCATCGTCTGGAACGACCCGGTCAACCTCATGTCCTATGTGACCTACGTCTTCCAAACGGTCTTCGGCTATACCAAGGAGAAGGCCGAGAAACTCATGCTGGACGTACACCACAAGGGCAAGGCGGTCGTGTCCAGCGGCACGCGCGAAGAGATGGAACGCGATGTGCAGATTCTCCACTCCTACGGCCTGTGGGCGACGCTCCAGCCGGATTCGGTCAAATGATGCACGTGAAGAGGTGCGGGTGAGTTCGGGGTTCTCGCCGGGCAAGCGTGGCGGAGTCGTCGCGCGGTTCGAGGCCGCGGAGGTCTCGCTGCTGCGCTCGCTCGTGTCGATGACGCTCGGCCTCGTGTCGCCGGGCGAGACGAGCGACGATCCGCTGGAGCGGGCGCTGGGCATCGGGGCGGGCGAGGCGCCGTCGGACCCGGTCCTGGCACGCCTGTTCCCGTCGGCGTACGAAGACGAGAAGGACTCCGTGGAGTTCCGCCGCTACACCGAGGCCACGCTGCGCGACGGCAAACGGGCCGACGCGCAGACCGTGCTCGAGACCGCCGCCTCAGGGCGCTTCGACCTGACGCCGGAGCAGGCGCAGGCGTGGCTGCGCGCGCTCAACGACATCCGGCTCACGCTCGGCACCAAGCTCGAGGTGACCGAAGAAGTGCACGACGAGATCGCCATGATGTCCGAGGACGACCCCAGATACCCGGCCTACGTCACCTACGACTGGTTGACGTACCTCCAGGACAGCCTGGTCCGGGCGCTCTGGTAATTTCCGGGCATGCTCTCGATCTCGCAGGAACTGGCGGACAAGATCGTCGCCCATGCCCGCGCCGACCACCCCGACGAGGCGTGCGGTGTGATCGCGGGCAAGAACGGCGTTCCCGAGCGGTTCATCCCGATGGAGAACGCCGAGCGCTCGCCCACCTTCTACCGCTTCGACTCGATGGAGCAGTTTCGCGTCTGGCGTGAGATGGACGACCGCGACGAGGCGCCCGTCGTGATCTACCACTCCCACACCGCCACCGAGGCGTACCCGTCACGCACTGACGTGTCGTACGCCTCCGAGCCCGACGCGCACTACGTCCTGGTCTCGACCCGGGACGAGAACGAGGTGGAGTTCCGCTCCTACCGGATCCTCGACGGAGTGATTACCGAGGAAGAGGTAAGGTTTCTCCCATGATGGTCCGGCCGGTGCAGAGCTTCCTCTTCGCGCACACTCCGGCTGTCGTCGTCTATGACTGTCGCGGCTGAAGCTGTCTGGAATCCCCCTTCAGCCGTCGGCGTTGCATGCCGATGGGACGACGACCTGACCTGAGGAGACTGACCGCGATGGCCATCGAGGTTCGCATTCCGACCATTCTGCGCAACTACACCGACGGCGCGAAGGCCGTGAGCGCCGAGGGCGCTACCCTCGACGAGCTGATCACCAATCTTGAGTCCCGCCACCCGGGCATCAAGGACCGCCTCGTCGACGAGGGCGGCCTGCGCCGCTTCGTCAACGTCTACCTGAACGACGAGGACGTGCGCTTCCTCGGCGGCCTGGGCACGCCGGTGTCCGACGGTGACACGGTGACCGTGCTCCCTGCTGTCGCCGGCGGGTGACATGCGTTTCGAATCGCTGATCGACTCGGTGGGCCGCACGCCGCTCGTCGGCCTGCCGAGGTTGTCGCCGTCCGCCGACGTACGCATCTGGGCCAAGCTCGAGGACCGCAACCCGACCGGCTCGATCAAGGACCGGCCCGCGCTGTGGATGGTGGAGCAGGCCGAGAAGGACGGCCGGCTCACGCCCGGCTGCACGATCCTGGAGCCCACCAGCGGCAACACCGGCATCTCGCTCGCGATGTCGGCCAAGCTCAAGGGCTACAAGCTGATCTGCGTCATGCCGGAGAACACCTCAGAGGAGCGGCGCCAGCTGCTGCGCATGTGGGGCGCCGAGATCATCTCCTCCCCGGCGGCGGGCGGCTCGAACGAGGCCGTGCGCGTGGCCAAGGAACTGGCGGCGAAGAACCCCTCCTGGGTGATGCTCTACCAGTACGGAAACCCGGCCAACTGGCGCTCGCACTACGAGACCACGGGCCCGGAGATCCTCGAGGACCTGCCGACCGTCACCCACTTCGTAGCGGGGCTGGGCACGACCGGGACGCTGATGGGCGTGGGGCGGTTCCTGCGCGAGCGGGTGCCCGGCGTGCAGATCGTCGCCGCCGAGCCGCGTTACGGCGAGCTGGTCTACGGGCTGCGTAACGTGGACGAGGGGTTCATCCCCGAGCTCTACGACGAGTCGGTGCTGACCACCCGGTTCTCGGTCGGCTCCGCGGACGCGCTGCGGCGTACCCGCGAGCTGCTGGCCTCGGAGGGCATCTTCGCCGGCGTCTCGACCGGAGCCGCGCTGCACGCGGCGCTCGGGGTGGCCGCGAAGGCGGTCAAGGCGGGAGAGCGCGCCGACGTCGTGTTCGTGGTGGCCGACGGCGGCTGGAAATACCTGTCCACGGGAGCTTACGAGGGCACCTTGGAGGAGGCGGAAGACCGCCTCGAAGGCCAGCTCTGGGCCTGAACGTGAAGGAGGGCGGCCGGTCGGGGACCGGCCGCCCTCTTCGTTCGGCTCAGTTGAACAGGACCCGCATCGAGAACGTCGCCTCCGTGTCGGTCTGGGTGGCGCTGACGCCGATGGCCCGCAGCACCCGCAGGTTCGCCTTCTCGTCGCCCTGCATGTTCTTCAGGTAGAGGTTCTCGATCTTGTCGAGGTCGACGAAGAGGGCCGACGTCGCCCCGTCCGGGTCCGCGATCGCGGTCTGGAACGTCTCCGAGTCGCCCAGCGTGCCCTCCTCGGCCAGCTTCTTGGCGTACTCGTCCGTCGTCGCCACCGTGAAGACGCCGTCGCCGGCCATCTTGGCGATCTGGGGAGCGGGCTGCCCGCTGGCGGTCATCGCCTGCTGGATCTTGTCGAGGATGGCCTGCGCCTTGGCCGGGTCGGTGGCGATGCGTACGCCGCCCTTGATCTGGTTGCTGTTCAGGCCCTGGCTGTCCACCGCGACCGTGAAGTTCTTGCCGAAGACCGTGGCGAGGTCACCCGGCAGTTGCAGACCGAACTGGGTCTTGGCCTGCTCGATGAGCTGCTTGATCTCCGCCGCCCCGGACGCCGCGGCCTGCTTCTCGATCTCGGCCCACTGCTTGGTGACGACCTGGTCCAGGCCGGAGATCGACAGCGCGCCTGCCGTGGTGGCGGGCAGGATGCCCAGGTTGGCCTTGGGCAGGTCGCCCTGGGGCAGCATGCCCGTGGCGCCGCGGACCGTGCCGGCGAGCTCGACGTAGGCGCTGTCGAAGCGCAGGGCGCCGGCGAACCTGGCGTCCTTGACCTTGTCGACGGCCGCCTGCTGCTCGGCGGTCAAGTCCGCCTTGGCCAGGCCTATCAGACCGTTCATGTCGGCCCAGAAGGACAGCACACCCTGCTCGCCGACCGCGCCCATGTCCTCGCTGAACTCGGCGTTGTCGGCCAGGCTGCCTTCGGCCTGCGCATACTTGTCGGCCAGCGCCTGGTTGGCGGTGAGGAGCGCGTAGTCGTCACGGAAGGCGATGCCGTACTTGTCGCCGTCCATCAGCTTGGCGATGCCGGCCTTGGCCTGCTCCTGGTCCTTGACCTGGACGGCCACCGCGAAGTCGGGCTCCTCCTTGCCGGAGGGGACGGCGGCGAAGCCGATCCTGCTGCCCAGCCACGGGTCGACGTCCTTGGCAAAGTCGATCTTGTTGTCGGAGTCCTTGTTGATGGTGTCGAACAGCGCCTTGCGCGGGTCGTCGCCGGTGAAGGACTCCTTGGTGACCGTGAACTTCCTGGCGAGCGCGAACAGCGCGAGCTTCTGGTTCGCGGCCGGGTCCAGGTCGAGGCGGGCGTAGGCGATGGAGTTGGCGGGCAGGACGTCGTTCGGCTGCGTGCCGCCGCCGCCGATGGCGCCCACGGCCCACACGGCGCCGCCGCCGAGCAGCACCACCGCGAGCGTCGCGGCGGCCGCGATCACCCAGCCCTTGCGGCTCTTCTTGGCCGGCTGGGGCGGGCCGAAGCCGTCGGGGCCCTGCTGCTGCCATCCTGACTGCGCGTACTGGCCCTGCTGCCAGCTCTGCTCCTGCTGCCAGCCGCCCTGCTGCAACTGCTCCTGCTGCCAGCCACCCTGAGCCTGCTGCCCGTACGCCGGCTGCTGCTGCCCATATGCCTGTTGCCCGTATTGCGGCTGCTGCTGGTCGTATGCCGGCTGCCCGTACTGCGGCTGCTGCTGCCCGTAGGCCTGCTGTTCGTAGCCCTGGCCATGAGGCTGCTGCTGCCCGTATTGCGGCTGCTGCTGCTGGCCGTAAGCCCCCTCCTGGCCGTGGGACTGCTGGGGGTATGGCTGCTGCGGAGGGTACGGCTGCCCCTGGTTCCAGTTGTACGCCGTGGTCCGGTCAGGATCCTGGCCGTAAGGGGGATTATTCGCAGACATCACTCAACTCACAATGTGGACTTTTAACCACAGCGAAGTTAGCTGATGTTGCTTGTCGGCCGCTTGCAATGTGCTGAAGTCGGAATCAGACCCTGTTGAGCTCCTTTCTGAGCACCTCGATATGCACCTCACCGTCCGCGTAGTCGGTGACGCTCGACCACGGCACGAACGTGCATCCGGCGTAGATCACCCGCGCCAGCGCCCGGGAGAGCCAGGGCACACGCCCGTGGAGGCTGCGGGTGAGCCCGAGCAGGAACGGGGCGCGTCGGCTCGACACGACGAGACCGCAGACGGTGTGGCTCTGCTGGAGCTCGCCTTTGTGCTTGACCATGCGGATGTCGACGACGTGACCGACCCACACCCCGTGGCAGTCCCAGACGGACTGGCCTATGAGTTCGGTAACACTTGCCATGATCAAACGTTCTCAGCCCGGCCACGTTTTCGCAGGTAGGCGCGCTGACAGGCGCATGTCGTAAAGTATGGGGCTACTAGAATATAGTTCCAGGCTTGAGGTGGGAGCGGATGACCAAGTTCGACGAGGCCACGCAGGCGATCAGAGTCGACGACGGCACCTACGACGTGTGCATCGACCCCGGATACGCCATCGGCGGCCCGCTCAACGGCGGCTACCTCATGGCGGTGATCCTGCGCGCGGCGGTGGACGCCTCGCCGTTCGAGCATCCGGTGAGCACGACCGCGCAGTTCCTCAAGGCGCCGGTGCCCGGGCCCGCCCAGGTCAAGGTGGAGCCGTTGAAGGCGGGGAGGACGGCCGCCTTCGCCCGGGCGACGCTCGTCCAGGATGGCGTGGCGCAGATCGAGAGCTTGATCACGACGGCCACGTTGAACGACGTTGAGCCGATGTATGCAGAAAAATCAGCGTACGAGATGCCGGCCCTCGAGGACTGCGCCCAACTCCCCGATCCCAAGCCCGAATCGGGCATGACCCTGAACGCCCAGATGGAGCTGCTCTTCGACCCGCCCACGATCGGCTGGCTGACCGGCAAGCCCACCGGCCGGCCCGAGTCGCGGGCGTACTTCAGGATGGCCGAGCCCCAGGACCCGGACCCGTACGTGCTGGCGCTGGCCGTGGACGCGCTGCCCCCCGTGGTGTTCTCGGCGGGGGCGCGCGGCTGGGCGCCGACCGTGGACCTCACCTGGCACCTGCGCGCGCTGCCCGCGCCCGGCTGGCTGACCCTGCTCGGCAGCGGCCGGCTGGTCTCCGACGGCTGGTTCGACGAGGAGGTCGAGGTACGCGACTCCACCGGCCGCCTGGTGGCCCAGTCGCGTCAGCTCGCACGGGTCGGCAGGGGCTGATGTGAGCAAGACAACACCCCTTCAAGCTCATCTGGGGCCGTGAGCGAGCGCAGCGAGCGAGCCAATAGACACAGTGAGCTTCCTCACAGGTCCGACGAAAGAGGACCTGTGAGGATTCTTACGCAGTGTTGATCGGGCGGGTCGCCTACTCTCTGAAGCGTGCCGGACACGAGTATTGGGATCTTCGACAGCGGAGTCGGCGGCTTGACGGTCGCCCGGGCGATCATCGACCAGTTGCCCCAGGAATCGATCACTTACGTGGCCGACACGGCCCGTCAGCCGTACGGGCCGAAACGCATCGCGGAGGTCCGCGCCTACGCCCTGGAAGTGATGGACCACCTCGTCGAGCACGACGTCAAGATGCTCGTGATCGCGTGCAACAGCGCCAGCGCCGCCGTGCTGCGCGACGCCCGCGAGCGCTACGACGTGCCGGTCATCGAGGTGATCCAGCCCGCGACCAGGCGCGCGGTGCGTGCCACCCGCAACGGGAAAGTGGGCGTGATCGCCACCAGGGCCACCATCGAGTCCATGGCGTATCACGACGCCTTCACCGCGGCTCCCGACGTGCAGCTCACCGGCGTGGCCGCCCCACGCCTGGTGGAGTACGTCGAACGAGGCGAGACGATGAGCGACGAGCTCATCGAGGTCGTGCGCGACTACCTGGAACCCATCAGGGCCGCCGGGTGCGACACCCTCATCCTCGGCTGCACCCATTACCCGTTGCTCGCCGGCGCGATCTCGTACGTCGTCGGTAACGAGGTCACGCTGGTCTCCAGCGCTGACGAGACGGCGAAAGACGTCTACCGGATCCTGCACGACCGCGAACTGGCGGCCGGAAGCGAGGCCACCCCCCGGCACCGTTTCCGCGCCACCGGCGACTCCCTGCTCTTCGCCCGGCTCGGACGGCGCTTCCTGGGCCCGGAGATCGATGTGGTCGAAGTCGCACCAGTGGGGGGTACTACCTTTAACGGGAGGCCCACATGAAGGTGACCATCGTCGGATGTTCGGGCAGCTATCCCGGCCCCGACAGCCCAGCGTCCTGCTACCTCCTCGAAACGGAGGGGTTCAGGCTGCTGCTCGACCTCGGCAGCGGGTCGCTGGGCGCGCTCCAACGCCACATCGGCCTGTACGACGTGGACGCGATCTGCCTGTCCCATTTGCATGCCGACCATTGCCTGGACATCTGCGGCTATCACGTGGCGCGGACGTACGGGCCGGAGGCGCCGTACCCTGCCGTGCCCGTTTACGCGCCCGCCGACGCTCCCACCCGGCTGTCGGCCGCGTACGGCATGCCGGACGAGCCCGGCCTGGAGACCGCCTTCGACTTCGTGCCGCTCGAACCCGGCTCGTTCGAGATCGGGCCGTTCACCCTCACCGCGGGGCTGGTCAACCACCCGGTCGAGGCGTACGGCTTCCGCGTCGCGGCCGGCGGCAAGGCCGTGGCCTACTCCGGCGACACCGGCGAGTGCGACGAACTGGTCAAGCTGGCCGCGGGCGCCGACCTCCTGCTGTGCGAGGCGTCGTTCATCGAGCAGCCAGGCCTGCCCACCGACCTGCACCTGACCGGCCGCCAAGCCGCCGAGCACGCCGCCAAGGCCGGTGTCGGCCGGCTCGTGCTCACCCACCTCGTCCCCTGGAACAACCAGGCCACCGTCCTCGACGACGCCTCCAGAGGCGGCTACGACGGCCCGTTCGAGCTGGCCCGCAGCGGCGCGGTCTACGACCTGGCGTGAACCTCGTCGAAGTCACGCAGACGGGGCAGCGGGGAGAACAACAGCGGCACGAACGACAGCACTCTGCCCGCCAGGAACAGCCACAACGTTTGGCGTACGCCGATCTGCTGGGCGATGAGCCCGCCGAGTAATGCGCCCAGCGGCAGGGCGCCCCAGGTCATGAACCGCACGGAGGCGTTGACCCGGCCGAGCAAGTGCTCGGGGGTCACCGTCTGCCGGTAGGTGCTCTGCCCCACGTTCGACAATGCAGCGCTCCACGACAACATGATCGAGGTGATCGCGAAGCACGCCACCCGCCAGTCGGCCTGTGTCATCGGAAGCAGCAGGCTGAAGGGCGCGCCCACCGTGACGGCCAGCCACGTCATCCTGGCCGTGCCGAACTTCCTGGACAGCCAGCCCCCGGACAAACCGCCGATCAGGCCGCCGAGCCCGCCGGACATGAGCAGCACGCCGATCACGCCGGGCGTCAGACCGACCTCCTCGGCCAGGAACAACACCGACAGGCCGAGCACCGCGCTGACACAGAGGTTGCCGATGGTCGAGGACGCCACGAACATGCGCAACAGCCGGTCGTTCCACAGGTATGAGAGCCCCTCGCCGATCCCGCGCAGGAGCGGCGGGTGCTCGGCGGCAGAAGGGGCGTTGTCCGGCGCCTTGATCGAGGACAGGAAGAAGACCGACGCGAGCGAGGCCAGCGCGGTGGCGGCCATCGTGCGCGAAGCGCCGACCAACTGCACCAGCGCGCCCCCCAAGCCGGGTCCGGCGAGGATCCCGCCTGCCCGCACGGCCTCCAGCTTCCCGTTGCCGTCGCTGAGCTGCTGATTGTTGACCAGTTTGGGGAGGTATGTCTGGTCCGCCACGTCGTTGAAGACCTGCGCCGTGCCGGCGAGCAGCGCCACCACGAACATCATCTCGATCGACAGCACGCCCAGCTCGGCCGCCACCGGAATGCTCCCGAGCAGCACGAATCTGGCCACGTCGGACACCATCATCACGCGCCGCCGGCGCATTCTGTCGACCCACACCCCCGCGGGCAGGCCGATCAGCAAATAGGCGGCCGTCTGCAGCGAGGCGAGCACGCCGACTTCCGCAGGACCCGCATGCAGCACGAGCACGGCCACCAGCGGGAGGGCCACGCGGGAGAAATTCGCGCCGAGTTCGTTGGCGACATGCGAGCTGAGGAAGCGAAGGAAGTCAGGGTTCCGCAACACCCCCGTTGTCATTGCGTAAGGATCCATGTGTCGGACACATTTGGTCAAGAGCGTTGTGGCTCGGAGATAGGGTGATCTGCATGTCCCGACAGGATGGCCGCAACCCTGACCAGCTTCGCCCGATCACCATCACCAGGCATTGGCTGGCCCATGCCGAAGGCTCCGTGCTGGTCGAATTCGGCGGCACTAAGGTGTTGTGCGCGGCTTCGGTCCAGGACAGCGTGCCCCGCTGGCGCAGAGGCAGCGGCCAGGGCTGGGTTACGGCCGAATATGCCATGCTTCCGCGAGCGACCAATACACGTAACGATCGAGAATCGGTCCGCGGCAAAATCGGCGGCCGGACTCACGAGATTTCCCGGTTGATCGGACGTTCGCTCCGCGCATGCGTCGATTACAAAGCGTTGGGGGAAAACTCCATTCTGCTCGACTGCGACGTGTTGCAGGCCGACGGCGGCACCAGGACCGCCGCGATCACCGGCGCATACGTGGCGCTGGCCGACGCGGTCGCCTGGATGCGTGAGCGGCGCATGTGCCCGGGCGACCCGCTGATCGGCTCCGTGTCGGCCGTCTCCGTCGGGGTGGTCGGCGCGGTGCCGATGCTCGACCTCTGCTACGCCGAAGACGTCGCCGCCGAGACGGACATGAACGTCGTCATGACGGGGGAGGGCAGCTTCGTGGAGGTGCAGGGCACCGCCGAAGGCGCTCCGTTCGACCGGGGCGTGCTCAACCAGCTCCTCGACCTGGCCGTGGTCGGCTGTGAGGAGCTCACGCTGATCCAGCAGGAGGCCCTGGAGTCATGACGATCGTGCTGGCCACCCGCAACGCGGGCAAGATCGCCGAGCTGCGGCGCATCCTGTCCGGGTTCGACATCGTGGGGCTCGAGGAGTTCCCCTCGATCGGCGAGGTCGCCGAGACCGGCGTGACGTTCGAAGAGAATGCCCTGCTCAAGGCGCACGCGGTCGCCCAGGGCTCGGGCCTGCCCGCGGTCGCCGACGACTCCGGACTGTGCGTCGACGTGCTCAACGGCATGCCGGGCGTCTTCTCCGCCCGCTGGTCCGGGCGGCACGGCGATGACCAGGCGAACATGGATCTGCTGCTCGCCCAGCTCTCCGACGTCCCCGCCGACCGGATGACCGCCTTCTTCGCCTGCGCCGCCGTGCTGGCGCTGCCGTCCGGCGAGTCCCGCGTGGTCGAGGGCACGCTGCCGGGCCGCCTCGTCACCACACCGCGCGGGTCCAACGGGTTCGGCTACGACCCGATCTTCGTACCCGACGGGCACGAGCGCACTACCGCCGAGATGTCTCCCGAGGAGAAGGACGCCATCAGCCATCGGGGGCGGGCCTTCCGCGCGCTGGCGCCGATCGTGCGCGAGCTGCTGACCACGTAACCATCGCGTAAGAACACTGTGGCGAAGGGCGACGTACCGTCGCATTGTGCAGAGGAATCAGACGGTGCCCGCCTGGGCGGGCGCCTTGGCGGGATTGGTGTCCGGGGGCGTGGCCCTCGGGATCGCGCAGCTCGTGGCCGGGTTCGTCAGACCTGAGGCGTTTCCCGTCCTCGCCGTGGCCGACGCCACGGTCGATCTGTCGCCCGCCCCGGTCGTGGACTTCGCGAAAGAGACGTTCGGCTTCTACGACAAGCCGGTGCTCGTGGGTGGGGTGCTGGTGGTGCTCGCCCTGGTCGCCGCGGCCATCGGCGTGCTGTCCCTGCGGCGGCGGCTCGCCTACGGCCTCGCTGGACTGGGCGTGTTCGGAGTGGTCGGGGCGTTCGCGGTCGTGACCCGGCCGGACAGCGCGGGAGTCACGGACGTGCTGCCGACAGCAGCGGGGGTGGCGGCGGGCGCGTGGACGCTCTCGTGGCTGGTACGGCGGGCAGCAGGCGATCGCGCCCAGATGGTGGGCACCGCCGGTGGTGTCCAGACGACAGGCGCCGCCGGTCGTGGGGCCCCGGCGACCGGTGCCACCCATGCCACCGACCATGGGGTGCCGTCGGCTGGTGGGACGGTGTCGTCGGCGGGTGTGGTGCCGTCCGCGTTGGATCGGCGGCGGTTGTTGACCGGGGTCGCCGGTGGCGTGGTGGTCGCCGGTGCGTCGGCCGTGCTGGGGTGGCAGGTAGGCGAGCGGCGGACGGTGAGCGCCGCTCGGGTGGGCCTGGCGCTGCCCAAGCCCACGATCCCCGCCAGGCCCATCCCGGCAGGCGCAGACCTCCGCATCAGCGGTTTGTCCCCGTTCATCACGAAAAATCAGGACTTCTACAGGATCGACACCGCCCTGATCGTCCCTCAGGTCGACCCCAACAAGTGGAAGCTCCGCATCCACGGCATGGTCGACCGCCCCATCGAGATCACCTACGCCGACCTGCTCAAGATGCCGCTCACCGAAGCCGACGTCACGCTCACCTGCGTCTCCAACGAGGTGGGCGGCGACCTGGTCGGCAACGCCCGCTGGCTCGGCGTCCGCATGGCCGAGGTGCTGCGCCGGTCGGGCCTCCAGGCGAACGCCGACATGCTGCTGTCCACCTCCGCCGACGGCTTCACCTGCGGCACCCCGGTGGACGTGGTCATGGACGGCCGCGACGCGCTGTTCGCGGTGGCGATGAACGGCGAGGTCCTCCCCGTGGATCACGGTTTCCCGGTGCGGCAGGTGGTGCCCGGCTTGTACGGGTACGTGTCGGCCACCAAGTGGGTCGTGGACATCAAGGTGACCAGGTTCGACAGGGACCAGGCGTACTGGACGCCGCGCGGCTGGTCGGCCATGGGCCCTGTCAAGACCCAGTCGCGCATCGACCTGCCCAGGCAGGGGGACTCGCTGAAGGCGGGACGTACCACGATCGCGGGCGTGGCGTGGGCCCAGCACACGGGGATCGACGCCGTGGAGGTACGGGTGGATCGCGGCGACTGGCGCGAGGCGCGGCTGGCGCAGGTCCCCGGCCCCGACACGTGGCGGCAGTGGTCACTCGACTGGGACGCCACCCCCGGCCAGCACACGATCCAGGTGCGGGCCACCGACGCCTCCGGACACACCCAGACAGAGCAGCAGGCGCCACCCGCCCCTGACGGCGCGACCGGGTGGCACACCATCTCCGTGCGGGTGGCTTAGCCCGACGACAGGCCGACGCAGACAGACCTACCGGCGCACGTGCAGCCGCACGAGTGTGGGGGCGTCGTCCTGGATCTCGCGGCGGATCTTCCCCACGATGTCGTGGTCCAGCTTGCTCACCACCGCCCCCACGTCGGCCGTCTCCGGACAGGACAGGGCGATGCGCACACCGTCCGGCCCGACCCGCACCCCCGCCCGGCCCAGCCCTTCCACGCCCTTGAGCCCGACGTGCAGCATGGCCGTGCCCGTGCCGTTGCGGGCGCCGCGGCGGCCCCAGCCCAGGCAGAGCAGCAGCCAGCGGAGGGCGCCCAGGGACAGCAGGAGCAGGGCCAGGGCAAGGGCCCACAGCAGCCAGGGCTCGGCGGCCAGGGCTCGGGACGCCTGGGCGGGGAGGATCTTCGTGTTCGGCGGCAGGTCGAAGAGACGTCCCTGGCCGCGGAGCCAGGCGTACGCGCCCAGTCCCGCCAGCGTGCTGCCGACGATGGCCAGGCCGATGCGGTTGCCGGCGTATTGACGCATCACGGTCCCTTTCTGCGCAGGCGGACGACGACCTCGCCGGTGCCGAGTGTGCCCACCCCGGCCAGCCGGTCGCCGACCGCGGTGCCGACCTGCCTGAGCATCGAACCCGAGCTCTCGGCCCCGGTCATCACGGTGACCTCGATGGTGCGCCTGCGCAGCCGTACCCGGGCCTTGTCGACCCCGGCCACCTGCTGGGCGGCCGCCCGCAGGGTGCGGCGCAGGCCGGAGCGGGTGATGCCGATGACGATCAGCGGATCGGCGGTCTGCACCGGCACCAGCCGGCAGCGGCCGGGCACGATCGCGAGCAGCACCATCAGCGTGCCCGCGCCCGTCGTCACCAGGGCGGCCGTGGCCGCCTCCCGCCACGTCGTTTTACCGGCGACCTCGATGAGTTCGTTCACCGGGACCCAGCCGAGCGGGTGCCCGAGCAGCGCCGACACCACCTCTGCCGCGGTCGTCCCCAGCCCGGCCGCCAGCGCGAGCGAGACGACGGCTCCCGGCAGGGTGCGCGCCGGCCTGAGCGCTCTCCTCGCCGTACGCAGCGCGGTGTGTGGCGTGGTGGTGGCGGGGGCGCCGGGGCGTTGCTGCTGAAGCGTGGTCATCACAACGACAGACGTACATGGGGCACGCACGACCTGAACCGCCCCCTCGCCGCCGATTTGCCCGAACATTACGGGGAGCCGGACGAATATGAATTGCCCTCATATTCATTTGCCCCATAATGCCGTTACCCTGCTCGTATGGACGACCGCCAGCGTTACGACCGCGCCACAGCGGCCCTGGAGCCGCCCTTCGCGATCATCGACCTGGCGGCCATGCGTGCCAATGCGGCCGACCTCGTACGGCGGGCGGCCGGCAAGCCGATCCGGGTGGCCAGCAAGTCGGTACGCAGCCGCGCGGTGCTCGAACGTGTCCTGGCCATGGACGGCTTCCGCGGGATCATGGCCTTCACGCTGCCCGAGGCGCTGTGGCTGGCCGGCCATGGCTTCACCGACATCCTCGTGGCCTACCCGACGGCCGACCGGCACGCTCTGGCGACGCTGGCCGGGGATCCACGGGTGGCCGGCCACGTCACGGTGACCATCGACTCCGCGGCTCACCTGGACTTCATCGAGGCGGCCGTGGCGGCGGCGCGGCCACGCGCTGAGATCCGGGTATGCATCGACCTCGATGCCGGATATACCGCCTTTGGCGGGAAATTTCGGGCGGGCGCTCTCCGGTCGCCCATCCGCGACGCCGAGCAGGCCGCCGACCTGGCCGCCGCCGTCGCCAAACGACCGGGCTTCCGGCTGGCCGGCCTGCTGGCGTACGAGGCCCAGATCGCCGGCATCGGCGACGCCCCGCCGGGGAAGACTGTGTACGCCCGCGCCATCCGCCTCATGCAGGCGCAATCGGCCAGGGAGCTCATCATGAGGCGCGGCCGCATCGTGAACGCCGTCCGCCAGGTCGCCGACCTCGAGTTCGTCAACGCCGGCGGCACAGGGTCCATCGAGCGGACCGTACGTGAGAAGGCGATCACGGAGGTCGCCGCCGGCTCCGGCCTGTTCCATCCCCGGTTGTTCGACTTCTACCGCCGTTTCACCGGCCACCCTGCCGCCTTGTTCGCGCTGCCCGTGGTGCGCCGGCCGGGCCCGGACACGGTGACGGTGCTCGGCGGCGGCTACGTGGCCTCCGGGCAGGCGGGGCCGAGCCGGCTGCCGCAGCCGTACCTGCCCGCCGGCCTGCGGTACGCACCCGACGAAGGCGCGGGCGAGGTGCAGACGCCGCTGCTCGGCCAGGCGGCCCAGGATCTGCGGATCGGGGACAGGGTGTGGTTCAGGCACGCCAAGGCGGGCGAGCTGTGCGAGCGCTTCGACACCCTGCACCTCGTCGACGGTGACACGCTCGTGGAGGCGGTGCCCACGTACAGGGGCGAGGGCCAGACCTTCCTCTGAAGGCGAGGCCCTGCTCGCCAGGTCTTACGCAGACGTCAGATGCGGCGACGGCGACGCCGCCACAGCACGATGGCGGCCCCCACGGCCAGCGCCGCGCCCACCCCGATCAGCACCGGGGCCAGGTTGGGCCGCTCCTCTTCCCACACCCCTTCCGGGTGGTCGCCGAATTCGACCGGCTTCGGCGTCACTCCCAGGGCATCGCCCACGGAGGCCACGAAATGCCCGGCCCGGCTCTTGACGTCGGCCACCGTACGCTCGGCGACCCGCTTGGGGCTCACCCGGTCGGCAATGGCGTCGACCGTCTGCGCCAACTCCGCGCGTGTACGCGCGATCCGCCGCTCCAGCTCGTCGGGATCGGTGTCAGCCATGGCTCTCCTTTCGACCGTATGCGGGGTAGCGCCCGCTCCGCGTGCCGTGCGAGCTCCGTCCGGTCTGGTCCTGATCAGTCTGTCAGGTCGCTCCACCGCACGGCACGGTGGCAGGGCCGGTAGCCGGTAGGTTTGCGGGGGAGAAACTCAGGAGGGCCCCGTGACAGATACCCAGCAGACCGAAACCAAGCTCGCACCCGGCGACGCCGCGCCCGGCTTCACGCTACCCACCGCGGACGGCGGCACCGTCTCGCTCGATGCCTACCGCGGCAAGCGAGTGATCCTCTATTTCTACCCTGCCGCGATGACGCCCGGCTGCACCAAGCAGGCCTGTGATTTCCGCGACAACCTGGCCCAGTTGACGGATGAGGGTTTCGTGGTGCTCGGCGTGTCGAAGGACAAGCCGGCGAAACTCGCCAAGTTCGCCGAGCGCGACGCGCTGACCTTTCCCCTGCTGTCGGACCCCGAACTGGCCGTCCATCAGGCGTACGGGGCTTACGGCGCGAAGAAGTTGTACGGCAAGGAGGTAGTAGGCGTCATTCGCTCGACGTTCGTCATCGACGGCGAGGGGAAGATCGAGCAGGCCCTCTACAACGTGAAGGCCACCGGGCACGTGGCGTCGCTGAAGAAGAAGCTGGGCCTGGCCTGACCCGGCCGGGGGGCCTTCCCTCACGAGGGCCTCGCGCCGTCTTCATAAAGGAAACCGGGTCGTCATCACTGTGGCCCCTGTGCGCGCGGGGAGCGCTAAACTATGTGAGGCCTGCTTTGGGCGGGACGGCGCGGGCGTGGCGAAATGGCATACGCGGCAGGTTTAGGTCTTGTTGGTGGAGACACCGTGGGGGTTCGAGTCCCCCCGCCCGCACATCTGACTGTCGGATCGGCTCTGCTTTCTTCCAGCGAATGTGGCCGTTTGTGAGTGGCAGTTCGGGCACAGCAGACGCAGGTTATCCTCGCGGTTGTCCAGCGGGCCGCCGTTAGCGCACGTCGGAGGATGCGTCCTGGGGTGCGGCCTGTGCCAGGAGGCCCGTACCACCAGAGTGGCACGCGGATCCTTGCCGTGTGCGGTCGAAGCCGGACGTGTCGATGTCGTAGCGGGCGATGCGGCGCAGGACACGTCGCCGGTTCGTTTCGGTGACCGGCAGATTGAGAAGGCGCATCATCGACACGACCGAGCGTGACGCCTCGGCGGCCGATCTGACGTCCGCCTCGCTGAGCCGGATGGGCCGAAATCCGGCCGGTTCGGGCACGGCCGTACGCGTGAAGCTGACGGCGGATCTGCTACGCGGGATCCCCAGGTGGTTGAGCACTCCCTTGATGCCGGTTGATGCGGCCACAGTTGTGTATTTACATGGGGATACGCGCGGAAAGTAGAGCTGTAGCGAAGGGCGCCGGCTCTTCTGGGGTGGGGTCGATGTCCGGCATGGAGAAAGCCTAGGCGTGCCGAATGACAAATTCCGAATGAAGCTGCTCATGACCGACTCGCTATTTCCCGAAATTGGCCATTTTTCCCGCATTTAGGTATTGGGCTTTGCGGGCTTCATCGGTCACTGATCTTGCGGCGAATCTTCCAGAGTGCACCTCCGAAGCGTGACAACGCCTATACCATCGGTCACCGATGAATGACAGGAGGCAGGCCGTGTTCCACGAGCGCAAGCCGAGTGTCCGGTGGGTTCTTCCCGAGGGGCAGTACAACCCCTTGGTCGGGGAGGGAATGCGGTGGCTCGACTATGAGCGGGCCGCCGAGGTGGATGCCGCGCCCATGCCCGGTGACGGGGCTGCCGAGGGCACGACCACCTTAGAGCCTGTCGACGTGCCGGAGCCCGTGGACACGCCTGGCGCGGGTCGGCCTGGCGATGCGCCGCCGCCCTCTGCCGATTCCGGCCCGGCGTTTCTGGGCGAATGCCGTGCGGCGCCCGCCGCCGAATCCGGCCTGGCACCCCTCAGCGGATACCGTGCGACGCCCGCTATCGAGTCCGGCGTGGCGCCTGCTCCCGACTCGCGCGCTGCGCCTGCGGTCGAGTCACGAACCGTGCCGCCGAGCAATGGCGAGGGTGCCACCGTGGTCTCTGATCTGCGGTTCGACCTTCTGGAGGTGCCTGCCGAGCGCACCACGGAGGGTGACTGGTTCGAGCGGCCGCACCGGCCGCCGAGGCTCGCCGACTGCCGCCCGTACGGCGTGCCGGGCGGGCTCGCGCAGCCCGACCCGCAGGTGGAGCGGGACCTGATCGAGGCGTTGCCGCCGGGCACCCGCTTCCCCGACCCGCGCGGCACCTGGATACGACTCATCAACGGCGGCGGGCCCGCCGACGACCCGTTCCGGGCCTCCAACGCGGCCGACTGCGCGCTGGCCGTCATGTCCACCTGGCACGGTGAGCCTGCCACGGCCGCGCCCAGACTGCCCGAGTACGACCGGATCGGCCGCCCGCTGCTGACCGGCGAGCGCGACAGCCGGGCCAGGATCGAGCGGTGGGTGGGGCAGCGCCTGGAGTACGCCGGCCAGGGCCGGCACGCGTACCCGATGATCGCGCGGCGGCTGATCGAGGCCGCGCACGGGGCCTGCGCCGTCATCGTTGTGCGCTGGCCGGGAGGCGGCACCCACGCCTGGAACGCGGTCAATGCCGACGGTGAGGTGATCTGGATCGACGCGCAGCGGGGGCACATGTCCGTCGAGCCGCCGTACACGACGGTGACCGGGGTGTTCTGTGTGATCCTCGACCGGCAGGGGCAGCCGCGATGAATCTGGATCAGGCTCGGGCCCTGGCCGAGGAGTACTTCAACGGGGTACGGCCGCTCGACGAGGCGCTGCCTGTGGGGATTTTCGGGTTCCACGACGGATATGTCGCCTGGGTGCGGGAGCTCGATCCCGACGATCCCGGCACGTTGCCGGAGACGGTCGGCGGCGGGTGCATCGTGATCGACCGGGCCACGGGTGAGGTGGTGGCCCGTCCGCTGCTCGACCCGGAGACGGTCGCCGAGTTGTGGCCGGGTCCCGTCCCCCGATGACGGGTGGAGTGCGGAAAGGGCCGGGCGCCGCCCCCATGAGACGCCCGACCCTTGGCGTGCGGGCTGCTGGGGACGAGATACCGGAGCAGCCCGCGCGCGTGTTCCCTCTATCCGTGTTCTCCGGATTTATTCGCCTTAAGGCCTGTTCGTCCGGTCAGCCGGTCGCCAGCGCGCCGACGATCGAGGCCCGTGCCGCACGTCGGGCCGGCAGGATGGCGGCCACCACACCCGCCGCCCCCGACAACACCACGAACAGCAGGATCTGCGGCACCGGCACCGACAACACGGCCCCGTCCAGCATGGCCATCACGGCGGCCCATCCGAACACACCGCCCAGCACGACCCCGACCAGCGCCCCGATCAGGCCCAGCACCAGCGCCTCGATGGACAACATCCGGCGCAGCTGCGGCCTGGTCAGCCCGAGAGCCCGCAGCAGCGCCGACTCCCTGGTGCGTTCGTGGACCGACAACGACAGAGTGTTCGCGATGCCCAGCAGCGAGATCAGGATCGCCAGCCCCAGCAGCCCGGTGACGATCATGAGCAGCATGTCCAGTGTCTCGTCGAACTGGCCACGCACCTCGGTCGAGCTCGACAGCTGGACGGTCGGGTGGGTGGCGACGGCGGCCTCCACCACGGCGCGGGCCCGTTCGGCCGGCACCCCGTCGCGGATGTTGATCATCACGCTGGAGTCGGGCAGCCGGTCGAAGTAGGTGTCGAACGGCTGCTCGGCAACGGTGAGGGCAGGCAGCGTGGAGTTGGCGCCGTTCAGCACGGCGACCACGCGCAACGGCACGGTCCCCGCCAGGTCGGTCCTGGCCCGCACGGTGCCGCCGACCGTCACGCCCAGCTCCGTGGCTGCGTAGTCGAGCAGCGCCACCTCACCGGCGGACAACCCGGTCATGGACCCGGACACGACCTCGGGGGTGACGGTCCCGTGGAAGGTCCCGATGGCGTAGGACCGCCCCGCCACCTTGGTCGGCGTCCGGCGGATCTGCAGCACGGAGGCCAGCTCCGGCTTGCCGCGCAGTTCCTGCGCCACCGACCGGGGCACGCCGTCCTCGCGCCCCTGCGCGCCCAGCATGTAGTCGACGGGGAACTGCTCGTCGAGCTTGGTGAACACGGTCACCCGCGTGGACGCGCTGAGCACCGAGATCAACGTCATGAGCGTGACCCCGATGGTGAGCGCGACGGTCGTGGTGGCGGCCCGCGCGGGGTTGCGGGCGGAGTTGTCCAGCGCGAGCCGTCCCGGTACGCCGAACATCCGGGCCGGGATCCAACCGACCGCCGCGCTCAGCGGCTTGACCAGCACCGGCCCGAGGATCAGCACGGCCAGGAAGGTCAGCGCGCCCCCGGCCATCACGACGAACAACGTGGGCGGCTCGCCGGGCTGCATACCCCACACCCCGAAGCCGGTCGTCCCCATCCCGGCCAGCAGGAACAACGCCGCGAAGCCCCAGCGCAGCAGCCCGGTGCGGTACGTCTGCTCCTCCACCTGCGTACGCAGGGCGGCCACCGGCGGGACCCGCGTGGCCGACCGGGCGGGCAGCAGCGCCGCGCACACCGTGACCACCAGGCCGACGGCCAGGCCGATGGCGATCGTGGCCGGGGCCAGCGTGACGGTCGCGTCGGTGGGCAGCGGGGCGTCGAACGCGCCGATGACCGTGAGGGCGAGCATCGCGAGGCCGTACCCGATGACCAGGCCGAACGCGGAGGCGAGCAGGCCGACCACCACGGACTCCAGCACGATCGAGCCGAACACCTGACCTCGTGTGGCCCCGATGCACCGCAGCAGAGCCATCTCCCTGGTCCGCTGCGCCACGAGGATGCCGAAGGTGTTGTAGATGACCAGCGCGGCCACCATCATCGCCACCGCGCCGAACATCAGCAGCCCCATGGTCAGCGTCCGCATCTCGAACCCGGCCGCCTTGGCCAGCTCGGCGGCCAGCTCGTCGCCGGTCTTGACCACGGCGCCTGCCCCGGCGGCCGCCGCAACGAGCTGCTTCAAGCCGGCGGCCTCGCCGGCGACATCGATCTCGCGGTACCCCTTCGCGCCGGTCATCCGCTGCGCGGTGGCCGTGGTGAGGCCGACCACGCCGGTGTATGCCAGCTCCTGGTCCACGCCGGGATCGAGCAGGCCGACCAGCTTGAACCGGTGCTCGCTCCGCGAGCCGTCGAGTACGGTGATCGTGTCGCCGATCTGGAATCCCTGGGCCTTGGCGGTGTTCTCGTCGAGCACGGCGGCCTGGTCGTCGCTGCCGGGGCCGGAGCCGGAGACGATGGTGGTGCGATCCAACGGGCCACGGACGATCGAGACGGCCGTGGTGGGCACGCTTCCGACGGCCTTGCCGTTCTTGCCGAGCAGCGGCGCGGGCTCCTTGATCAGGCCCTGCGCTTCGGTCACGCCCTCGATGGCGCGCACCCGCTCCAAGATCTTTTCAGACAGGACGCCGTCGGGGTCCTTCGGCAGCACGGCCACGTCGACCTTGTCGGCGTCGGCCGTGACCCGCTGCGAGAATCCCGCCTGGATGGTGTCGTTCAGCACGAACGTGCCCGCGATGAACCCCACCCCCAGCGTGATCGCCAGCGAGGTGAGCAGCAGCCGGAGCCGGTGCGCGCGCAGCCCGGCCAGTGCCGTCTTCAGCACCTCAGCCCTCCAGCTTCACGAGCGTGTCCAGCACGGACTGCGGCGTCGGCGCGGCGATCTCGGTGACCAGCTCGCCGTCGCGCAGGAAGACCACACGGTCGGCGTACGCGGCCGCCACCGGGTCGTGCGTGACCATGACGATGGTCTGCCCCAGCTCGCGTACGGACGTGCGCAGGAAGGAAAGGATCTCGGCGCCGCTGCGCGAGTCCAGGTTGCCCGTCGGCTCGTCGGCGAAGATCACCTGCGGCTTGCTGATCAGCGCCCTGGCCACGGCCACGCGCTGCTGCTGGCCGCCGGACAGCTCGGTCGGCCGGTGCGCCAGCCGGTCACGCAGCCCGACCGTGTCGATCACCCGGTCGAACAGCGCCTGGTCGGCCTGGCGGGCGGAGATGTCGAGCGGCAGGCGGATGTTCTGCTCGGCGGTCAGCGTGGGCAGCAGATTGAACGCCTGGAAGACGAAGCCGATCCGCTCGCGGCGCAGCAGCGTGAGCCGCCGATCGGTCAGCCTGGTCAGCTCCACGTCGCCGATGTGCACGGTGCCGGAGGTGGCGGTGTCGAGCCCGGCCAGGCAGTGCATCAGCGTGGACTTGCCGGAGCCCGACGGGCCCATGATCGCGGTGAACGCCCCGGTCGCGAAGCTCACGTTCACCCCCCGCAGGGCGTGCACCTCGGCGTCGCCGTGGCCGTACACCTTGGTCAGATTCGTCGCCACCACGGCAGGCGGGGCCTGGGTGAGCGTCACATTCACTCCTTGTCGCGGACCAGATCAACGCGAACCACGCTAGGAGTGGAAATTTCTTGATCCATGGGTCCTGAGGAGGGACTTCCCGTCGGACTTCAGATGACCCCGGTCAGACGTTCGGCTGATGGGAGGACGGACGGGTCGGCACGATCAGGCCGCTCTCGTACGCGTACACGACCACCTGCGCCCGGTCCCGCAACCCGAGCTTGGCCAGCACCCGCCCCAGATGCGTCTTCACGGTCGCCTCTGCGACCTCCAGGCGGTTCGCGATCTCCATGTTGGACAGACCGCGTGCCACCATGAGCAGCACCTCCCGCTCGCGGGGCGTCAGGTCGGCCGTCCTGGCCGGCTCTCCCGACGGCAGCTGGGCGGCGAACTGGTCCAGCATGCGCCGCAACGTGGCCGGCGCCACCACGGCGTCGCCCGCGTGCACGTGCCTGATGGCGCTGACCAGATCGTCCGGCGGCACGTCCTTCAGCAGGAAGCCGGCCGCGCCTGCCTTGACCGCCGCGAACGCGTACTCGTCCAGGTCGAACGTGGTCAGGATCAGCACCTTCGGCCCGTCGATCCGGCTGGTGGCCTCGACGCCGTCCATGTTCGGCATGCGTACGTCCATGAGCACGACGTCCACCTCGGTGGTCTTCAGCAGCTCCAGAGCCGCCACCCCGTCGCCGGCCTCGGCCACCACCTCGATGTCCGGCTGCGCTCCCAGCACCATCCTGAAGCCGGCGCGCAGCAACTCCTGGTCGTCGACCAACATCACCCGTATCACCAGGCCGCCTCCTCCTACGCCGCTTTGACCATGGGCAACCTGGCCAGCACTTCGAAGCCGCCGCCAGAGCGCGGGCCCGCCCACACCGCGCCGCCGTACATGCCGACCCGCTCGCGCATGCCGATCAGCCCGTGGCCGTCGGGACTGCGCGGGGCCGCGGCGCCCCTGCCGTCGTCGGTCACGCGGACGAGCAGGTCGGGACCGCCGTACTCGATCTCGACGAGCGCCTCGGCACCTGGGCCGCCGTGCTTGAGCGCGTTCGTGAGGGCCTCCTGGACGATGCGGTAGATCGCGAGCTGCTGGCCCTCGGGCAGTTCGCTGGGCACGCCGGTGACGCGCAGCCGGGCGGGCACGGCCGAGCCGCGGATCAGCTCCTCCAGCTGGGCCAGCCCAGGCTGGGGGGTGTAGTCGGTCTCGCCGTGCTCGTTCTCGCGCAGCACGCCGACCAGTCTGCGCATCTCGGCGAGCGCGGCCCGGCCGGTCTTGGCGATGGTCCTGACGGCCTGACGGGCCTGCTCCGGGTCTCTGTCCAGGGCGAAGCCGGCGCCGTCGGCCTGCACCACCATCACGCTGACGTTGTGGGCCACGACGTCGTGCAACTCCCTGGCGATCCTGGCGCGCTCGGCCGCGGCGGCCATCCTGGCCTGCTGGTCCCGCTCGCGTTCGGCTCGCTCGGCGCGTTCCTCCAGGCCTTCCAGGTAGCGGCGGCGGGTGTTGGCGTACAGGCCGGTCAGCCAGATCGTGACCACGAAGATGGAGCCGCTGAAGAACATCCCGAAAGTCGCGGGCTCCTCCCAGCTGACCAACGCCATGAACACGCCCAGCTCCGCCACCAGGCCGGCGGCCAGCGCCCAGCGGAACGAGCACTCGTAGGCCACCGCCCACAGCGCCACCAGCACGGAGAGGTTGGCAGGCAGCAGGTTGACGTCCGCTACCCACTGGCCGAAGCAGATCAGCGAGATGGCCGAGAACGCGGCGAGCGGCCGGCCCGGCCACAACAACGGCACCAGCAACAGGACCGACAGCCCCACGTAGCCGGCCAAGCCGACATATTGGCCACCGCCCGGGGATGTGTTGGTCACGAACGGCACCCCGAGAATCGTGCACAGCGCGGCGAGAGGCGCGACCCGGAGGGCGCCCGCCAGCTTCTCATGGCGCCTGGACCACGCCCGTACCCTGCCGAACACATCCTCACGATATGTAAGCCGGGGCCGCCGTAGGTCCGTCTGCAGGCGGAAGTACGAGTACGACCCAGGTCGCACACAACGCAGGTCTTACGCGGGTCTTACGGTGGTTTGGCCATCCTCTATACCGGGAGCGCCCCTCCGGCGGGCGAGTAAAGGGAGATCGTGATGGCGGATCATGATCGCGACGATGGGTCGCGCGGTGACGAGGAAGCACCGCGCGACCCCGCCCGGGAGGAGCCTGCGGCCCCCTCGAACGAGCGCGACACGGACGTGTACCCCGAGCAGTCCAACCTGAAGTACGGAGAAATCCCCCCGGGCCCCGGTCCTCACGCCGGCCAGGACCACACCACGGCCGCGCACACCATGCCGGGATCAGCCGGCTGGGGTTCGTCCCGCCGTCCCGACACCTCTTTCCGCGACTTCATCCGGCAGAAGCCGGCCCAGATCGTCGGCGCCGGCCTCATCGGCCTCGTCGTGGGTGCGCTGTCCGGCGGCACCACGGTGGCGCTGGTGAGCAATCTGGGCGACCGGCATGACCATCATCGCGTGTATCTGGAATCTCCCGGCTGGGGACCGCAACGCTTCGTGGTCCCGGAACGACGCCTTGACGTCTGCGAGGACACCGGTGATGGCATCGTCTGCGAGGCGCCGTTCGACATGAGGGTCCGACCCGATACGGAGCCGACCAGCAACGGTTAGGCCGTGCGTTCGCCACGTGTGAGGTCGATCAGCACTCGATGACGTTGACGGCCAGGCCGCCTCGCGACGTCTCCTTGTATTTGTCCAGCATGTCCCGGCCGGTGTCCCTCATGGTCTTGATGGCCTTGTCGAGGGCCACATAGTGCTTCCCGTCGCCGCGCAAGGCGATCCTCGCCGCGGTGATCGCCTTGTTGGAGGCGACCGCGTTGCGTTCGATGCACGGGATCTGGACCAGGCCGCCGATCGGGTCGCAGGTCAGGCCCAGGTTGTGTTCGATGCCGATCTCTGCGGCGTTCTCGACCTGCTCCGGCGTGCCGCCCATGACCTCCGTGAGGGCGGCCGAGGCCATCGAGCAGGCCGAGCCGACCTCGCCCTGGCAGCCCACCTCGGCGCCCGAGATCGAGGCGTTCTCCTTGAACAGGACGCCGATGGCGGCCGCCGTGAGGAGGAAGCGGACCACGCCGTCGTCGTCGGCGTGGGGGACGAAGCGGGTGTAGTACGTCAGGACGGCCGGGATGATGCCGGCGGCGCCGTTGGTGGGGGCGGTGACGATGCGGCCGCCCGCGGCGTTCTCCTCGTTGACCGCCAGCGCGAACAACGTCACCCAGTCCATGGCCTGCAGCGGGTCCTTCTCCGGCGGCTCGGTCTGCAGGCGGCGGTAGAGCTGGTTGGCGCGGCGCTTGACCTTCAGGCCTCCGGGCAGGACGCCTTCCTTGGCGATGCCGCGGCGCACGCAGTCCGACATGACCTGCCACAGGTTGAGGATGCCCGCGCGGATCTCCGCCTCGGTGCGGCCGAAGGCCTTCTCGTTCTCCAGCATCAGGGCGGAGATCGACAGGCCGGTGTTCGAGCAGTGCTTGAGGAGCTCCTCGCCCGTGGTGAAGGGGTAGGGGAGCACGGTGTCGTCCGGCTTGATGCGGTCGGCGCCGGTGGCCTGCTCGTCCACGACGAAGCCGCCGCCGACCGAGAAGTAGACCTTCTCCCGCAGAGCGTCGCCGTCCGCGGTGTAGGCGGTGAAGCGCATGCCGTTCGGGTGCTCGGGGAGCGAGATCTTGCGTTCGAAGATCAGGTCCTCGCCGACGACGAAGGGGATCTCGTGAGTGCCGTACAGCTTGACCGTGCCCGACGCGCGCATCGCGGCCAGGCGCTCGTCGATCGAGTCCACGTCCACGAGTTCGGGCTTCTCGCCCGACAGGCCCAGCAGGACGGCCTTGTCGCTGCCGTGGCCCTTGCCGGTGAGGCCGAGTGAGCCGTACAGGATGGCCTCGACGCGCGCCACGCGCGGCAGGAGGCCGTCCTCGTGCAGGCCTCGGGCGAACTTGTGCGCGGCGGCCATCGGGCCGCCCGTGTGGGAGCTGGAGGGGCCGATGCCTATCTTGAAGAGGTCGAAGACGCTGATCGCCATTGATGGCGCCTTTCGTGGCAAGGCCGGGGCCCGGCATTGGCCAGGGCCCCGGCGAAGTGGGTCAGGACTCGCCTGAGGTGAGCGCGGCGTACTCCTCGGCGGACAGCAGGTCCTCCGTGTCGCCTTCCATGCGGACGCGGAACATCCAGCCCTCGCCGTACGGGTCGCTGTTGACCAGCGACGGGTCGTCCACCACGGCCTGGTTGACCTCGACGACCTCGCCGCCGACAGGCGTGTAGATCTCGCTCACGGACTTGGTGGACTCCACCTCGCCGATGGAGTCGCCGCCCTCGACGGTCGAACCGACCTCGGGGAGCTGCACGTAAACCACGTCACCGAGGGCGTCGGCGGCGTAGGCCGTGATGCCGACGGTCACGGTCAGCCCGTCATCGAGCCCGGCCACCCACTCGTGCTCCTTGGTGTAGCTCAGCTCGTTAGGGATGTTGCTCACTTCTTCCTCCTGTAAAAGGGCAGCTCTACCAGGTCCATAGGTTCTTGGCTGCCCCGGATGTCCACAGCCAGGCCTTCTTCGACGCCCATGTCCACGTAGGCCATCGCAATGGGCTTGCCCAGGGTCTGGGAAGGCGCACCGCTGGTGACCTCGCCGACGACGGCGCCGTCTTTGGTGACCGGGTAACCGTGGCGCGGCACCCGGCGGCCCCGCGCGACCAGGCCGACGAGGCGGCGCCGGGGCGGGTCGTCCTTGACCGCCTCGAGCGCCGACCTGCCGACGAAGTCGCCGGGCTTGTCGAATTTCACCACTCTGCCGAGCCCCGCGTCGAACGGGGTGAGCTCGGCGCTGAGCTCGTTGCCGTACAGCGGCATGCCCGCTTCGAGGCGGAGCGTGTCGCGGCTGGACAGGCCGGCGGGCCTGATCCCGTACGGCTCGCCGGCCGCCATGAGGGCGTGCCAGAGCGGCGCGGCGTCCTCGTTCGCGACGAAGAGCTCGAAACCGTCCTCGCCGGTGTAGCCGGTGCGGGCGATCAGCGCATTCCGGCCGTCCACCAGGCCGGGCAGGCCGGCGTAGTACTTGAGGCCGTCGAGGTCGGCGTCGGTGAGCGTGGCGAGGATCTCTTGGGAGCGCGGGCCCTGGACGGCGATGAGCGCGTACTGGTCGGACCGATCCTCGACCACGACGTCGTACGACTTCGCGCGCTCCTTCAGCTCATTTCCCACTTTTTCGTAGTTCGAGGCGTTCGCCACCACCATGAACTCCTCGTCCCCGAGCCGGTAGACGATGAGGTCGTCGAGCACCCCGCCGCGCTCGTTCACGATCATGGTGTACCTGGCCCGCCCGGGAACCAGCGCCGACAGGTGCCCGACCAGCGCGTAGTCCAGGGCCTGCCCGGCCTGCGGTCCCGTCAGGAAGATCTCGCCCATGTGGGAGAGGTCGAACAGCCCGGCCGCCTGGCGCACGGCATTGTGCTCCGCGGACTCGCTGCCGTACCGGAGGGGCATGAGCCACCCCGCGAAGTCGGTCAGCGTGGCGCCGAGGCTCTCATGAACGTCTCGTAGCGGTGTCGGTCGGGACATATCGCACCTCAGGACAGGATCGGATGCCAGCATCCTCCCCCTCTGTCATCGATGCCTGAGAGCTTCGCCCGGGTTTTGCCGGACTTTCACCTTCGGCGAGGCCCACAGGCCTGCTTTCCAGAGGTCACCTACGAATGAGAAATCTGCCACGTGGGCTGCCGCTACGGTCGTACCGGGCGCGATGCGTAGGGCTGCAGTCCGCTTGTGTCAGTTTTCTTATTCGGGCCGTGCGGTCCTTTGCCTTGAGAGGTTTGCGGGGAGGGCTTGCTCCTTCAGGGACCCTGACCGGCTGTCAGGGTGCTCTCCCGCACGGTTTCGCCGGTGATGTCCGCAAGCCTAGTGCCGTTACGGGGGTCTTGTCGCGTTCGCGCCGCCCGTGAACCGCTCGGGCGGCGGTCACGTTGAAGGGGAATGAAGCGGCGAAAGACGGCCCTCGGACTCGCGGCGGCCCTGACCATCACGTCCTGCGGCGCCGAGAGTGCCGCTTCCCCCGCGCCGCCGCCTCGGTACGAGGCCAGCCTGACGGTGCTCGAAGGCGGCGGGCACGGGCCCCAGCTGTGCTCGATGGTGGCCCAGTCACTCCCGCCGCAGTGCGGCGGGCCCGACGTCGTCGGCTGGGACTGGAGCAAGGTCGAGCACGAGTCGCAGGGTGGCGTGAAATGGGGCGAGTACCGGGTGGTGGGCACCTGGGACGGCGCCAGGCTGACCTTGACGGAGCCGCCGGGGAAGCCGGTGCGGGGACAGGAGGATCCGGGCGGCGCGGACAGGTTCGCGAGCCCGTGCCCGGAACCCGCGGGCGGCTGGCGGCCCGTCGACCCCGCCAGGACGACGGAGCGGACCATGAACGAGGCGATCGAGCGGGCGCGGTCGGCCAAGGAGTTCGCGGGCGCCTGGCTCGACCGGCTCGGGCCGGAGCCCGACCCTGAGCAGGAACAGACCTCTGACGCGCGCAAATACGTGGTCAACCTGAGATTCACCGGCGATCTGCAGGGCCGCGAGAAGTGGATCCGCGAGGTGTGGGGCGGAGCGTTGTGCGTGACCGGCGCCCGGCACAGCGAGGCCGAGTTGCGGGCCATCCAGCGGGAGGCCGAGAAGGCGGTGGGCGACGGCCTCCTGTCGGCGTCGACCGACGAGATCGGGAACCGGGTGACGGTGACCACCTGGCTGGCCGGCGACGACCTGCGCCGTCAATTCGACCAGAAGTACGGCGCGGGCGTCGTCGTCTTCGACAGCATGCTGAAGCCCGTCCGGTAGCGCCGGGCCGCCTCCCTATCGGCAGGCCGCCACGAAGGATTCGAAGATCGCGCAGTCCTCGGCCGCCTCCGGGTGCCACTGCACGGCCATCGTGAACGACTCCGCGTCCATCTCGACCGCCTCGATCGTGCCGTCCTCGGCGGTGGCGGAGACCGTGAGACCGGGGGCGAGCCGGTCAATGGCCTGGTGGTGGTAGTGCGGGACCGTCACGGGCTCCGTGCCCAGCGCCTTGGCCAGGCGCGTGCCCGGCACGGGCACGACGGGCAGCGGGCCGAAGCGGCCGGGCGCGGGGGAGTGGCCCTCGTGCCCGACGACGTCGGGGAGGTGCTGGTGCAGGGTGCCGCCGCGGGCGACGTTGAGCACCTGGAGACCGCGGCAGATCCCCAGGTACGGCAGCCCGGCGTCGAGGGCGGCACCCAGGACGGCAAACTCCGCTTCGTCCCGGAAATCGCGGACATACCCGATTTTTTCCCCGGGCTCATCGCCGTACCTGGCCGGGGCGATGTCACCCCCGCCGGCCAGGATGAGCCCGTCCAGCCGCTCCACGAGCCGCGCGGGATCGCCGGCCGGCGGCAGCACGACCGGCTGCCCGCCGGCGCGGACGACCTGCTCCACGTACATGTACGGCAGCAGCGCGACGGTCATGTCCGTCCACACCGTGAACTTCGCCGGTTCGACGTAACACGTGATGCCGATGACGGGACGCACGAGGGAACCTCCTAGAGCGGAGTCACGTAGGCGCCGGAGATGCCGCCGTCCACCAGGAACTCACTGGCCGTGATGAACGACGCGTCGTCACTGGCCAGGAACGCCACCGCCGCCGCGATCTCCGACGTCTCGGCGAACCGCCCGACGGGAACGTGCACCAGCCGCCGCTGCGCCCGCTCCGGATCCTTGGCGAACAACTCCTGCAGCAACGGCGTGTTCACCGGCCCGGGGCACAGGGCGTTCACCCTGATGCCCTCCCTGGCGAACTGCACGCCGAGCTCGCGCGACATGGCCAGCACGCCGCCCTTGGAGGCCGTGTAGGAGATCTGCGACGTCGCCGACCCCATGACGGCCACGAACGACGCCGTGTTGATGATCGAGCCCTTGCCCTGCCGCTGCATGTACGGGATGACGTGCTTGCAGCACAGGTAGACGCTGGTCAGGTTGACCTCCTGGACGCGGCGCCAGGCGTCGATGCCGGTCTCCAGGATCGAGTCGTCGTCGGGCGGCGAGATGCCGGCGTTGTTGAAGGCGATGTCGACGCTGCCGTAGGTGTCGTACGCCGTCCGGAACATCCTGACGACGTCGTCCTCGTTGGTCACGTCGGCTTTGACGAAGAGACCGCCGACCTCGTTCGCGGCCTTGGCGCCCGCCTCCTCGTCGACGTCCACGCAGACGACCTTGGCGCCCTCCGCGGCGAACCTGCGAGCCGTGGCGAGCCCGATGCCGCTGCCCGCGCCCGTGATGACCGCCACCCGATCCTGCAACCGCTGCACAATCACTCCCTGCTCATTTGGTCGTTCGTCACTCCTCATTCGCTTCGCGGAGTCCCATGTCGTGCCGAAGGCGCGCCATGGGCACGTGTCGGGCCTCCACTTCGCTCACTGCGTCGGGTTCACTCCCTGCTTATTTGGTCGTTCACCGCTCCTCATTCGCTTCGCGGAGTCCCTCCTGCGTCGGGCCTCCACTTCGCTCACTGCGTCGGGTTCACTCCCAGGAAATGAAGACGTTCTTGGTCTCGGTGAACGCAGCCAGGGCGTCCGGGCCGAGCTCCCGGCCGAGGCCCGACTGCTTGAAGCCGCCGAAGGGGGTCCAGTAGCGCACGGACGAGTTGGAGTTCACCGAGAGCGCACCCGACTCGACCGCCCTGGCCACCCGCAGCGCCCGCCCGACGTCGCGGGTCCAGATGGAGCCGCTCAGCCCGTACGGGGTGTCGTTGGCGATCCTGACGGCGTCGGCCTCGTCCTTGAACGGCGCCACCGACACCACGGGCCCGAAGATCTCCTCGGTGAACGCCCGGTCGGTGACGTCGGGGGTCAGCACGGTCGCCGGGAACCAGTAGCCCTTGCCCTTCGGGCACGTTCCCTGCAGGTAGGGGTCCTGGACGAAGCCGCGGACGCGTTCCAGGTGCTCGGCGCTGATCAGCGGGCCCATCTCGGTGCTCTCGTCGAGCGGGTCGCCGACCTTGACGGCGTGGACGGCGGGTGCGAGCAGGGCCATGAACTCGTCGTACACGTCGGCCTGGACGAGCAGCCGGGAACGGGCGCAACAGTCCTGGCCGGCGTTGTCGAAGACGGCGTAGGGGGCGGCTTTCGCGGCCTTCTCGAGGTCCGCGTCCGCGAAGATGATGTTCGCGGACTTGCCGCCCAGCTCCAGCGTCACCCGCTTCACCTGCGCGGCCGCCTTGGCGGCGATCTCCTTGCCCACCTCGGTGGAGCCGGTGAACACGATCTTGGCCACGTCCGGGTGCTCGACCAGCCGGGCCCCCGCGACCTCCCCTGCCCCAGGCAGGACCTGGAGCACCCCCTCGGGGAGGCCCGCCGCCAAGGCCAGCTCAGCCAGCCTCAGCGCCGTCAGCGGTGTCCATTCCGCCGGCTTGACGATCACGGTGTTACCGGCCGCAAGCGCGGGGGCCACGCCCCACGACATGATCAGCATGGGGAAGTTCCACGGCACGATGACGCCCACGACACCCAGGGGCTCCTGGAACGTGATGTCCACGCCGCCGGGCACCGGGATCTGCTTGCCGTGGTTGCGCTCGGGGGCGGCGGCGTAGAAGTGCAGGACGTCGCGTACGGCGCCGGCCTCCCAGCGGGCACTCCCGATCGGGTGCCCGGCGTTGGCCAGCTCCAGCCCCGCCAGCTCCTCGCCGTGCTCGCCCACCAGGTCGGCGAAGTGCCGCAGCAGCCGCGCACGGTCGCCGGGGGCCACGTCGCGCCAGGCCGGGTACGCCTTCCTGGCACGCTCCACCGCCCGGTCGACCTCGGCCGCGTCGGCCATCTCGACCTCGGCGAGCACGTCCTCGGTCGCCGGATTAACGATCTTCATGCTCACATCCGTTCGAACCCACGGAACATCTCCCAATCCGTCACCGCCGCGTCGAACGCGGTCAGCTCCACCCGCGCGTTGTTCGCGTAGTGCTCTACTACGTCCTCGCCGAACGCCACACGGGCCAGCTTCGACCCCTCGAACAGGGCCAGGGCGTCGCGCAGCGTGTGCGGCACGGTCTCGGCGCCGGAGGCGTAGGCGTTGCCCTCGAAGGGGTCCTCCAGCGGCAGCTCGTTGTCGATCCCGTACAGGCCGGCCGCGATCAGCGCGGACACCGCCAGGTACGGGTTGACGTCGCCGCCGGGCACGCGGTTCTCCACGCGCAGCGACAGGCCGTGGCCGACGAGGCGCAGCGCGCAGGTGCGGTTGTCGACGCCCCACTTGACGGCGGTGGGGGCGAAGCTGCCCGGCACGTAGCGCTTGTAGGAGTTGATGTTGGGGGCGTACAGGAGGGTGAGCTCGCGCAGGCAGGCCTGCTGGCCGGCGATGAAGCGGGCGCCGAGCGGCGAGAGCCCGTACGGCCCTTCGCCGGCCATCACCGGGTCGCCATCCACAGTGCGCAGCGAGATGTGGATGTGGCACGAATTGCCCTCACGCTGGTTCGGCTTGGCCATGAAGGTGATCGACTTGCCCTCCTGGGCGGCGATCTCCTTGGCGCCGTTCTTGTAGATGGCGTGGTTGTCGCAGGTCTTGAGCGCCTCGTCGTAGCGGAAGGCGATCTCGTGCTGGCCCAGGTTGCACTCGCCCTTGGCGGACTCGACGTACATGCCGGCGCCTTCCATGCTCCGCCTGATGCGGCGCAGGAGCGGCTCGACGCGGGCGGTGCCGAGGAGGGAGTAGTCGACGTTGTAGAGGTTCGCGGGCGACATGTCGCGATAGGCGCGCTTCCAGGCGTCCTCGTAGCTGTTCTCGTAGACGACGAACTCCAGCTCGGTGCCCACGTACGCGGCCAGGCCGCGATCGGCCAGGCGGGCCAGCTGCTTGCGCAGGATCTGGCGGGGCGAGGCGGTCACGTCGCCGCCGCCCTCCCACGCCAGGTCCGCCATCAGCATCGCGGTCCCCTCCTGCCACGGCACCCGGCGCAGCGTGGCCAGGTCCGGCTTCATCACGAAGTCGCCGTACCCGCGGTCCCAGGACGACATCGCGTACCCGGAGACGGTGTTCATGTCCACGTCCACCGCGAGCAGGTAGTTGCAGCCCTCGGAGCCGTGGTGCAGCACCTCGTCGAGAAAGTAGCGCGCCGACAACCGCTTGCCCTGCAGCCGGCCCTGCATGTCGGCGATCGCCAGCAGAACGGTGTCGATCCGTCCGGCCGCCACCTCGTCACGCAGCTCCCCGACGGTCAAGAACCCTTCGCTCACGTGACGTCGCTCCCATCTGGCATGGCGCGCTTTCCCGTTGATTGGGCTAGTCTCAGACCATTGATGTGCATGCCGGGATCGCTTGTCAAGACCTGAGGACACGTTGGACGATTCGGCGCGTTTGATGACGGTGTTGCGCCCGGTCAGGGCGGGCAACGCCTTCGAGGAGACCGTGGAACGGCTGCTCCAGGCCATCAAGCTGGGTGTGGTCGCACCGGGCGACAAGCTGCCCGCCGAGCGCGAGCTGGCCGTCCAGCTCGGCATCAGCAGAGTGACCCTCCGCGAGGCGATCCGCGCCCTGTCGGACGCGGGCTATCTCGACGTACGGCGGGGGCGCTACGGGGGCGCGTTCGTGACGTACGAACCGCCCAAGCCGGACGCCGGCGACCTGCGGCAGGTCGTGGCGGAAATGGGCATGGACGACCTCTCTGACGCCCTGACGTTCCGGCTGGCCGTCGAGTGCGGCGCGGCCCAGGTCCTGGCCACCTCCGAGCTGACCGAGGAGAGGCGGGCCCTGCTGTTGCGCAGGCTGTCGGAGTTGAACGAGGCGTCCCTGGAGGACTACCGCCGCCTCGACACCGCCTTCCACCTGTCCATCGCCGAGCTGACCGGCTCGACCCTGCTGGCCACCACCTGCGCCGACGCGCGGTCGCGGGTGAGCGACCTGCTGAACGCGATCCCGATGCTCCAGGTCAACCTGGACCACGCCGCCGTGCAGCACCAGGCCATCGTGGACGCCATCCTCGCCGGCGACCCCGAGGCGGCGCGCCGGGCGATGACGGAACACCTGGAGGGCACGGCCGCGCTGTTGCGAGGGTTCCTCTCCTGACGCGATCCCGGCAGGCGACTCGTACCATCGTTTCTAAGTCATGGGGGATTGGTTTCAGTACAACATCGTCGCTACGGGACGGCTGCCGCTGTTCTGTTACTTCGTCACGCTCATCGTGGCGTTCATCGCCACCCGCATCAACGTGCGCCTGATCAGGGCGAAGGTGGGCTGGTTCCGCAACGTGAACGTGGGGGAGATGCACATCCACCACGTCGTGTTCGGCGTCATCCTGATGTTGATCGGCGGGGTGATGGGGTTCATCGTCTCGCCCACGTCGCAGGCGGGATACGTGCTCGCGGCCTGCGTGTTCGGCGTCGGCTCCGCGCTGGTGCTGGACGAGTTCGCGTTGATCCTGCACCTGCACGACGTGTACTGGGAGGAGGAAGGGCGGACGTCGGTCGACGCGGTCTTCATCGCCATCGCCGTCACCGGCCTGCTGCTCATCGGTCTGCGTCCGTTGATATGGGACTACGGCACATGGGTCAATCCCACCGCGCTGATCGTCGCCAACTCGGCGCTGGCCGTGGTCACGCTGCTCAAGGGGAAGATCTGGACCGGGATGGCGGGGCTTTTCGTGCCGCCGATGCTTCTGGTGGGGGCGATACGGCTGGCGCGGCCCGGGTCGCCGTGGGCGCACTGGTTCTTCGCCAAGAAGTCGCCGCGCAAGATGGCCAGGGCTATCCATCGCGAGGAGAGGTGGCGGCGGCCGGTGATCAGGGCCAAGATCGCCTTCCAGGAGTTTCTCTCCGGGCGTCATGATCTGCCTTCCACGCGGCGTGGTCGTCGGCATACTTGAGGTATGGCACTTCCGTCGATCTATGAGGGACTCGAGGACAGGGTTCCCGACTCTCTGGACGATCTCCATGGCCCGGCCGAGGGCGTCGTGCCTCTGCCGCCGCACTTGGCATGGTCGGGGCTGACCGAGTTCGACTTGTCCAAGCCGGGGATCCGGATGGAGATGTATCGCACAGTGATCACCACTGGCCGGCGGATCGATTACGAGATCTACCTGAACGCCGAGCACCTCGTCGCCGACTGGCCGATGCTGAGGAAAGGGCTCGGGCCGGGCTACCGGAAGGCGTGGGAGAAGAAGCTTCCTCTGCGACGGGAGACGGCCGCCTGATGCATTTTCCGCCCTTCCAGGAGCGGTTGTTGCATGCTGTGTTGCCCGTGTGCGAGCGCTACCGTCTGGTGCTCGCAGGTGGCTATGCGATCAAGGCTCACGGCTTCACCGACCGGCCGAGCAAGGACCTCGATTTCGCGACCGACGTGGAGATACCGCTGCCGGACGTCGCCTTGGGCGTCGTTGGAGCGTTCCAGGAGGCCGGGTTAGAGGCGTCGATCATCGAGGTCACGCCACGGATGGGCCGCTTGATGGTGGCGGACGTGACGACCGGGGAGACCTGCGAGTTCGACCTCCTGCGCGAGGCGCTCCAGGCGCGACCGAGCACGTGCGGCACGCTGAAGGTGCTGGGCCTGGACGACGCGGTGGGGCTGAAAATGCGCGCCGTCCACGAGCGCAGCCTTGCCCGCGACATCATCGACATCGCCTCAGTAGCGCACCTTTACTCCTTCCGCGCGCTGGAGCGCCTCGCCGCCATGCACCACGAATACTTCTCCGTGCATGAGCTGCACATGCGGCTGGAATACGTCGACCTCATGGACGACGAGGCGTTCGAGGCCTATGGAGTGGGCGAGGAGCGGATCAAGGAGATCCGCCGATTCGCCCAGGAGTGGGTGGCGGACATCAAGCTGCGCCGAGCGGACGACGGCGACGTCGATTACGACGCTGACGATGTGCCCGAGATCGACTGATCGATCACCGGCGTGAGCAGCGGCCGCTTGGCGGTCCGGCCGTCGCCTGAGGAGCGGCCGCGGAGGCGGCGGCCCAGCCACGGGCCCATGAACGTGGCCAGCCAGCGAGCCTCGATCGCCGTCGCCCGCCAGGCCGACGGTGCGGTCAGGGGCGGGAGCGGAGCCGTCCAGGTGTCGTCGCTGCCCGGCAATTCCAGCGCGTGCGCGACTCCTGCCGCGAAACGGGCGTGTCCCTCCGGGCTGGCGTGCAGGCGGTCCACGCTCCACATCCTGGCGTCCGTGATGTAGGCGAGCTGGAAGGTGTCCACCAGCGTGACCCCATGGCGTGCGGCGGCGTCCCGCACGCGGGCGTTGAGGTCGAGCACCCTGGGCAGGAGCGGCCGGGCCAGGGGCGCGATCGCTCCGATATCGGGAAAGGTCACGGTGACCACATGTGTCCCCGCGCCGGTCAGCGCCTGGTACATCTCCTCCAGCACCGCGGCCACCGCGGCGGCGTCGAAGCCGGGGCGGATGATGTCGTTCATGCCCGCCATGACCGTGGCCAGGTCGGGACGCAGTTCCAGGGCGACCGGCAACTGCTCGTCGCGGATCTGGGCGGCCAGGCGGCCGCGGACGGCGAGGTTGGCGTAGAGCAGCTCGGGATTGGCGCGGGTCAGGTGCTCGGCGAGGCGGTCGGCCCAGCCGCGGTGGCCGCGGGCGTCGTCGCCGTCGCCCAGGCCCTCGGTCTGGCTGTCGCCGAGCGCGACGTATCGGCTGTACGTCATGACGTCGTCCTTCCGGCGTGGGCGGCGCGCTCGCTCAGCGTCCGCGCGGTCTGCAGGCACCAATCGCGCATCTCCCGCTCCAGCCGGCATCCGGCAAGACAGGACAGGTAGGGGCCGATGCGGTCCCCCTCCCGCAGGAACGTCTCCTCGTCCCGGTTACCGCGCAGGCGCACCAGGGTCTGCTCGAAGAACGCCAGTTTGACCGCGGCCTGCTCGGCCCGCTCCTGGAGTTGCGCGATCACCGGGGCCGGGTCGAGCACGTCCACGGCGTGGACCTTGACGGCCAGGTCCTCGCGGATCAACAGGGGCTTGGCCGGGGCTGCGGCGAAGGAGGCCAGCTCCTCGACACCGGCGTCGGTGACCTTGAACACCCGCTTGTTGGGGCGGCCCTGCTGGACGACCTCCCGGCCGGACACCAGGCCGTCGGCCTCGAGCCTGGTCAGCTCGACGTAGAGCTGCTGCGGGGCGGCGTACCAGAAGTTGGAGACGCCGACGTCGAAGATCTTGGTGAGCTGGTAGCCGCTGTATTCGCCGTCGAGCAGGGCCGCGAGGACAGCGTGTCGGAGCGCCATGGGTTAGTCATCCCCATGAGTAGTCATGGGCATGACTATAGGCCGGGGTGGGTGGGCGCGCTAGAGGGCGATTGCCGAGCGGAGGGCGAGGCCCGTGCCGAGGAGCACGACCATAGTGGCCGTGCCGAGCGGGGCCAGGCCGGACACCCGGGCAGCCAGGCGGCGGCCGGCCGAGGCCCGTTGTTCCAGGCGGTCCACCAGCTTGACCAGCAGCAGGCCCGTGATGGTCAGGGTCGCCGCCATGCCGACGCCGTAGGCGGTCACCAGCGCCACCCCGAACCAGGTGCGGCCGAGAGCGATCGCGCCGAGCAGCACGATCAGGGCCGAAGGGCTGGGGACGAGCCCGCCCGCCACGCCTAGTCCGACAAGTCCGGCACGCCGGCCCGTGCCCTGGCCGGCGCCATGCCCATGCCCATGTCCGTGCCCATGCCCCTGTCCGTCCCCGTGCCCGTCCCCGTGCCCGTCCCCGTGCCCGTCCCCGTGTCCGTGCCCGTGTCCATGAGCGTGTCCGTGTCCGTGGAGGGTGCCCCGGCGGGCGTTCATGAGGAGGCGGAGGCCGATGACGGCGATCAAGGCGCCACTGGCCACGCCCAGCCAGGCCAGCACCGACTCACCCGCCAGCGCCGTGAACACGGTAAGCAGCAACCCCACCACCAGGACCCCGACCGTGTGCGTGGCCGTCACTGTGGCCCCCACCACCAGAGCGTCGCGCGGCCGGCCGCGCCGCCCGGCCAGGTACGCGGCCATGATGGTCTTGCCGTGCCCGGGGATCAGCGCGTGCCCGGCCCCCAGCACCACGGCCAGCCCGACGGCCAGCAGCCCGAGCGGCACCGTCAGCGAGTCCGAGCCGACCAGCTCGGTGAACGTCCGGTCGAGCGCGCTCAGCGCGTCCCCGATCGGCCCGCCGATCCCGATCCCGCCCGGCACGGCGGCGCCACCGCCGCCGGAAGGGCCGCCCGGAGACGACAGGCCGGCGCCCAGGCCGGACACGGTCAGCGTGGCGGTGCGCTGGTCGAGCGGTTCGGAGAGCAGATCATCCGGGTACGCCCGCAACTCCCGGCTCACGCTCGCGGCAGGCACCGACGAACGGGACACCCGCACCCCGTCGCCGAGGGCGGTGATCTCCCGCCAGCCGATCCTGTCCTGCTCGAACCCGTCGGTGAACTCCACGGCCCCCGAGGCGCGGACATCGGCGACGAGCCGGCAGGTCAGGCGGCTGGTCTGGAGACCGCCCTCGCCGGGGGCGTAGGCGAACTCGGAGCCCGCCACCCGCCACGGCACCGTCTTCCCCGCGACCACGAGGCGTTGGGCGGCGGCGAGCGCGGCGCAGCGGCGGGCCGCGTATCCGGCGGTGACCTGTGGCCTGGCCTGGAGGGTGGGCAGCTCGGCCAGGTCCACGACGGCGAGGTTGCGCACCTCGGACGGAGTGATCCGCAGGCCGTTGTAGTGGTTGGCGGTGAACTTCCCCAGCGGGTGCGACGCCGCCGCCCCGGCCGCGCCGGGCAGCAGGACGCCCGCACACAGGGACAGCAGCAGGGCCACCA
Organism: Nonomuraea polychroma; assembly: GCF_004011505.1. Taxonomy (NCBI): domain Bacteria; kingdom Bacillati; phylum Actinomycetota; class Actinomycetes; order Streptosporangiales; family Streptosporangiaceae; genus Nonomuraea; species Nonomuraea polychroma. The sequence continues at coordinate 11,450,136 of NZ_SAUN01000001.1, forward strand.
CGGCGGACAGCAGGCCGAGCCGGACCGTTCTCATGAGAACCTCGCGAGGGCGGAGAGCGACGGATCGAAGCCGGGATCCACCCGCGCCGGCCGGCCGAGAGCCTGCTCGATCGTGGCGCGGTGGTAGCGGAGCAGCGGGTTACGCCAGCCGGTCGAGGTGGCCTCCTTCGCGTACGGCAGCGCCTCCTCCGGCTTGCCCGCCTTGTACAGAGACCAGGCGAGGACGTCGGCGGAGACGGGGTTGGGGTTGAGGTCGTACTCGGCCCGGGCGTGCTTCACGGCCAGTACCGGGTCCCCGTGGTCGGCCTCGAACTCCGCCCGCGTCAGGTGGTCCCGTACGCCCGCTGACTCGAGCAGTCCCCACTGCGCCTTGAGCAGCGTCCAGTCGGGCTGCTGCCCGCTCTTGAGCTGGGTCTCGCCCTGCTCGATGAGGTATTGCGGGAGCGGGAGCCGTTCGACGACCCGCTCGTAGATGTCGAGCGCCTCGCTCAGCCGGCCGCCGAGCGCCGCCGCCTTGGCCTGGCCGGCGAGGGCCGGCGTGTAGGCGGGGTAGGCCTGCAGAGCCTTGGTGTACCAGTCGTTCGCGGTGACCAGGTCGCCTTCGTGGAGCGCCAGCTCGCCCAGGTAGTGGCGGGCATAGGCGAGGTCGGCCGGGAGCCAGGCGTCCTGGTGCGCGTACCGCAGGTACGTACGGGCCGCGTCCACGTCGCCGCGCAGTTCGGCGGCGTAGGAGGCGCGGGCGAACGCCGCCACACCCGGGCGCAGGTCCAGCATCTTGGCCACGGCCCGCTCGGCGCCGCGCAGGTCCCCGAGCTGGGTCTTGGCGTCGGCCAGCACGCCATACGCCGCGGCGGAGTACGGGTTGGCGTCGAGGGCGCGCTCGGCCAGCCGTACCGCGTCGGAGAACTCGTGGCGGCCGGCCGCCAGCGCGGCCTGGCCCGCCAGCACCGCGTCGTCGCCGGGCTTAAGCTCGGCGGCCGTGTCGAGCGCGCCCTCGGCCTTGGTGTAGTACGACGGGTCACCGGTGATCCTGGCCTGGTCCACGTAGTGGGAGCCGAGCTCGGCCCAGCCGCGGTAGTCGCCGGGCAGGCGCTTGAGGCGTTCCTGGAGGGTCTCGGTAGAGGGCTTCACCGCCGCCACGGGCTCGGGCTCGGGGGCCGCGGAGAAGGAAGCGATCGTGAAGATCATTGCGCCTATGAGGGCGAATCCGGCGAATATCGCGAGGGTGCGCATGTCGAAGGCTCCAGAGCTGGATGTCGGGCCGGCCGGCCGTGACGGGGAACACGGCCGGCCGGTCCTCTCTGTGGCGGCAGACGATGGGAGACGGGGGTCTGCCGCCGGGGTGGACCGGCCGGTTTGGAGAGAGGGAAGCCGGCCGGTCGGGGACTAGCGCTGGTTCACAGCGACGTTGCTGGGCAGCGGGATGTACGGGAACGACTGCCCGAACGGCTTGTCGTTCGTGTCCACCTTGTCCGTCAGGCCGGGCACGAGCTTGCCGGTCAGCGCGGCGCCGGCCACGGCCTGCAGCTCGATGTCCACGACGTCGTCGCCGAGACGGCGGCCGTTCGGGAATCCCTGTAGGTCACCGGCCAGGACGCCGAGCCTGTTCGGGTCCTTCGAGGGCGGGATCGACATGTTGAGCCGCAACATCTCGGAGGGGCGCAGCTTGCCCGCGTCCTTGTTGAGCACCTGCGAGTTCAGGTCGGCCTTGATGGGGCCGTTCTGCTTGGCGATGCCGGTCAGGAAGATCTCGACCAGGTCGGCACGCGGGGTCGCGGGCGCCTTGATGCCGTAGATGGCCTCGAGCAGCCTGGCCACCTCCGGGTCGGTGACCCGCTTGACCAGGGGCGCGACGTCGGCGTCCTTCGACGGGTCGAGGGCGTTGTAGGCGTCCTTGAGTCCGGCGGGCGCGACGACCTCGTTCACCAGCGGGTTGCACAGGCGCGAGACCTGGACGTACCTGCTGCCGTTGAACTTGTCGGTCGTCGAGCAGATGCCGATCACCGGGTTGCGCTTGGCGTCGCCCTTGAGCGCCAGGTCCGCGGCGGGCACCTGGAGGCCGATCGTGTTGACGTTGTAGCCCCTGGTGGTGTCCTGGCCGACCTCGGACAGGTTGCCGCCGTAGAGCAGGTCGAACACGCGCAGATCCAGGAAGAACGCCTCGTCCGACTGGCCGGCGAACGTCTTGCCGCCGTTCGGCAGGCTCTTGATGGACTGGGCGCGCAGGGTTCCGTAGTCCGGCATGGATGCCGGGCCGACGTTGCTCGGCGCCGCGATGCCGTCGGAGACCAGCGTCCGGGTGCCGTTCGGCGTGATGCGCTTGAGCGTGTAGCGCTGGCGGTAGAGCAGGTTGGGGTCGTTCAGCGAGGTGACGGGGCCGTTGTTGTACAGGAACGTGTCGTTGCCGCGCTTGTCCTCGTCGCGGAACGTCCACTGGTATGTGATGTCGGTCTTGGCGTCACCGTCATTGTCGATCTTGACGTTGTACCGCGCGCGGGTGTCCCACGGGTAGAAGTTGGGGCCGCCGTTGGGCTCCTGGAACCCGTTCCAGTTGGCCAGCAGGGTCACCGTGTCGGGCTTGTCCGGGCTGACGAACGCGTACACGTCCGTGTTGTCGATCTGCGGCAGGCCGGCGGTCATGGGAGCCTCGCGGTGCGAGGAAGCGATGCCGGAGTCGGTACGGAGCACGGCCAACGACGACGCGGCAACCGCTGCGGCGAGGCCAAGTCCGACTAGAGCGCGCCGGTTGATCCGGAGCTCCATTTTCGTCCTTTCAGAGGGCTGATCGGTTGGTGCGAGGTTCCGGCCGGGTTCCTCGAGGCTCTATTCGTCCGTGGGCCGCGTCCGGATGTCGGTCTCCTCCTCAAGGAGGAGGGTCAACCAAGGTTGACATACTTAGGTCGTCAATTTAGGTTGACCGGTGTGGATTGCGCGGTCCCGTTCGTTGGAGCTCATCGAGCAATGTCGTGAGAGGAGATGCGGTGATCAAGGAGCTGCTTGCCTACGTGCGCCCGCACCGGAAGGTCCTGTTCCTGGGCGGACTGCTGGGGTTGATCGGCTCGGCGGCGGGGCTGGCGATGCCGTTGCTGGCCAAGTACGTCGTGGACGCCTTCGGCGAAGGCGGGTCCATGGCCGGGCCGCTGCTCGGGTTAACCGCGGCGGTGCTGGTCGGCGCCGTCGTGTCGGCCGCCGGCAGCTATCTGATGGAGCGGACCGGCGAGGGCATCGTGCTCGGCGCCCGCCGCAGGCTCGTCGACCGGATGCTCCGGCTCAAGGTCGCCGACGTGGACCGGCTCAAGCCCGGCGACCTGCTGTCGCGGGTGACCGGCGACACGACGCTGCTGCGCGCGGTGCTGACCAACGGCATCGTCGAGTCGGTCAGCGCGGCGTTCATGCTGGTCGGGGCCATCATCTTGATGGTGGCGATGGACGGTGTGCTGCTGCTGATCACACTGCTCGTGATCGTGGTGATCGGCGGGCTGGTCGCGCTCATCATGCCGAAGATCCAGCGGGCGCAGTCGCAGGCCCAGGAGGCCGTGGGCGAGATGGGGGCCGTGCTGGACCGGGCGCTGCAGGCGTACCGGACCGTCAAGGCGAGCGGCGCGGAGGAGCGGGAGATCGCCGTGGTCGGCGACGCGGCGGTGCGGGCCCGCGACCGGGGCCTGCAGGTCGCCGGGTGGACGTCGCTGGCCGGGGTGGCGACGTGGATGGCGGTGCAGATCGCGTTCCTGGCCGTGCTGGCCGTCGGCGGGGCCAGGGTCGCCTCCGGCGCGCTGGAGGTGTCGTCGCTGATCGCGTTCCTGCTGTACCTGTTCTACCTGGTGCCGCCGATCGGGCAGCTCGTGCAGGGCGGGGTCCAGCTCCAGCAGGGGCTCGCCGCGTTGAAGCGCATCAAGGAGATCGAGGAACTCCCGGCCGAGCCCGCCGAGCCGGTCGTGGTGCCGGGCGGCGCCGAGCCGATCGGGGTGACGTTCCGGGACGTGGTGTTCCGGTACGGCGAGGACCGGCCGCTCGTGCACGACGGGGTCAGCTTCGAGGTGCCGCCCGGCGGGCTCACCGCGCTGGTGGGGCCGTCGGGAGCCGGCAAGTCCACGGTGTTCGGCCTGCTGGAGCGCTTCTACGACCACCAGGACGGTGCCATCGTGATCGGCGGGAGGGACATCCGGGACTGGCCGCTGGGCGAGCTGCGCGCCGCGCTCGGGTACGTCGAGCAGGACGCCCCCGTGCTGGCCGGCACCCTGCGGGAGAACCTGCTTTTCGCCGCCCAGGACGCCACCGAGGACGAGCTGCACCGCGCCATCGCCCGCACCCGGCTCGACGACCTCGTGGCCAGGCTGCCCGAAGGGCTGGAGACGGCGGTCGGGCACCGCGGCGTGCTGCTGTCCGGCGGTGAGCGGCAGCGGGTCGCCATCGCCCGGGCGCTGCTGCGCAAGCCCAGGCTGCTGCTGCTCGACGAGGCCACCTCGCAGCTCGACGCGGTCAACGAAATGCGGCTGCGCGAGGTCATCGCCGAGGTGGCCAAGGAGACGACCGTGCTGGTCATCGCGCACCGGCTGTCCACGGTGACGAACGCCGACCGGATCGTGGTCATGGAGTCCGGCGGCGTACGGGCCGTCGGCACGCACGCCGAGCTGGTGGGCGCGGACGAGCTCTACCGCGAGCTGGCCGCCACCCAGTTCCTCGTCGGCTAGTCGTTGTAGTCTGCGGGTGACATAGATGAATGCCTTCATTCAGGAGGGTCACCATGAGCCGCACCGTGCGCGCGCCGCGAGGCACCACGATCACCGCCAAGGGGTGGCCGCAGGAGGCGGCGCTCCGGATGCTCCAGAACAACCTGGACCCGGAGGTCGCCGAGCACCCTGAGCAGCTGGTCGTCTACGGCGGCTCCGGGAAGGCCGCGCGGGACTGGGCGTCGTACGACGCGCTGGTCAGGACGCTCACGACGCTGGAGGGCGACGAGACGCTCCTCGTGCAGTCGGGGCGGCCCGTCGGCGTGTTCCGCACGCACGAATGGGCGCCGCGCGTGCTGATCGCCAACTCCAACCTGGTGCCCGACTGGGCCAACTGGGAGGAGTTCCGGCGGCTGGAGGCGGCCGGGCTGACCATGTACGGGCAGATGACCGCCGGGTCGTGGATCTACATCGGCACGCAGGGCATCCTGCAGGGCACGTACGAGACGTTCGCGGCCGTCGCCGCCAAGCGGTTCGGCGGGACGCTGGCCGGGACCATCACGCTGACGGCGGGCCTGGGCGGGATGGGCGGCGCCCAGCCGCTGGCCGTCACCATGAACGGCGGGGTGGCCATCTGCGTCGACTGCGACCCGCGCTCGGTCACCCGCCGCATCGAGCACCGTTACCTCGACGTGGAGGCCGCCTCGCCTGAGGAGGCGCTGCGGCTGGCGTACGAGGCGCGTGACGCGCGGCGGCCGCTGTCGATCGGGGTCGTGGGGAACGCCGCGGAGATCGTGCCGGCGTTGCTGGCCGGCGGGGCCGAGATCGACATCGTGACCGACCAGACCTCTGCCCACGATCCCCTGATGTACCTCCCGCTCGGCATCGCCTTCGAGGACATGGCCGCCGCGCGGGAGAAGGATCCGGCCGGCTTCACCGAGCGGGCCCGCGCCTCGATGGCGCTGCACGTGGAGGCCATGGTCGGGTTCAAGGACGCGGGGGCCGAGGTCTTCGACTACGGCAACTCGATCAGGGGCGAGGCGCGCCTGGCCGGCTACGCGCGGGCCTTCGACTTCCCCGGGTTCGTGCCCGCCTACATTCGGCCGCTGTTCTGCGAGGGCAAGGGGCCGTTCCGGTGGGCGGCGCTGAGCGGCGACCCGGCCGACATCGCCGCGACCGACCGGGCCATCCTGGAGCTCTTCCCCGAGAACGAGCAGCTCGCCCGGTGGATCAGGGAAGCCGGGGAGAAGGTGCACTTCCAGGGGTTGCCGGCGCGGATCTGCTGGCTGGGGTACGGCGAGCGCAATGTGGCCGGGGAGCGCTTCAACGACATGGTGGCCTCGGGTGAGCTCCAGGCGCCCATCGTGATCGGGCGGGACCATCTGGACAGCGGGTCCGTCGCGTCGCCCTACCGTGAGACGGAGGCCATGGCGGACGGGTCGGACGCGATCGCGGACTGGCCGCTCCTGAACGCCCTGCTCAACACGGCCTCGGGGGCCGCCTGGGTGTCGATCCACCATGGGGGTGGGGTCGGGATCGGGCGCTCCATCCACGCCGGCCAGGTGACGGTCGCCGACGGCACGGCCCTGGCCGGGGAGAAGCTGAACCGGGTGCTCACCAATGATCCGGGGACCGGGGTCATGCGGCACGTGGACGCCGGCTACGACAAGGCCGCCGAGGTGGCCGATGCGCGCGGCGTCCGCATCCCGATGCGGGAGTCCTGACGCCCCGGGGCTCTGACCGTCCACCACGCCCCCGCCCGGCCCCCTCGCCAGGTCGGTTGCCGCCCGGACAGCCCTGACGGCCGCCCGCCGTCCCGGTTGCGCCGAGCCGCGCCGCACACCGTCTCACCGACCCGGCGCCGGAGGGCGGGCGCCTATGCGGGCGGTCGGGCGCTGTGCGTGTGGCGCCGGCCGGCCCGCCACTTCTGCGATCCGGTTGGCCCTGGAGGCGGGCCCTGGTCCGGAGTGCGGCGGGTGAGGGAGGGGCGGCCGGGTGTGGTCTCCTCGCGGGAAGGCTCGTCCGGCGTACAGGATGGGTGGGATGAGAATGCCGGGCACGATGTGTTGGAGGTGGCGTGGCGGACGGATATCACGGTGGACTGGGTGCGCTGCTGGATGGCCGGAGGTTGTCGCCCGTGCAGCGCAGAATCGCGCACTACCTCAGCGAGCACCTGGACGAGGCGATCTTCCTGTCCAGCGTCGAGCTGGCCGAGCGGGCCGGGGTCAGCCAGCCGTCGGTGACCCGGTTCGCCATGGTGCTCGGTTTCGCCGGATACCCCGAGCTACGCCAGGCGCTGCGGCCCCTCGTGCTGGGCGGCGGCGCCCACGGGGCGGCCGAGCCGCAGGAGAGCCTGCTGCGCGGCGCCATCGACTGTGAGATCCGCAACCTGGCCCTGGTGCGGGAGCGCTTGGCGGCGTTCCCGCTCAAGGAGCTGGGTGAGCAACTCGCCGCCACCGAGCCCCTGCCCGTGCTGGGCCTGCGGGTCTCCTGCGGGCTGGCCACCACGTTCGCCTACTACGCCCGCCGCATCCACCCCGACGTACGGCTGCTCACCCACGGTGGGTCGGAGCTGGTCGACGGGTTGCACGCGGCCCGGCGGGCCGGGGCGGAGTGGCTGGTGGCGGTGGTGTTGCCGCGTTATCCCCGGGAGGCGGTGCACGCGCTGGAGTACGCGGAGAAGCTCGGGCTCAGGGTGGCGGCGATCACCGACAAACCGGATTTCCCCGCCGAGATCGTGCTGGACGCGCCCGTCAGCGACCGGCTGGTGTTCGACTCGCATGCGGCGCCGCTGGCCCTCGCCATGGCCCTGGTGGAGGCCATGGCGGACGCGGCGCCGCTGCGTACGCAGGCCAGGCTCGAAGAGTACGAGCGGATGACCGACGAGACCGGCGCGTTCCTACCCGGCGATCTTGCCTAGCGACCGCATCGACCAGATGGTGGTCACCACCGCCAGCACGATGAACACCGCGAACGCGATCGGGATCGAGGAGTCGGACAGCTGCCCGGCGAACAGCGCCCGCCCCGCTTCCACCGCGTGGTAGAGCGGATTGACCGGCGCGATCGCCTTCATCCATTCGGGAGCGAATGAGATCGGCACGAACAACCCGGCCAGCAGCATGATCGGCAGCATGAACAGGTTGAGCGTCTGCGACATGCCGTTCTCGTCCCGGATGGTCAGCGCCAGCCCTTGCGACAGGCTGGAGGCGAACAGGCCCGTCGCGGCCATGAGCAACAGCACGAGCACCAGCTCGACGGCCCCGATGCGCACGCCCATCGCGATCGCCACGATCAGCACCAGGATCGCCTGGAGGACCAGCTGGACCATGTCCTTGGCCACCCGCCCGAGCACGATGGCCGGGCGCCACGCGGGGCTGACGGCGTACCGTTCGATCGAGCCGCCGCGCAGCTCGGCGATCAGCCCGAACCCGGAGAACATCGACCCGAAGACCGCGATCATCATCATCGCCGCCGGGGTGAACATGCGCAGGGCGTCCACCGTCGTGCCGCCGGGCGTCATGGTCTTCAGCAGCGGTGCGAACATCACCAGGTAGAGCACCGGCTGCAGGATGCCGAACAGCGGCCAGATCGGATTGCTGAACGACTTCTTCAGCTCATAGCCGGTGAAGAGGGCGGTGTGGCGGATCATGCGGCGGCTCCGGTGTCACGCAGCGAACGGCCGGTCTTGGCGAGGAACACGTCGTCCAGCGTGGAGCGGTCGAGCGCGATCGAGCTCAGCTTGACGCCCTGCTCTTCCAGCGCCCGCAGCAGCGCGGGCAGCGTGTGCTCACCGTCGTCCACGTACACGCGCAGCAGGTCGTCGTCGAGGCGGGTCTCGCGGGCGAGCGGCCCGAGCGTCTCGGCGGCCCGCTCGGGGTCGTCGACCCTGAGCGTGATCACGTCGCCGGAGACCTCGCGCTTGAGCGCGGCGGGGGTGCCCTCGGCCACGACCCGGCCGTGGTCGACGATCACCAGCCGGTCGCACAACGCGTCGGCCTCGTCCAGGTAGTGGGTGCTGAGCAGCACGCTGGTGCCCGACTCGCGGAGCTGCTCGATGCGGTCCCACAGGTTGGCCCGGTTCTGCGGGTCCAGGCCGGTGGTGGGCTCGTCGAGGAAGAGCAGCGGCGGGTTGTGCACCAGGCCGATCGCGATGGCGACCCGCCGCTTCTGGCCGCCGGACAGCGTACGGCCGGGGCGGTCGGCGATCTCGGTGAGGTCGAAGCGCTCCAGCACCTCGGCCGTCGCCTGCTTCGGATCGGCCACGGCGTGGATCTTGGCGGCCATCATGACCTGAGCCCGGGCGGTCGTGGTGTCCTCGACCCCGCCGGCCTGGCTGACGTACCCGAGCCGGCTCCGGACGGCGGCGGGCTCCTTGAGCAGGTCGTGCCCGGCGATCATGGCGGTGCCCGCGTCGGGGGTGATCAGCGTGGCCAGCATCCTGATCGTGGTCGTCTTGCCGGCGCCGTTGGGCCCGAGCACACCGAAGATCTCGCCTTTCGCGATCTCCAGGTCGACGCCGCGCACGGCCTCGACGGTCTGCGGGCCCTTGCGGCTTCGGGTGGTGAAGGTCTTCTTTAAGTCGTGCGCCTCAACGATCATGAGACTCCTTGGATGAAATTCACGGCAATTCGTCTGCCTCGACGCGCGGAATCGCCTTCTCGACCCAGTCGAGCTGGGCTTGGAGCATGGCCCGCGTCAGCAGCAGGTTCTCGCGGATGTGACCAGGGGCGCCGTGGTGATGTTTGACGTCCATGATGTGGCCCATCGTTTCGACGCCCATCTTGAGCTGCGCCATCCTGCCATGCAGAGCACTCAAAAGCTCTTGCTTTTCCAGCTTGTCCATGAACGTCAGCGCGACCTGGAACGGGTCGATGATGGGTCTGACCTCGTGCCAGGCCTTCAGCAGCAGCCGCTGGAACTCCTCGCGGCCCGCCTCCGTGATCGCGTAGACGCCCTTGCCGCCCTTGCCTGCCTCGACGATCTCCAGCAGGCCCTCGTCGGCCATTTTGCCGAGTCCGTGGTAGATCGAGCCGTAGGCGACGCTGGCCCAGACGTCGGCGCTCATCCCCTCCAGCCGTCTGCGGACCCCGTAGCCGTTCATGGGGCCGTTGAGGAGGACGCCGAGGATCAGGACGCGCATCGATGACACGCGCTCAAGTTTGTACTCAAATTTGAGTGGTCGTCAACATCAATAAGCTGACCCTCATGACTGAACGACCTACGGCGCTGGTCACCGGCGCTTCCCGGGGCATCGGCGCGGCCGTCGCCCGGGCGCTGGGACCCACGCATCACGTCATCCTGGGCGGGCGGGACGAGAGGGCGCTCGCCGAGGTGGCGGCGGAGCTGCCCGACGCGCGGCCCTGGCCGGTGGAGCTGACCGAGATCGCTGAGGCCGACGTCGCGGGCATCGAGCGGCTCGACGTGCTGGTGCACTCCGCGGGCATCGCCGAGCTCGGCAGGATCGCCGACCTGGCCGCCGAGGTCTGGCGCCGCACCATGGAAGTGAACGTCGTCGCGGTGGCCGAGCTGACCAGGCTGCTGCTGCCCGCGCTCAGGGCGGCCCGCGGCCACGTCGTGTGCGTCAACTCGGGCTCCGGTCAGCGGGCGAACCCCAACTGGGCCGCCTACGCGGCCAGCAAGTTCGCGCTGAAGGCGTTCGCCGACGCCCTGCGGCTGGAGGAGCCCGAGCTCAGGGTGACCACCGTCTACCCGGGCCGGGTCGCCACCGACATGCAGCACGAGGTGCGCAGGTACGAGGGCGGTCCGTTCGAGCCCGGCAAATACCTGCGGGCGGAGAGCGTGGCGCGGGCCGTGCTGGCGACCGTCACCGCAGGTCCCGATGCCCATCTCACCGAGCTGACCCTGCGACCGGCGGCCGGGCCCGTCAGCTGAATGGATCCGCAACGAAGTGAGGACATCCATTCAGCTCTCCGAGCCATTGGCTCGGCAAAAGAACGTTGAATGGATCCATTCACTACAGTGGGTCCATGCTTGAACCACTCGCGCGCATAGGACGGGACCCGGCGACCGGCGGCTACGTCAGGGACGCCTGGTCGGAGGCCGACATGGAGCTACGGGAGTGGTTCGCGGGGGAGGCCGCGCGACGCGGCCTCGACCTGCGTGAGGACCGCAACGGCAACCTCTGGGCGTGGTGGGGCGACCCCGCGGCGCGGCCCGGCGTGGTGACCGGCAGCCACCTCGACTCCGTACGGCAGGGCGGCGCGTACGACGGCCCGCTCGGCGTCGTGTCCGCCTTCGCCGCCCTCGACCGGCTGAAGAACCGCGGCGTGACGCCGGCGCGGCCCGTGGGCGTGGTCTGCTTCACCGACGAGGAAGGCGCCAGGTTCGGCGTGCCGTGCATGGGGTCACGCCTGCTCACCGGCGCGATCAAGCCGGACAGGGCGCTCGCGCTGACCGATGACGACGGCGACACCCTGGCCGACGTCATGGCCAGGGCCGGGCGGAAGCCGTACGCGATCGGGCGGGACGACGAGACGCTGGCCACCGTCGGCACATTCGTGGAGCTCCATGTCGAGCAGGGCCGCGCGCTCGTCGACCAGGAACGGCCGGTAGGCGTGGCCAGCGCGATCTGGCCCCACGGGCGCTGGCGGATCGACTTCCGCGGCCGGGCCGACCACGCGGGCACCACCAGGCTCGCCGACCGCGACGACCCCATGCTGCCGTTCGCCCGCATGGTGCTGGCCGCCCGCGCGGGCGCGGAGCGGCGCGGCGTGGTGGCCACGGTCGGCAAGGTGCACGTCTCGCCCGGCAACGCCAACGCCATCCCCGGCCGGGTCTCCGCCTGGCTGGACGCCCGCGGGGCGGACGAGCGCGACGTGCGGCAATTGGTGGCGGAGCTGGCGGAAGGGATGGATGTGAAAGAGGAGTCGTGGACGCCGGTGGTCGATTTCGACGCGGCGCTCAGGGACCGGCTGGCCCGGGTGGCGGGCGGCGACACGCCCGCGCCGATCCTGCCGACCGGCGCCGGGCACGACGCCGGAATCATGGCCGCGGCGGGCGTGCCGGCCGGGATGTTGTTCGTCAGGAATCCCACCGGCGTGTCCCATTCCCCCGATGAGCACGCCGAGCAGGCAGACTGCGAGGCGGGAGTCGTGGCACTGGCGCACGTGCTGGAGGATCTGTGTCGCTGACGTACTGGTGCGAGCAGGCCTGGCTGCCCGACGGCGTCGTGGAGGACGTGCTCGTCGTGGTCGAGGGCGACAGGATCGCGCGGATCGGCCAGGGCCCGCCGCCCGCCGACGCCGTACGGCTGGCAGGGATCACCGTTCCGGGCCTGGCCAACGCCCACTCGCACGCGTTCCACCGCGCGCTCAGAGGTGCCGCGCAGGAGGGCAAGGGCGACTTCTGGACCTGGCGCGATGGAATGTACGAGGTGGCCGCCCGGCTCGACCCCGACACCTACCTGCGCCTGGCCACGGCCGTCTACGCCGAGATGGCGCTGGCCGGGGTGACCTGCGTGGGCGAGTTCCACTACCTGCACCACGCGCCGGGCGGCAAGCCGTACGACGACCCCAACGCCATGGGCCACGTCCTCGTCCAGGCCGCCCGCGACGCCGGGCTGCGCATCGCGCTGCTCGACACCTGCTACCTGTCCGGCGGCATGGGCGCCCCGCTGACCGGTGCGCAGACCCGGTTCGGGGACGGGGACGCCGAGCGCTGGGCCGTCAGGGCCGACGACCTGGCCGCCCGCTACGAAGGTCAGCCGGACGTGGAGATCGGCGCGGCCATCCATTCGGTACGGGCGGTGCGGCCGGAGCAGATGCCGGTCATCGCCGAGTTCTCCCACCGGCACGCCGCGCCCCTGCACGTGCACGTCTCCGAACAGCGGGCGGAGAACACGGCCTGCGTCGAGATGTACGCCGCCACGCCCGTCCAGCTTCTCCACGAGCACGGGGCGCTGGGACCACGCTCGACCGCCGTGCACGCCACCCACCTGACCGACGTGGACGTCGAGTTGCTCGCCCACTCGGGCACGCACATCTGCATGTGCCCCACCACCGAACGCGACCTCGCCGACGGGATCGGCCCCGCGAGGACCCTCGCCGACCGGGGCGCGCCGATCACGCTCGGCTCCGACAGCCACGCCGTGATCGACCTGTTCGAAGAGGCCAGGGCGGTCGAGCTGGACGAGCGGCTGGCCAGCGGGAAACGCGGCCATTGGACCGCCGCCGACCTGCTCGCCGCCGCCACGAGCGCCGGCCACACCTCGCTCGGCTTCGCCGACGCGGGCATGCTCGTGGCCGGCGCGCGAGCCGACCTGGTGTCGGTACGCCTCGACTCCGTCCGTACGGCGGGCGCGAGAGGACCGGAGGCCGTGGTGTTCGCGGCCACGGCGGCCGACGTGCACTCGGTGGTGTCCAACGGGCGTCGCGTGGTCGAGGACGGCAGGCACGTGCTGGGCGACGTCGGATCCCTGCTGGCCGAGGCGATTGGAGCGCTGCGATGACCACGACCCTCGTCGACGGCATCGGGCTGCTGTACACCGGCGACCCGGAGCGGGAGGAGATCGCCGACGCGGCTCTGGTCCTGGCCGACGGCCTGGTGGCCTGGGTGGGCTCCGCCGCGCGGGCCCCCGACGCCGACGAGCGGGTGGACGTGCGGGGGCGCGCCGTCATCCCCGGCTTCGTCGACAGCCACGCGCATCTGATCTTCGCCGGCGACCGGACGGCCGAGTTCCAGGCCCGGATGTCCGGCGAGTCCTATACCGGGGGCGGCATCAGGACCACCGTCGCCGCCACCCGCCAGGCCGGCGACGCCGAGCTCGCGGCGCGCGCCCGCGCTCTCGTGAACGAGATGCGCGCCCAGGGCACCACCACCGTGGAGATCAAGAGCGGCTACGGGCTGACCGTCGAGGACGAGCGGCGCTCGTTGGAGATCGCCGCCGGGCTGACCGGCGAGACGACGTTCCTGGGGGCGCACGTGGTGCCCGCGGACATGGACGCCGACTCCTACGTGCGGCTCGTGGCCGGGGAGATGCTGGAGGCGTGCGCGCCGTACGCCAAGTGGGTGGACGTGTTCTGCGAGCGCGGGGCGTTCGACGGGGACCAGACGCGGGAGATCCTCAGCGCCGGGATGAAGGCGGGGCTGGGGGTGCGGGTGCACGCCAACCAGCTTGGCGAGGGGCCGGGGGTGCGGATCGCCTGCGAGCTGGGCGCCGCCTCGGCGGACCACTGCACGCACCTGACCGCGGCGGACGTGGACGCGCTGGCCGCCTCGGAGACGGTCGCGACGTTGCTGCCCGGGGCCGAGTTCTCGACGAGGTCGCCGTACCCGGACGCCAGGCGGCTGATCGACGCCGGGGTCACCGTGGCGCTGGCCACCGACTGCAACCCCGGGTCGTCGTACACGTCGTCGATGGCGTTCTGCGTCGCGCTGGCCGTGCGCGAGATGCGGATGACGCCGCTGGAGGCGATCAGGGCGGCCACGTACGGCGGGGCACGCGCGTTGCGGCGTACGGACGTAGGGTGGCTGCGGCCTGGAGCCCGCGCGAACCTTGTCGTGCTCGACGCCCCGTCATACGTCCATCTGGCCTACCGGCCCGGCGTTCCCCTCGTTCACCAGGTGTTCCAGGACGGTCTCCTCCTTGAGGAGGACATCCAGAACCCTCCCTCGGACGTAGTGCTTTAGGGAATCTTTGCATCTGGTCGGACGTTGGCCGGATATAGAACGCAGCTGCGGAACGAGGTGCCTGGGGATGGCAAGGCCTACGGGGAGTCGCACGCAGGAGCAGCACGTCGCGGATCGCGATCTGCTAGGGACATACCTGGCGGAAATCGGCCGGGTCCCGCTGCTCACAGCGGAGGAAGAGGTGGAGCTCGCCAAGCGGATCGAGGCGGGACTCTTCGCCGAGCAGTTGCTCGACAGCGGGGGCTCGGAGCCGCGCATCGGGGACGCGGCCGACGAGGAGCTTGAGCGCCTGGCCATCTCGGGTCAGCGGGCCAAGGACGAGTTCATCCAGGCCAACCTGCGCCTGGTGGTGGCGGTGGCCAGGAAATACTCGGGCCGGGGGATGCCGCTCATCGATCTGGTCCAGGAGGGGAACCTGGGCCTGGTGCGGGCGGTGGAGAAGTTCGACTACCGGCGGGGGTACAAGTTCTCGACATACGCGACGTGGTGGATCAGGCAGTCGGTGGGGCGGGCCATCCACGAGCAGGCGCGGCCTGTGCGGCTGCCGACGCACGCGGGGGAGCAGATGACCCGGTTGATGCGGGTACGCCGGGACATGCTGGCCGAGTTCGACGCCGAGCCGACCGATGACGACCTCGCCGAGATCCTCGACCTGCCGATCGAGCGGGTGCGGGAGCTGCGGCGCTGGGCCTCCGACCCGGTCTCGCTCCAGCTCGGGGTGGGTGACGAGGACGAGACCGAGCTCGGTGACATGATCGCGGACGAGACGTGGGCCGATCCCGAGCAGCAGGCCATCGACATCCTGGAGCGGGAGCGGCTGGAGTTGTGGCTGACCGGGCTCGAGGGGCCGACCAGCGAGATGTTGCGGTGGCGGTATGGGCTGGTGGACGGGCGTGAGCACACGTTGACGGAGGTGGGCGAACGGTACGGCATCGGCCGCGACCGCGCCCGCCGCATCGAACGCGACGCCCTGGCCCGCCTCCGCAAGATGGCCACGGCCGCCGCCTGACCTCCTTCTTTCCCAGCCGCCGGTTCCGTACTCGGAGCCGGCGGCTCACTTTTGCCCGGCCCTTCACCGACGCCGCCCCATCCCCACGCCCGCCGTCCCCCCGGTCACATGCCGGCTGGGCCGCGCGTCGGCTCGCCCCCCACGCGCCCGGTCACATGCCGGCTGGGCCGCGCGTCGGCTCGGCCCCCACGCGCCCGGCCACTACGGCGCGGGGTCGCGGGGGGGAGGGGGGAGGCTGACGTGGGTTGTTCGGCGTGGCCGGTCGGGCGCGGGTGTCGGACCGGGCGCGGGGTGGCGGCTTCGCGGGGCCGGCCTGGCGGGTGGCGTCAGGTGGAGTGGAGGAGGCGGCGGAGGAATTCTTCGACGGCCGCCTCGGCGGCGGCGTGGTCGCCGCGCCGCGCCACCAGCAGCACGCTCTCGTTGATGGCGGCCAGCAGCATGTGCGCGTGCAGGTCAAGAAACTCGGCCGGCACCGCCTTCGTGGCCTTCAGGGCCGACTTCAGCATGCCGAACGAGTAGCGCTCCTCCATGGCCCGCCACCGCTCCCAGCCCAGCACCGCAGGCGCGTCGATGAGCACGATCTGCTTGATGACCGGGTCACCGGCGAGCCTGAGCCAGGCCAGGACCCCGGCCCTCAGTGACGCGGCAGGGTCGGTGATGCCGCGGACCGCCTCCATGATCTTGACCTGGACGGCCGACTCAGTGGCCTCGAGCACCGCCTCGAACAAGACGTCCTTGCCCGCGTAATGGTGGTAGAGCGCCCCCCTGCTCAGCCCGGTCTCCTGCAGGACCGTCTCGATCGAGGTGTCGTCGTAGCCCCGCTCGGCGAACAGCCGCGTGGCGATGGCCAGGACCTTGTCGCGGGTGGCCGCGCCGCGCTCCGCCTTCAGGTTCATGGAATCACTGTAGACAAACCGTCAGTCAGTCGGTAATTTCATAGACCGACAGTCGGTCTGTAATCCGGGATGGAGGCCATCCGTGGACGGCATCACCTACGTGGACGTCGGGCAGGGGCCGGTGGCACTGTTCGTGCACGGCGTCGGCACCAGCTCGTACCTGTGGCGCAACGTCATCGCCGAGCTCCGCGACGAGCGCCGCTGCGTCGCCATCGACCTACCGCTGCACGGCGGCAGCGCACCGCGCGACGACCTGTCGATGCCCGCGCTCGCCGAGGCCGTGGAGGAGCTGTGCGAAGAGCTCGGCCTCACCGACGTGGATCTCGTCGCCAACGACACGGGCGGCGCCGTCGCCCAGATCTTCGCCGTACGGCACCGCCACCGGCTCCGTACGCTCACCCTCACCAACTGCGACGTGCACACCAACGCCCCGCCCGAGGCGTTCAAGCCCACCGTCGAGCTGGCGGCCAGGGGCGAGCTGGCCGCGCTCACCGCCGCCGTGCTCGACCAGCCGGAGCTGGTGGCGAAAACCGCCTTCGGGGAGGGTTACGAGCGAATCGACGACCCGGCCGCGCTGGTGGACGCGTACCTGCGGCCGATCCTGGCCAAGCCGGACGGCGGCCGGGCCTTCGAGCGCCTGCTGGCCTCCATCGACGCCAAGGACATGATCGCCATCGAGCCGCAGCTCACCGTGCTCACCGTGCCGACGCTCGTGGTGTGGGGCACGGGCGATGTGTTCTTCGACGTGAGCTGGGCCCGCTGGCTGCGCGACACGATCCCCGGTGTCAGGGAGATCGTCGAGGTCGAAGGCGGCCGGTTGTTCTTCCCCGACGAGCGGGCCGCCGAGCTGGTGCCGCATTTGCGGCGCTTCTGGGCGGCGCAGAAGTCATAGGCTGCCTTGCGTGCATGTCGAAACGCTGCGTCGTTATCCGGTCAAATCGATGCTGGGTGAGGAGATCGGCGAGAGCGAGGTGACCGCGCGCGGGCTGACCGGTGATCGGGTGCGGGCGGTGCTCGACGTCGCCACCGGGAAGATCGCCAGCGCGAAGAACCCGCGGCTCTGGCGCGATCTGCTGACGATCGAAGGGGCGCGGGTCCCGGGCGACGCGGAGTTGTCCCGGCTGCTCGGGCGCGAGGTGCGGCTGATCGACGTGCCGCCGGAGGGCGCCGAGTTCGAGCGCTCCGTTCCGGAGCGGGTGCTGGCCGAGGGTATCGAGGCGGAGGTGCCCCACACGGTCGGCACGCTGGGGGGCGCCTCGCCTGAGGGCACGTTCTTCGATTTCGCGCCGGTCCACCTGATCTCGACCTCCGCCGTCCAGCGGATCGGCGCGCTCAGCCCGCGCGGGCACGTCGAGACCCTGCGCTACCGGCCCAACCTGGTCATCGCCACCGACCATCCGGGCTTCCCCGAGAACGACTGGGTGGGCCGGGAGCTGCACGTCGGTGACGACGTGGTGCTGGAGGTCATCGTGGCCAGCCCGCGCTGCGCCGTGCCGACGCTGGCGCACGGGCCGCTCGCGCGTGACGTCGAGGCGTTGCGCACGGTGGCCAGGCACAACCGGGTGCCGGTGTTCGACATGGGGCCGCAGCCGTGCGCGGGGGTGTACGCGCGGGTGCTGCGGCCCGGCCGGATCAGCAAGGGCGATCCGGTACGCCTCACCTGACTCATGCCAGCGGCGTCAGGTACTTCTCCAGGTCGTCGAGGATCTTGCCGGCGGCCGTGACGCCGATGCCGAGCATCCAGATCTCGTCGTCCACGTTGTGGGCGTTGCCCGACTTGACGGCCTTCAGACCCTTCCACAGCGGCCCGCCGGTCACCGTGGCCTGCGACTTGGCGGCCGCCTCGCCGTACGCGCTGTAGAAGATCGCGTCGGCGTCGCCCTTGGCGATGTTCTCCTGGCTCAGCTTGCCGAAGCGCTTGTCCTGCTGGTCGGCGAGCTGCTGCGCCGCCGGCCTGGGGATGCCGGCGTCGCCCACGACGATGCCGCTGAACGATTCGGGGCCGTACACCCGGATCTCGGTCGGCATGAACCGCACGATGCCGACCTCCACCTTCGAGAACTTCGCGCCGACCTCCTTGGCCCGCGTCTCATAGGCGGACAGCAACTGCGTGGCCTGGTCCTTCTTGCCCAGCGCCTCGGCGTCGAGCAGGAAGTTCTCCTTCCACGTGACGCCGACCTTCTCGGTGAACACCGTGGGCGCGATCTTGCTGAGCTTGTCGTAGAAGGAGGCCTGCCGGAACTTGGAGCCGAGGATGAGGTCCGGCTTGAGCGCCATGATGGCCTCGATGTTCGGGGCCTGGAGGGTGCCCACCGCCTTGGTGGCGGACAGGGCCGAGCCCAGGTACGCCGGCCACTTCTGGTTCTCCTGGGCCTGCGCCGCACCCACGGGCGCCAGTCCGAGCGTGACCATCGTGTCGAGCTTGTCCGTGTCGAGCACTACGACCCGCTGCGGGGTCATCGGCACCTTCGTCTCTCCCATGGCGTGCTTGACGGTCCGGGTGGGGCCTGTCTCCTGAGAGGAGGTCGAGGTACCGGAGCACGCGGCGAGGGCGAGCAGGGGGAGCATGGCGGCGACGGCCAGGCGGAGACGCATGGGCATTCCTTGATCGATTAGGTTAGGCAACCCTAAGTATCGCATGCCGGAATTTGCCGTGCAGGAATGGGACCTGTGAGGCGTCCGAAACGTACATGAAACACCCATCTGGCGAGATTCACGAATGTGAAACAAGCCTGGTCGCGCCACGAAACTCCGGGAGAACACGCTGTGGCAACACGTCACACGTAAGGAGGGTCGCTTCGATGATCGACAGCGGCACTACTGCCTGGATGCTGGTATGCACCGCCCTGGTGCTGCTGATGACTCCGGGCCTCGCGTTCTTCTACGGGGGCATGACCAGGGCCAAGAGCGTCCTGAACATGATGATGATGTCGTTCGTCAGCATCGTCGTCGTCACGGTCGCTTGGGTCCTCTACGGTTACTCCCTCGCGTTCGACGCCGTCGGCGATGGCTCCGGCGTCGTCAACAAGATCATCGGAGGGTTGGACTACGTCGGCTTGAGCGGGGTGTTCAACGCCGTCTACGAAGGCCTCATCGTCGAGGGTGGCAACATCACCGCCGAAGCCGCCGCGGCCGACAACTTCCCGCTCATGGTCTTCTCCGCCTTCCAGCTGACCTTCGCCGTCATCACCGTGGCGCTGATCAGCGGTGCGATCGCCGACCGCGCCAAGTTCGGCGCGTGGGTGGTGTTCTCGCTGCTGTGGGCCACCCTGGTCTACTTCCCCGTCGCTCACTGGGTCTGGGGCGGCGGCTGGCTGGGGCAGCTCGGCATCGAGGACTTCGCCGGCGGTACGGTCGTCCACATCAACGCCGGTGCCGCGGCGCTCGCGCTCGCGCTCGTCCTGGGCAAGCGCAAGGGCTGGCAGAAGGAGCCCATGCGGCCGCACAACCTGACGATGGTGCTGCTCGGCACCGGTCTGCTGTGGTTCGGCTGGTTCGGCTTCAACGCCGGCTCCGAGCTGGCCCCCGACCAGACCGCCGGTCTGGCGTTCATGAACACCCAGGTCGCCACCGCCGTCGCCGCGGGCGCCTGGCTCCTGGTGGAGAAGCTGCGCGACGGTCATGCGACCACGCTCGGCGTCGCCTCCGGTGCGGTGGCCGGTCTGGTCGCCATCACCCCGGCCTGTGGTTTCGTCGACCCGTGGGCGGCCGTGGTCATCGGCCTGCTCGCCGGTGTGGGCTGCGCCTACGCCGTGGGCCTGAAGTACAAGCTCGGCTACGACGACTCCCTCGACGTGGTCGGCGTGCACCTGGTCGGCGGCGTGATCGGCGCCGTGGCGCTGGGCTTCGTCGCGGCCTACCCGTTCCTGCCCGGTCAGAACAAGGGCATCCTGATCGAGGGCGGGCAGATCAGCCAGCTCGGCCTCCAGGTGCTCGGCCCGGTCGTGGTCGGCCTCTACTCCTTCGTGATCTCCTGGATCCTCGGTAAGATCATCGACAAGACGATGGGCTTCCGGATCCCCGAAGATGCCGAGGTCACCGGCGTCGACATCACCACCCACGCCGAGACCGGCTACGACATCGGCACCTTCCACGCCTCGGGCGTGACGTCCTCCAACGGCCCCGCCCCCGCTCCTAAGAAGGTGGACGCATGAGGCTCATTACGGCGATCATCAAGCCCTTCAAGCTGGATGACGTGAAGGCCGCGCTGGAACAGTTCGGCATCAAGGGAATGACGGTCAGCGAGGCGAGCGGCTACGGCCGGCAGCGCGGCCACACCGAGGTCTACCGCGGCGCCGAGTACCAGGTCGACCTGGTGCCGAAGGTCCGGCTGGAGGTCCTCGCCGAGGAGGACGACGCCGAGGACGTCATCGACGTCATCGTCAAGGCCGCCCACACCGGCAAGATCGGTGACGGCAAGGTCTGGTCCGTGCCCGTGGACACCGTCATCCGCGTGCGTACGGGAGAGAGGGGCCCGGAGGCCCTGTGACCTCTGAGCACGACAGGGTTTCCACCATTGATGTGCGGCGAAGCCCGGACAACGGTGTCCGGGCGGAGCTCGGCAAGGGGGCACAGGAGTGAGGGGAGAGGCCCGTTCGTACGCCGCGGCCCGCAAGGAGCGGACCGCGGACACCGACCGCTGGCTCAAGGATCTCTTCCGCACGGCGAGCGACGGCGACCAGGTTTCGTTGGTCGCCGTCGGCAGCCTCGGAAGGGGTGAGCTGGCCCCCGGCAGCGATCTCGACCTGGTCCTGCTGCACAACGGACGGCCCGATGTGGCCAGGATCGCCGACCGGATCTGGTATCCGGTCTGGGACTCTGCGGTCAACCTCGACCACTCCGTACGCACGGTCGAAGAGGCCGTGGCCGTCGCCCGGCAGGACCTGAAGGCCGTGCTCGGCCTCATCCAGGCCCGGCACGTGGCCGGCGACCCCGAGCTCACCAGGAAGGCCAGGGAGGCGGTGCTCGCCGAGTGGCGGGCGGACTCCCGGCGCAGGCTCGGCGAGCTGCGTGACGCGGTCGACAAGCGGGCCGAGGTCAGCGGCGAGCTGGCCTTCCTCCTCGAACCTGATCTCAAGGACGGCCGCGGCGGGCTCCGCGACGTCCAAGCGATGCAGGCCGTCGCGGCGGCCTGGGTCGCCTCCGCGCCGGGACCCCGCGCGCGAGAGGCCTACGAATTCATTCTCGACGTACGGCACGCACTGCACGTCGTCACCGCCCGCGGCACCGACCGGCTGGTCCTGCAGGAGCAGGACGCCGTGGCCGGGTTGCTCGGCCTGCTCGACGCCGAGGCGCTCATGCGCAGGCTCGCCGAGGCGGGCCGCACGATCTCTCATGCCTTCGACGGCACCTGGCGCACCGTTGACAGACTTCTGTCAGGCCCCGCTCCCCGAGGTCGCCGCCCGCTGGCGGACGGCGTGGTCGAGCACGGCGGCGAAGTGGTGCTCGCCAGGGGGATCAACCCTCGCAAGGACCCCGTTCTCGTGTTGCGCGCGGCGGCCGCCGCGGCCGACTCCGGGCTGCCTCTCGCACCCGCGACGGTGTCCGTTCTCGCAGCTCAGTCGCCCCCCATGCCGGTGCCGTGGCCCGACGAGGCCCGCGACGCGCTGGTGTCGATCCTCGGCGCCGGCCGCGCCGCCGTGCCCGTGTGGGAGGAGCTCGATCAGGCGGGCATCCTTGTCAAGCTGCTTCCTGACTGGGAGCGGGTGCGTCACCGTCCACAGCGTCACCCGATCCACCGCTTCACCGTCGACCGGCACCTCATCGAGGCCGCCGCGAACGCCGCCAGCCACACCCGCGAGGTCTCCCGTCCCGACCTGCTGCTGATCGGGGCGCTCCTGCACGACATCGGCAAGGGCTGGCCCGGCGACCACTCGGCCACAGGCGAGGTCGTGGTACGCGACATCGCCACCCGCCTCGGCCTGCCCGCGCACGACGTGGACACGCTGGCCACGGTCGTACGCCACCACCTGCTGCTGCCCGAGACCGCCACCCGCAGGGATCTCGACGACCCGGTCACGATCGAGAAGGTCGCCGCCACCGTAGGCTCCCGGGAGGTCCTCGACCTGCTGGCCGCGCTGGCGGTCGCCGACGGTCACGCGACCGGGCCCGCCGCCTGGAACAGCTGGAAGGCCGGGCTGGTCGCCGACCTCGTACGCCGGGTGAGGTCCGTGCTGGCCGGCTCGCCGCCGCCCAAGCCGCCCACCCTGTCGCCGGAGCAGACCTCGCTGGCCAGGCACGGCGGCGGCGCCGTGCGTGTCAACGGGGGATCCGTCACGGTCGTCGCCCCTGACCGGGTGGGACTGCTCTGGAGCGCGGCCGGCGTGCTGTCCGCCCACCGGCTCATCGTGCGCTCCGCCTCGTCCGCCTCCGCGGGCTCCACGGCGGTGATCGAGTTCTCCGTCATCCCTGAGTACGGCACCCCGCCCGACCCCGCCACACTGGAGTCCGATCTCCGTCTCGTCCTTGCTGGCCGTCTTGACATAGAGCAGCGGCTGGCCCGCCGTTCCCGTGCGGTGCGGCCGCCCCGCGTACCCGTGGCCCCACCTCGGGTGACGCTGGTCGACGACGCCTCCGCGACGGCCACCGTCGTGGAAGTCAGGGCCCATGACAGGCCGGGACTGCTGTGGCGCATCGGACGGGCGTTCGGCGAGTGCGGTCTTGACGTGCGAGCCGCTCGCGTAGAGACTCTCGGCGCGGAGGCGGTTGACGTCTTCTACGTCGTCGACCGCGCCGGTCGCCCCCTCAGCGACGACGCGCAGAGGGCACAAGTTCGCGATCAAGTGCTTGCTGCACTGCGATAACCAACAGCACACGACTCCCGGTCACATTTGTAACGATTGTGTCGGAATTGCCGGTTAAGTCGGTTGCTCGGATACCTTGTGGACGGCTTGAGGGCCCGTTGCCGAACGGGACGATTGAGGGGTAGCGGAAGCAGTGACTACGGGGAACTCCGAGAGCGGCCTCGCCGCAGCGCGGGACCGCGGGAGGCGGCCGCTGCCACGCCTGGCCCTGCGCAACTGGCGCGTGCGGTGGCGTCTCACCGCGCTCATCCTTGTTCCCACCATTGCCGCCGTCGTGCTGGGCGGCACGCGCGTGGTGGAATCGGTGCAGAGCATCGCGGAATACGACCGCACGGCCACCGCCGCCGAGGCGGCGGGACGCATCCGCGACCTGACCCAAGCGATCGGTCTGGAGCGTGACACCGGCGGCTGGATCGGCGCCAGCCGCGCAATGCGCAGGACGCTCGCGCAGCCGCTCGCCCAGCGCAAGGCCGCCGTCGACAAGCTGGTCGCGACCGTCCGCAGCGACCTCGACGCGATCGACGACTCCTACGGCGAGCGTGTGGTCAAGGCCGCCGAGGAGGCGCGGGGCGACCTGAGCCGGCTGGCGAGGATCAGGGCCGAGGGCCAGACCCGCACCATCGAGTACGACTTCCTCACCGACAGCCTGCTCAACCTGCACGACGAGCTGAGCCTCATGTCCGAGGACTCCCAGATCGCCGGCCAGTTCCGCGCGTTGAGCGCGCTCGCGAAGGCGAAGGAGGAGGTCTCCCGGCAGCGTGTCCTGCTGCTCCAGGCCTCCTACAACCCCGACGCCGTCGACGCCAAGACCGTCGAGCAGTTCATCGCGTCCAACGCGCGCCAGCTCGATGACATCTCCACCGTCGGCACCGAGGCCGGCGTCGACGCCGGCCTGGAACTGTCCAAGACGTTGACGTCCAAGCCCGAGTACGTCGGCGTCCAGCTCACCAAGTCCCGCGCGATCACGCTGGCCAGCGGGCGGGCGCCCGGCGTCCGGATCACGCAGAACCTGATCTCCGCCAAGGCCAGCCGCCAGGAGTGGTTCGAGAACAACGGCGTCGTCATCGACGTCTTCCACGACATCGAGCAGGACCTGGCCGGAAAGGTGAACCTGCGCGGCCAGGAGCTGCGCCAGGCCGAGATCCGCAACGCGATCATCGCGGGCGTGCTGATCCTCGCGCTGCTGGTGCTGGTCCTGCTGTTCACCGTGGCCATCGCCCGGTCCATGGTCGCCCCGCTGCGCCGGTTGCGCACCGAAGCCCTGGAGATCGCCGGCTTCCGCCTGCCCGACGTGGTCCGCCAGCTGCGGGTCAACGGCGACGCGGCGGTCGGCGACGTACGGCCGATCGAGATCGAGGGCAACGACGAGATCGGCGAAGTGGCGCGGGCCTTCGACCAGGTGCACCGGCAGGCCGTGCGCCTGGCGGGCGAGGAGGCCGAGCTGCGCGGCAACATCAGCTCGATGTTCGTCAACCTCTCGCGCCGCACCCAGACGCTGGTCGAGCGGCAGATCTCGCTGATCGACGGCCTGGAGAAGGGCGAGCAGGACGGCGCCCGGCTGGCCGACCTGTTCAAGCTCGACCACCTGGCCACCCGCATGCGCCGCAACTCCGAGAACCTCCTGGTCCTCGCCGGTCACGAGGCCACCCGCCGGCGCAGCCAGCCGGCCAAGCTGGTCGACGTCGTCCGCGCCGCGCTGTCGGAGGTCGAGGGCTACGAGCGCGTCCAGGTGCGGGTCCACCGTTCCACGTCGGTGCTCGGCAGCTGCGCCAACGACCTCGTCCACCTGGTCGCCGAGCTGGTCGAGAACGCCATCCAGTTCTCCCCGAACACCTCTCACGTCATCGTCACGAGCAGCCTCATCGAGGGCGGCGGCGCGCTGCTGTCGGTGAGCGACACCGGCATCAGCATGACCGAGGAGGAGCTGGCCGAGGCCAACCGCCGGCTGGCCGAGCCGCCGGTCGTGGACGTGTCGGTGTCGCGGCGCATGGGTCTGTTCGTGGTCGGCCGCCTCGCGCTGCGCCACGGCATCCGGGTGCAGCTCAGGAAGGGCGAGGGCGCCGGCCTGATCGCCATGGTGCTGCTGCCGCCCGCGCTGATCGCCGACGGCACGCAGCAGCCGTTGCCGCAGCGCCCGGCGTTCGGCGGTGGCACCGTGCCCACCCCCGCGTTCGGCACGCCGGGACCGCAGGCGCCGGCGAACGGGACGTTCCGGTCGTTCGGCAGTTTCGACTCCGTCGACCACGGCCCCGCCATGCCCGGCTCGCACGACGGCACGCCGCGGCACGCGTTCGGCTCGTTCGGCTCGGATCCCGCCCGCGGTGCGGTGTCCGGGTTCACCGCCGACACCGACGGGGGCTCCTACCGCAGGCAGCCGACCTCGTTCGACTCCGGGTCCTACTCGTCGTACCCGAGCGTGGGGTCCGCCCCGTCCGGTACTGGTGCGTTCCAGACGCCGCCGTCCTACGCCACGAACGACGTGCGCTTTCGCGGGGCGGGCGACCCGGCCCCGACGCCGTCGGTCGAGGTGTCGCCGATGGAGCCGGAGCAGGAGGAGTACCTGCCGATCTTCGCGTCGGTGGAGTCCGCCTGGTTCCGCCGGCCGCCTGGTGAGCAGCCGAAGACGACGGGCGACGGTGGGGTCACTCCCGCGCAAGCCGTACCCTCTGGGGAGGAAGCGTGGCGAACGGCCGCAGACGCCGGATGGCGGGCGGCGGCCGCAGCCAGCGAACCCAGCCTCGGCGGCGTGACCGCCGCCGGGCTGCCGAAGCGCACCCCCAAGGCCAACCTGGTGCCGGGCACGGCGAGCCAGCCGGCGACGCCGGCTCAGCAGCCGCAGCAGCGGCAGGCGCCGGCGGCGCAGCCGGTCTCCGCGGACCGGGTACGCAGCCGGTTGGCCAGCTTCCAGCAGGGTGTGCGCCGCGGTCGCCAGGAACTTCGTGGACAGGAGGAACAGAGTGAGTAAGCGTCCCGCCGGGGAGGATGCGTGACAACCCTTAGCCATGAGGCGCACAGGTTCGACTGGCTGATCACCGACTTCGTCCGCAACACGCCCGGAGTCGCGCATGCCGTCGTGGTCTCCGCGGACGGCCTGTGCCTGGCCGCCTCGGAAGGCTTCCCGCCGGACCGGGCGGACCAGCTGGCCGCCGTCTCCGCGGGCCTGCTGAGCCTCACCGTGGGCGCGTCCAGGGTGTTCGAGGGCGGCGCGGTGACGCAGACCGTCGTCGAGATGCAGCGTGGACTGCTGCTGGTCATGGCCATCAGCGACGGCTCGGTGCTCACGGTGCTGGCGGGTCCTGATTGTGACATGGGGTTGGTGGCGTATCAGATGACGCTGCTGGTAGACAGAGCGGGACAAGCGCTGACGCCGGCCCTGCGCGCCGAACTCCAGGCAGCCAGGACGCGGTGATGTGATGGAACTGATGGGAGAGGGCCGTGTACGGCACTGACGGAATCGGGGAAGAAGAGCCCCTGTTCCGTCCTTACGCGGTGACCGGCGGCCGTTCCGAGCCGCGCTATCACCTCGCGATGGAGACGTTGGTCTCGTCGATGTCGATCCCGGACGCCGAGATGGCCCTGCTCACCCCCGAGCACGAGGCCATCATGCAGCTGTGCAGGACGTTCCGGTCGGTCGCCGAGATCTCGGCCCTACTCCGCGTCCCGCTGGGCGTGGCCAGGGTGCTTGTGGCGGACATGTCCGACGAAGGGCTTGTCCGCCTGCACCAGCCACGCCTCAGCCAGGGACAGCCAGACCTCAACATGCTCGAAAGGGTGCTCAGTGGACTACGCAGGCTCTAGCCCCGGGCTCACGTCGACGAAGATCGTCGTCGCCGGGGGATTCGGCGTGGGCAAGACGACGTTCGTGGGGGCGGTGTCCGAGATCCTCCCGCTCACCACGGAAGCCGTGATGACCGACGCGTCCGCGGGCATCGACGACCTCGGGATGACCCCGAACAAGCAGACCACGACCGTGGCCATGGACTTCGGCCGGGTCTCGCTGGACCGTGACCTGATCCTGTACCTGTTCGGCACGCCTGGGCAGCACCGGTTCTGGTTCATGTGGGACGACCTGGTGCGGGGCGCGATCGGTGCGGTCGTGCTGACCGACACCCGCCGCCTGGCCGACAGCTTTCCCGCGATCGACTACTTCGAAGAGGCCAAGCTGCCCTTCGTGATCGGCATCAACGGGTGGGACGGCCAGTTCCTGCACTCCGACAATGAGGTCAGGGAGGCGCTCGCGCTCTCGCCGCATGTGCCGGTGGTGCGTACGGACGCCCGCGACCGGGAGTCGGTGAAGTCGACGCTGATCGCGCTGGTCGAGCACGTCGTCCGCCTGCGTGCCGCGCCCGTTCACTAGACCTCCCGCTCCTCGCAGGCGGCAGTGGGCCGCGAGCTTGCCGGCGACGCTGGTCCAGTGTCGCCGGAGCCGTCCAAGCGCTACCGATCGAGGCGCTGGTAGAGGCGGACCGACAGGACGAAGAACACGGCGGTGATCGCCAGCGGCCAGAGCACCGCCATGAGCACCGCGTGCTGCGCCACCCACGAGTCCCCGCCCCACCCCGGATTGCCGAACAGCTCCCTGGCTGCCGCGACCGTTGACGACAGTGGGTTCCACTCCGAGATCGCGCCCAACCAGCCCGGCATGGTGTCCGGGGCGACGAAGGCGTTCGACAGGAACCCGATCGGGAACTCCAGCGTCTGGATCGCCACCACGCCGCCCGGATCCTTGGTCAGCAGCCCCAGGTAAATGCCGGCCCACAACAACGCGAAACGCAGGAGCAGCAGCAGGCACACCGCGCCCAGCGCGCCCGGCAACGTGGCCGGACGCCAGCCGACCGCCAGCCCACAGGCCAGCAGGCCGGCCAGGACCAGCACCGAATGCAGCAGATCGGCGATGGCACGGCCGACGAGCACCGCCGAGGGCGCCATGGGCATCGAGCGGAAGCGGTCCGTGACACCTTTGGACGCGTCCGTGGTGACGGCGATCATGGTGGCGCTCAGGCCGAACAGCATCGTCATGCCGTACATGCCTGGCATGAGGAACGCGAAGTAGTCCGCCCCTTCCGGCACCTTGACCGCGCCGCCGAACAGGTAGCCGAAGGCCAGCGTGATCACCACGGGGAAGGCCACACCGAAGACCACCGTCATCGGCTGGTTCGCCCAGTGGATCAGGTCGCGCCGGGCGACCGTCCACCCGTCGGCCAGTGCCCACGCCAGCCGCCCTTCTTGCAGTGATGTGCCGGTCATTTAGCGCTGCCTCCCTTGTTGGTGAGGTCGAGGAAGACTTCGTCCAGCGTCGGTCTGCGCAACGCGACGTCCTCGGCCTCGATCCCGGCCGCCGCCAGCGCCGCCAGCACCTGCGTGAGTGCCTGCACCCGCTCGCTCACCGGCGCGGACACGTGCCTGGTGTCGTGATCGACCTCGGCCGGGCCCGACGCCGCCCGCCCGACGATTCCCGCGGCCTCCTCAAGCCGCCCGGGGTCGTGGATCACCACATCGAGCCGGTCGCCGCCGAGCTTGGACTTGAGTTCGTCGGGCGTGCCCTCGGCCACCACCCGGCCCGCGTCGATCACCGAGATCCGGTCCGCGAGCTGGTCGGCCTCCTCCAGGTATTGCGTGGTCAGCAGCACGGTGGTGCCGCCGGACACCAGATCGCGGACCGTGCGCCAGATCTCCGCCCGGCTGCGCGGGTCGAGCCCGGTGGTCGGTTCGTCGAGGAAGAGCACCGGGGGTGCGAGGATCATGCTCGCCGCCAGGTCGAGCCGGCGGCGCATGCCGCCCGAATACTCCTTGACCGGGCCCGCGTGCTCCAGGCCGAAGCGTTCGAGCAGCTCCTCCGCCCGGGCCCGGGCCGCCGCCGCACCCAGGTGGTAGAGGCGGCCGAAGAGCTCCAGGTTCTGCCGCCCGGTCAGCAGCTCGTCCACGGCCGTGTGCTGGCCGACCAGGCCGATGTTGCGGCGTACCTGGCGAGGCTGGGTCACCACGTCGAAGCCGGCCACCTCCGCGCGGCCGCCCGAGGGGCGCAGGAGCGTGGTGAGGATGCGGACCGCCGTGGTCTTGCCCGCGCCGTTGGGGCCCAGGAGGCCGCAGACCGTGCCCCGGTCCACCCGCAGGTCGATGCCATCGAGTGCGGCCTGTCCGCCATACGTCTTGCGCAGTCCTTGCGCTGTCACCGCCGACATACGCTGTACCGTACGCTATACGATTCACGCCGACAACCGTACGTTGTACCGTACGAAGGTGACCGTGGAATATTCGGGGAAGGGCGACCCGGCCCGCAGCCTTGCCCTGCTCTGGCGGACCAGCGAGCGGGCCAGCCGCAAGGGCAAGCCGGAGCTCAGCGTGGATCGCATCGTGCGTGCCGCCATCGAGGTCGCCGATGCCGAGGGGCTGCAGGCGCTGTCCATGCGGCGCGTCGCCGAGCGGCTGGGCGTGGGGACGATGTCGCTCTACACGTACGTGCCGGGCAAACCCGAGCTGTTCGACGTCATGCTCGACACGGTTTACGGCGAGACCGCCAAGCCGGAGGACGTGCCGGGTGGCTGGCGGGGCAGGCTGGAGCAGATCGCCAGGGAGAACTGGGCCCTTTACCTGCGGCATCCGTGGCTGCTCCAGGTGGCGGCCAGCCGGCCGGTGCTCGGGCCGAACGTCACCGCCAAATACGACTACGAGCTGCGTGCCGTGGACGGCATCGGCCTGACGGATCTGGAGATGGACTCGGTCATCACCCTGATCACCGGCTTCGTGCACGGGGCGGCCAGGGGCGCGGTCGAGGCCGCGCAGGCCGAGAGCCAGACGGGCATGACCGACGAGCAGTGGTGGGCCGCGCACGCGCCCTTCTTGAGCCGGATCGCCCACGCCGACCGCTTCCCGACGGCGAGCAGGGTAGGGCAGGCGGCCGGTGAGGCGCTCAATGCCGCCTACAGCCCGGAACACGCCTTCGAGTTCGGCCTGCAGCGGGTCCTCGACGGCATCGAGGTCCTGGTGAACAGCCGCCGCCCGCGATGACGTGGCCGAACCTCAACGGGGGATCCAGTCCTTCCATACGATCTTGTTCTCCGCCACCCAGCGGGCGGCGGCGTCCTCGGCGGACATCTTCTCGTTGATCATGTCGCCGGCGACCGCGTTCTGGTCGTCGTTGGTCCAGGTGAAGTTGCGCACCAGTTCGTACGCCTTGCCGCCGTTCTCCGCGAACCGCTTGCTGACGATCTTGTCGAGCAGGTACGGCGGGTAGTCGCAGGCGACCTTCTGCGGGACCGCGTCACAACCGACGGCGTACGCAGGGAGCGCGATCTTCACCAGTTTGACCTTGGTGAACAACCATTGCGGCTCGTAGAAATACATCAAAAGGGGCGTCCGGTTCCGGGTCGCGTTCTGCGCCGCCTTGATCAACGCGTTCTCGCTGCCCGAGTAGACGACCTTGTAATTCAGCCCGAGGTTCTTGACGAGAGCCTCGTCATTGGTGACGAACGTCGGGTCGCCATCCAGGATTTGTCCGGCATTTCCGGTTTTGTCGGTCCGGAAGAGAGATGCGTACTTGTTGAGGTTTCGATAGTCCGTAATGTCGGGATATTTCTTGACCATCCACTCGGGGACGTACCAGCCGATCACTCCCTTGTTCCCGGTGAGGCCGGCCGACAGCGCCACCTTCTTCTCCTCGATGTACTCCTTCTTCAGATCCGGGTGGCCCCAGTTCTCGACGATCACATCGACCTTGCCGGATTCGAAATCCCGCCAGGATTGATCTTCCTTCACCGCCCGCTTGTTCACCGTGTAGCCCAGCTCGTGCTCCAGCAGGTGCGCCAGTACGGCGGCCTGGGCCTCGTACCCGACCCAGGCGTGGATGTCGAGGTTGACCGTCCCCTTGGATCCGGCGGCGGTTCGGGGCTCCTCGCCGGTGCAGGCGGTCAGGAGCAGGGCCGCGACCAGCGGCCCGACGAGCGTCTTCAAGCGCATGGGAAGTCTCCACGGCCGCGCCCCCAGGGGGCGCGGCGTGACATGGCGATCTCATGCCGACTTCTGAGATCGCACGGCGGGGTCACTTGGGGATCCAGGCCTGCCACTTGGCGGTGTTGGCCTCCACCCACTTCTTGGCGGCCTGCTCGCCGGTCATGCCGTTGTTGGTCATGTCGTCGGCGACGGCGTTCTGGTCCTCGTTGGTCCAGTTGAAGTTCTTGACGAGCTCGTAGGCCTTGCCGCCGCTCGTGGCGAACTTCGTGCTCACGATCTTGTCGAGGTCCATCTCGGGGTAGTCGCAGGCGACCTTCTTGGGGTCGGCGTCGCAGCCCTCGGTGTAGGCGGGCAGGTTGACCCGGACCAGCTCCGTCTTGCTGAACAGCCAGTGCGGATCCCAGAAGTAGAACAGCAGCGGCTTCTGCTGCGCCTGCGCCTGCTGAGCGCCCTTGATCAGGGCGGCCTCGCTGCCGCCGACCACGACCTTGTAGTTCAGCTTGAGGTTCTTGATCAGCGCTTCCTCGTTGCTGACGTACGACGGGTCGCCGAACAGCAGCTGACCCTTGTCACCGGACTCCGACGTCTTGAACAGCTCGGCGTACTTGTTGAGGTTCTTGTAGTCGGTGATGTCCGGGTACTTGTCGGCCATCCACTTCGGGATGTACCAGCCGATGACGCCCTTGTTGCCGGTGGAGCCGGCCTCGACCGCGACCTTCTTCTCCTCGATGAACGTCTTCTTCAGGTCCGGGTGGCCCCAGTTCTCGATGATGACGTCGACGTCGCCGGTCTCGAAGCCCTCCCAGGCCAGCTGCTCCTTGATCTCGGGCAGCTCGACGGTGTAGCCGAGCTCGTTCTTCAGCAGGTACGCGACCACGTTCGCGCTGGCCTCGTACCCCACCCACGGATTGATCGCGATCTTGACCGTGCCCCCGGCGCTGCTGGCGCCGCCCTGCGGCGCGGCGGTGGAGCTGGGAGAGGTCTCGACCTTGGCCCCGCCACATGCGGTGGCGGCGAGCCCAAGTGCGAGGAGGCCTGCGAGCAGGCGAATCTTCATGAGGACTTCCTCTTTCGGGGGGAAGGGCGCCTCTCGGCACCCTGCGTGATGCGGTCGAGCATGACTCCGAGGAGCACTGTCGCGATGCCGGCCACGAAGCCGAGTCCGAAGTCGGTTCGCTGGGAGAAGCCGAGGACCACGTCGTAGCCGAGCGCACCGGCCCCCACCAGGCCACCGACGACGACCATGGCCAGGGTCATCACGATGCCCTGGTTGGCGGCGAGCAGGATGGCCCGCCTGGCCATCGGCAGCTGCACCTTCCACAGCAGCTGGCCGGGGGTCGAGCCGGCCGAGGCCGCCGCCTCCACGACCGTGGCGGGTACGGTCTTGATGCCGTCCTCGACCAGGCGCACCACCGGCGGCACCGCGTAGATGATCGAGGCGAAGATCGCGGTGAACCTGGTGGTCTCGAACAACGCCAGCGCCGGCAGCAGGTAGACGAAGGCCGGCATCGTCTGAGCGGCGTCCAGCAGGGGACGCTGCACGGCCGAGTACCGCGGCGAGCGGGCCGCGGCCACCCCGAGCAGCAGGCCGATGACGAGGGTTACCAGCACCGCGACGGCGACCGTGGTCATCGTCTGCATGGCGTGTTCCCACGTGCCGAGCAGGGCGATCGCCAGCAGGCAACCGAGCGCGGTCAGCGCCGGTCGTACACCGCTGACCCGCCACGCGACGGCCAGCAGGGCGAGCGCGACGAGCCACCAAGGGGCCGTGGTGAGCAGCTTCTCCAGGGGGTTGAGCAGGGCGCTGGTGGTGAGGTCCTTGATGAACGTGGTGACGGGATACCAGGTGGTCTCGGCCCAGCGGACGGCGTCGTTGACCGGGGCGACGACGTTGATCGTCCAGTCCTCCGGCCACGCGCGCGGCAGCACGGGGATGAGCGCGAGCCCGGCCGCGCCGAGCACGCCCGCCGCCGCCAGGTCGACCTTGCTCGGCTTCGAGTGCGGGCCGCGTCTGGAAACCGACATCATCATCCGGTCGAGCACCACCGCCATGATCACGATGGCCACGCCTGCCGGGAGCATGATGCCGACCTGGGCCCGCGACAGGCCGCGGATGATGTCGCCGCCCAGGCCGGGTGCGGAGATCAGGTTCGCGATGACGACCATGGACAGGGCCATCATGATCGTCTGGTTCACCGCCAGCGCCATCGTGGACCTGGCCAGCGGCAGGTAGACCTTGATCAACGTCTGTCCGCGGGTGGCGCCCAGCGACGCGGACGCCTCGACCGCCGTGGGGGAGACTCCCGAGATGGCCAGCGCGGTGATGCGGATGGCCGGCGGGATCGAGTAGATCATCGTCGCGATGGCCCCGGCCGGTGCGCCGATGTGGAAGAACAACGCCAGCGGCGCCAGGTACGCGAACGTCGGCATGATCTGCATGACGTCCAGCACCGGCGTGACCGCCCGCCGCACCCGCTCCGACAGTCCGGCCCAGATGCCGATCGGGATCCCGATCGCCAGCGAGAGCAGCACGGCCGCCGCGACCAGGGCCAGCGTGTCGATGCTCGACTGCCACAACCCCAGGAGGCCGAACGCGCTGACGCCCGCGACCGCGAGCAACGCGATCCGCCAGCCCCCGGCCAGCCAGGCCAGCGCGCCCATGACCCCGGTGACGCCGGGCCAGCCGAGAGCGTACAGGGCGGTGTGGAACAGGTCGTAGAGCCCGCCGACGAAGAGCCTGATGTAGTTGAGGAAGTACAGGAAGAGCGGATTGTCGTTGCGGTGGTCGTCGATCCACTCACGTAACTCGGTGACGGCCAGGAACTGCGGCGCGTCCTTGTCGTGGGGCAGCGTCCCCGTGCCACGGAAGACCAGGTACGCCGCCGCGAACAGGACCGCGGCCCCCACCGGCGCCGCCCACCGGGGCAGTCCTGCTCTGGAAGGCACGCTGACGGCAGTAGTGGTACTGCTCATACCCCCGCCTTGACGGAGACGCCCTGCCCCGAGAGGAAGGTCAGCAGGTCCACACGGTCCACGACGCCCACCAGTTCGTCGCCGTCCACCACCTTGATCGGGCGGCCCGAGGCGGAGGCCATGCCGATCGCGTCCTTGATGACCGTGGTGACCGGCAGCTCCGGTCCGTCCAACGGCTCGCCGGGCTCGGGGTCGCGGCAGATCCAGCGCAACGTCAGCACGTGGCTCCTGGGCACGTCGCGGATGAAGTCGGACACGTAGTCGTCGGCCGGCGCGCCCACCAGCTCCTCCGGGGTGCCGAGTTGCACGATCGAGCCCGCCCGCATGATCGCGATGCGCTCGCCCAGCTTGAGCGCCTCGGACAGATCGTGGGTGATGAACACCATGGTCTTGCCGACCTCGCGGTGCAGGCGGATCACCTCGGCCTGCATGTCCCGCCTGATCAGCGGGTCGAGCGCGCTGAACGGCTCGTCGAACAACATCACCTGCGGGTCGACCGCCAGCGCCCTGGCCAGGCCGACGCGCTGCTGCATGCCGCCGGAGAGCTGGTCCGGGTAGGCGTCGGCGTACCCGTCGAGGCCGACGAGCGAGAGGATCTCCCCGGCACGGGTGTGCCTGGCGGCCTTGGGCGTGCCCTGGATCTCCAGGCCGTACGCCACGTTGTCGATCACCTTGCGGTGCGGCAGCAGGCCGAAGTGCTGGAAGACCATGCTGACCTGGTGGCGGCGGATCTCGCGGAGCCGGGCTGGGGAGGCGCGGCCGATGTCCTCGCCGCCGATCCTGATCTCTCCCGCGGTGGGTTCGATGAGCCGGGTGAGGCAGCGTACGAGGGTGGACTTGCCACTGCCCGACAGGCCCATGACCACGAAGACCTCGCCGGGGCGCACCTCGAAGCTCACGTCTCTGACGGCGGCGGTGCAGCCGGTCTTCTCGCGCAGCGCGGCGGGTTCGAGATGCCGATCCTCGCTGTCCAGCACCCTTTGCGCCCTGGATCCGAAGATCTTCCAAAGGCCCTCAACGGTGATAGCCGCGCTGTCGGGAGAATCCCCCACACTCGCCTCCTCGTTTGCCGGGGCTCAACATATGTCGGGAATAACGTGAATCTCAACGATGTGACCGTCAGGAGACCAGGGTGCTTCCGGCGTGTTATGCGTTTGAAACGTTCAAATCACCCATATCTAGACATGAGGTTAGTTGGCGGTTTATTTCTGGCTTCTCGAACTTCGTAGATGGAGTTCCAGCTTCGTCACATGAGCCACAGAAATTGAATTTTGCCAAGATATGTTCGGGTAGCCTCCGCTGCGTGTGATGTGTTCCAATTACCGGCACTTGCTGATTTCCCCCGGGGACACAGCACCCCTCAAATACGCCGATAGCGGGCGAGGTGCGTTCGGTGAGCACAGAGCTGGGCCAGAGGCAGGCCAGCGAGGGTAACTGGCGCCTGCGCAATTGGCGTGTCCGCGCACGGCTCGTCGCCCTGATCCTGATTCCGACGGCGGCCGCCGTGCTGCTGGGCGGCATTCAGGTGCTCACCTCGACGGCCGCGGCCGGCGAATTCGCGCGGACGAACCAGTTCGCCCAGCTGTCGGAGGAACTGGGCGCGCTCACCCACGCCGTCTCCAGCGAGCGTGCCAGGACCGCCTGGTACATCGCCCGCAACCGGCCCGCGAACGGGCTGTCCGAGGTGCAGGCCCAGATGGCCGACGTGGACACGGCGGCCAAGGACGTGCGGGGCATCGCCAGGCAGCTGACGAGCGAGGTCACCGGTCGCACCGCCGACCAGCTCGAGCAGTTGCTCAACCGCCTGGACGACCTGACGGCCCTGCGCAAGCAGGCGCTCGACGCCAACCTTCTGCCCGGGCCCGCCGTCGAGCTCTACACGAAGGTGATCAACGACCTGCTCTCGGTGCACAACGAGCTGATCAAGGGGAGCGCCGACGACGAGCTGTTCCGCCAGACCCGCATGCTCGACGCCCTGGCGCGGGCCAAGGAGAGCGTCTCCTACCAGCAGGCGCTGGTCACGGTCGCGCTGGTCGAGGGGGCGTTCGACCAGGACCAGCTCAAGCGTTTCCTCGGCGAGCAGTCCAAGGAGACCAACGAGCGCCAGGCCTTCGTGGCCGAGGCCACGGCGGAGGAGCGCCGCTACTTCGACGAGACGGTCAACGGCAACACCGCCGATCGCATGTTGTTCCTGCGTGAGCTGGTGCTGATCAGGGCCACGGACGGGCTGCCGCTGCGCGGCCTCGACCTGAGCAAGCGCGACGACGCCAAGGAGTGGTACGAGGCGTCCAAGGTCGTCGTCGACTCCATGCGCAAGGTCGAGGAACGTCAGGCCGGCGGCATCGTGGCCCGGAGCGAGGCGCTCAGCGCGGACGAGCGGCAGCGGGCGTTCGTGACCGCGGGCGCCGTGCTCGCGCTGATGGTGGCCGTGCTGCTGATCACCACCGGCGTGGCCAGATCGCTCGTGCGGCCGCTGCGCCGGCTGCGCGGCGAGGCCCTGGAGATCGCCGGCAAGCGGCTGCCCGCCTTCGTCCAGCACCTGCGCGAATCCCGGGACGGCGCGGTCGACGCCGAGGTGCCGCCCATCGGGATCTTCTCCAAGGACGAGGTCGGCGAGGTCGCCCGGGCCTTCGACGAGGTGCACCGTGAGGCGGTGCGGCTGGCCGGCGACGAGGCGCGGCTGCGCGCCAACGTCAACGCGATGTTCGTCAACCTGTCCAGGCGCAGCCAGACGCTGGTCGAGCGGCAGCTGACGCTGATCGAGAAGCTGGAGCGCGGCGAGCGCGACGACACCCGGCTCGGCGACCTGTTCAAGCTCGACCACCTGGCCACCCGCATGCGCCGCAACAGCGAGAACCTGCTCGTCCTGGCCGGGCAGGAGGCCGCGCGCAAGTGGAGCGAGCCGGTCGAGCTGATGGACATCGTGCGGGCCGCGCTCGGCGAGGTCGAGAGCTACGATCGGGTCAGCATCCAGGTGCAGTCGGACGTCGCGATCGCCGGGCAGGCCGTCACGGACGCGGTGCACCTGCTGGCCGAGCTGATCGAGAACGCGGTCTCGTTCTCGTCGCGGGACACCAAGGTCGTGATCTCCAGCAGCCGTATCGACGGCGGCTCGCTGATGTTGTCGGTCACCGACAACGGCATCGGCATGAGCCAGGAGGAGCTGACGGAGGCGAACTGGCGGCTGGCCAACCCGCCGGTGGTGGACGTGTCGGTGTCGCGCCGCATGGGACTGTTCGTGGTCGGCCGGCTGGCGCTGCGGCACAACATCCGGGTCCAGTTGCGCCGGCAGGACATCGGCGGGCTGACCGCCATGGTGCTCATCCCGCCGACGTTGCTCACCGCCGTGCCAGGCACGATGCCCGCCGCCCAGTCGCCCGCCACCCCGTCGCCCACCGCGCAATCGTTCGGCTCGCAGTCGTCGGGCTCGCAGTCGTTCGGTTCATTCTCGTCGGAGCCGTTCGCCTCCCAGCCGTTCGCATCTGAGTCGTTCGCTTCCGGGCCGTTCGGGTCGGAGTCGTTCGCTTCGGGGCCGTTCGGGTCGGAGTCGTTCGCTTCGGGGCCGTTCGCGTCGGAGCCGTTGTCGTCGGGGCGCCAGGCGGACCTGCAGGTGCCGCGGCAGGGGCAGCCGGCCATGCCGTCCTTCGGGCCAGGGCACCCGTCTTTGGACGTCGCGCCGCCGGCTCCGGAGCCGTCGTCGTGGTTCAGCTCGCCGCACGCGCCGTCCGGCTCGGCATCGCTGGAGCCGCCGCCGGAGCTGACCACGCCGCCGGCGACGTACCCGTCGTTCGCCACACCGGCCGCCCCGTCCAGGGACGACTTCCTGCCGATCTTCGCGTCTGTGGAGGACAGCAGCTGGTTCACCAAGGCGGCGCCCACCGCCGACCGCCGCGACCCCTCCTGGCCGTCGCCGGTCGATCAGGGGTGGCAGGCGGCCGGGGCGGCCGCCGAGCCCGCGCAGGGCGGGACCACAAACTCCGGCTTGCCGAAGCGGACGCCGAGAGCGAATCTGGTACCGGGCACCGCGAACCCGAAACCGCCGCCCGCTCCCGCTCCATCGCTGTCCCCTGATCGCCTGCGCGACCGGCTGGCCAGCTACCAGCAGGGTGTGCGCAAGGGTCGCTCAGAGCTCGAGGAGGACTCATGAAGGAGCTGAGCCAAGCCGCCAGGGACATGAACTGGCTGGTCACCAGCTTCGTCGACGAGGTCCCTGGCGTCGCTCACGCTGTGGTCGTCTCCGCGGACGGCCTGCCCATGGCGTTCTCCCGAGGCTTCCCCAAGGATCGGGCCGACCAGCTGGCCGCCATCGCGGCCGGGCTCGTCAGCCTCACTCAGGGCTCTGCGCGGGTCTTCGAGGGCGGGAGCGTCACCCAGACGCTCGTCGAGATGGACCGCGGGTTGCTGCTGGTGATGTCGATCAGTGACGGATCCTCCTTGGCGGTGCTGGCCGCGCCCGACTGCGACATGGGGCTGGTGGCGTACCAGATGACGATCCTGGTCGAACGCGCAGGACAGGTGCTGACGCCGGCTGTGCGGGCGGAGTTGTCTACTGGGCGCTCGTGGTGAGGAGCAGACGTGGGATCGTGGCATAACGGTGAGCCGGAGGCCGAGCGCAGCTCGCTGGTCCGGATGTACGCCGTCACGGGCGGCAGGACCGCTCCGCGTAGCGACCTCGCCATGGAGGCACTGGTATCGTCGGCCACCTCGGCGCAGCTCGGCCCAACCTACGCCCGCGAATACCGTGCGATCAGCGAGCTGTGCCGTCAGGTCAGGTCCGTGGCGGAGATCTCCGCGCTGCTGAGCGTCCCGCTCGGCGTGGCGCGGGTGCTGGTCGCCGACATGGAGGCGGACGGGCTGGTCAGGGTGTACCAGCCGCAGTTGGAGGCAGGCCTTCCGGACAGGGGCCTGCTCGAAAGGGTTTTGAGTGGACTTCGCAGGCTCTAGCCGGCTCACCTCCACGAAGATCGTCGTGGCGGGCGGGTTCGGTGTGGGGAAGACCACGTTCGTGGGCTCGGTCTCCGAGATCATGCCGCTGACCACCGAAGCGGTGATGACCGAGGCCTCCCAGGGCATCGACGACCTCGATCACACGCCGGGCAAGACCACCACCACCGTGGCGATGGACTTCGGCAGGCTCACGCTCGACAGCGATCTGATTCTTTACCTGTTCGGCACGCCCGGGCAGCACCGGTTCTGGTTCATGTGGGACGACCTCGTCCGCGGGGCCATCGGAGCCGTGGTGCTCGTGGACTCGCTGCGGCTGGCCGACAGCTTCCCCGCCGTCGACTACTTCGAGGAGTCGGGGATGCCGTTCCTGGTCGGGCTGAACGGCTGGAACGGCGAGTTCCCGCACGTCGAGAGCGAGGTGCGGGAGGCGCTCACGCTATCGGGCCACGTGCCGATCATCCGCACGGACGCCAGGGACCGCCAGGCGGTCAAGAGCACGCTCATCACGCTCGTGGAGCACGCACTCGCGGTGCGCGCTCACTGAGCCCACCAGTACGCGGCCACCAGCTCGGCCACCAGCGTCTCGGTCAGCAGGGCCACGTCCGGGTCGTCGTCGTGCAGGTAGCGGACGGCAGCCGCGGCGTCCGGCACCTCGGCGCCCACGGTGATCACGGTGGACCCGCGCTCGCGTACCCAGTCCATGGCCTGGGCGTCGTAGCGGGAGCCGGGGAAGAGCAGGGCGCGGTAGTCGAGGGTTTTGGTGAGGTACACGTCCACGTGCGCCCAGTCGCCCGTCTCGCAGGCGTCGGCGGGGCGGCGCGGGCCCTCCCTGAACATCAACGCCGACTGCTCGGCCGACGACAGACGCTCGGCCGGGGCGATCGTGTAGACCCCGTGCGGGCCGTCAAGCAGCTCCATGGTCAGGGGCAGCCACTCGTCCCGGCGATCCAGGAGGTCCGCCGTGGCCTCCGCGGTCTTCTTGATCAGGGCGGGCACGTCGCTGTCCGCTCCGGTGAGCTTCGCCTCCAGGGCCAGGAGCAGTGCCAGGGTGTGCTGGAACGTGCGGCAGGCCACGCCGCCGCGTTCCTCGCCCGCCCGCATCGGGATCACCAGGTCGGCTCGCTCGGCCAGGGGCGAGGCGGGCGCGTTCGTGAGGGCCGCCACGAACGCCGGGCCCCGCGCGTAGCGGTCGGTCGCGTCCAGGGTCTCCCTGCTGCCACCCGTCGCCGAGATCGGGATGACCAGGGTGTCCTTAGAGGCCGGGTACGTAGCCGCGGCGGAGGCGTAGTCGGCGTACGCGTCGACGCCGGAGGCACGCAGGCGCAGGGCCGCCACCCCCGCCGCGTAGCGGGAGCTGCCCATGCCCAGGAACAGCACCCGTGCCGCGTGCTCCGGGAGCTTCTCGAAGGGGTCTTCGCCGGTGAGGGCGTCGGCCAAGGCCGCCAGGGAATCCGGCTTGGACTCCAGGTCGGAGAGGTAGAGCTCAGAATTCACGCGATGTTCTCCTCGGGGTTCTGCTCCGGGTACCAGGTGCGCAGGACGCCCATGGGGGCGTAGCGCCAGCGGGGCAGGTGGCGGGCGGCGTAGATCAGCTCGCGGCACTCCTGCTCCACCTCGAAGGGGCGGATCAGGGTCTCGTCCAGCAGGTCTGGGCGGTTTCTCGCGGTCAGGCGGGCCTTGTAGGCGGTCACCATGATGGCGCGAGCCTCGGCTGCCCAGGCGGCCGCGGCTTCGGGCGGGGTGCCCCTTCTCTTGATCGCCACCTGGGCGG
Source organism: Nonomuraea polychroma (assembly GCF_004011505.1). Classification (NCBI taxonomy): domain Bacteria; kingdom Bacillati; phylum Actinomycetota; class Actinomycetes; order Streptosporangiales; family Streptosporangiaceae; genus Nonomuraea; species Nonomuraea polychroma. Next base: position 11,490,803 of record NZ_SAUN01000001.1, read on the forward strand.
CGTGTTCCAGGCTGGTCGTGAGCTGGGCCACGTCCCTGGCGGGGGGCTGGTGCGGGTCCGCGTCCGTGACGGTGGGGTTGCCGTCGAAGTCTATGACCGCGTAGCCGTCTCGCCATCTGAGTATCTGGCCCACGTGGAGGTCGCCGTGGATCCTGACGCGTGGGGTGGTGATGGGTCGCCGGCTCAGGGCTGCTAGATCGCGTCTCAGGTCCTGGGCTCTGGCGGCCAGCCAGCGGCCGTCCTCGCCATCGGTGACCTCCAGCGCCTCGGCCAACGCCCCCTCCGCCCTGGCCGCGGCCGACGTGGCGCCGGGCTCCGCCGCACGGGTGCTCGCCGTACCGGCGCCGGGTCGGCCGGCGCCGGTGGGCGTGTCGGTGCTGGTGAGGAGGGCCGGGGTGGGCCCGTTCTCGGGAAGGGGCGCGGCGGTCGGCGGCGGGAGGGTGGCGAGGGCGAGGTGGAGGTCGGCGGTGAGGCGGCCGAGGTCGGCGGCGAACGCGGTGGTGCCTGCTTGGGCCTCGTCCACGCACCACTCCCAGCCGTCTCTGGCCCCGGGAAGATACCCGGTCACCAGAGCCAGGAGGCAGTCGCGTCCGTCCACCGGGCCGGTCAGCGCCGCGTACGGAGGCGCGGTGTCGTTGAAGCCGGCCTCAACGAGGTGGGCGAGGATGTCAGGGGCGGGATGCGGGAGCGGCACCGGCGGCGTCATCCACTTGACGACCACCTTCTCGTCCACCACGACCGAGTAGTTCGTCTGGTCCACGTGGGCCCCGAAGTCACGCTCAGCGGGGGCCCCAGTGTGGAGATCCCTCCGGTCGTACGAGAGGGTGGGCAGCGGAAGGAAGCGGCGCACCGCGAACGGCGGTGGCGCGTCTCCCTCCAACACCGCCAGAAGGGCGGCCGTGAACCCGCGCTCGCGGGCGGTAAGGGGTTTCTCACCGAGAGAGATCAATCTCGGGGCTATTGAATGCCAATTCAACACGGATAGCAAACTTCCTGGTCGCAATATGGGGAAAAGTCTTGCTCATGTTGATATCTGCTGCAACACTCCTGGTCTGGTCTGCTGTGTCCGGTAAGGTCGCGCGACCCCTTGTACAACGCACATCCAGAAGGAGTAGCGGCCGTGTCCCGTATCCGGTTCACCCGTCGTCTTCCGGCCGCCGTGGCGGCGGCCGGCCTCGCGCTCGCCGTCGCGGCGTGCGGCGGTGAGTCGTCGACCAGCCCAGAAGGCACGACCGTGGCCAAGGCCGAACTCAAGGCCAACGCGGACCTGACGCAGCAATCGCTCCAGATCACGGTTTGGGAGGGCTACACGCCCAAGGAGCTTCCCGAGAAGGCCAAGGAGAAGCTCAAGGTCAAGGACGTGAAGATCGGTTTCCACGACACCAACGAGACGGCGATGGCCAAGCTCACCTCCTCCGGTGACAGCGGCATCGACGTGGCGTTCGTGTCCGGCCAGTACGCCCAGGCGCTCAACGAGCAGGGCCTGCTGGAGCCGATCCATCCGGAGCTGATCCCCAACCTGGCCAACCTCTACCCCGAGGCCACCCAGCTCGCCTATGACAAGGGCAACAAGTACTCCGTGCCCTACACCTGGGGCACCACCGGCATCTGCTACCGCTCGGACCTGGTGAAGACGCCGCCGACGAGCTGGAACGACATTCTGAAGCCGCCGGCCTGGGCCGACAAGAAGGTCACCATGATGACCACCGAGCGCTGGCTGGCCCTGCCCGCGCTCAAGGCGCTCGGCTACTCGGTCAACTCCGACAATGACCAGGAGATCGCCAAGGCCAAGGAGCTGCTGCTCGCGGCCAAACCCCACCTCCTCACCTACGACGACACCACGTTCGGCGACAAGCTGAAGTCCGGCGAGGCCCTCATGGTCGAGGCGTGGGACGGCTGGTGCCCGACGTCGGAGAAGAACATCAAGTTCGTGTTGCCGAAGGAGGGCAGCGACCTCTGGGTGGACACCATGGTGATCATGAAGACCTCCAAGAACAAGGAGGCCGCGCACGCCCTGATCAACTACATCCTCGACCCCGAGATCCACAGCTGGGCCGCCGAGAACATCAACTACAAGGTCCCCAACAAGGCCGCCATGGAGCGGGTGCAGGTCCCCGAGGGTTCGCTGCTCGGCATCAAGCCCGCGGAACTGCTCAACGGTGAGGTGATCGTCGACCTGGGCCCGTCGTCGACCAAGTACACCCGTCTGTCGAGCGAAGTCGCGACACAGTCGTAGTCGCGGTGAAGTCTGAGACACAGACCCGGCCGGCGCCCCGTTCCCGGGGACGTCGGCTGGGTGCGTTCGTTTTCCTCTCGCCCGGGCTGGCGTACCTCGTCGTGCTGCTGCTGGTGCCGCTGGCACTGGTGCTGAGCTACACGGTGTTCCAGCGCGGGCGCTTCGGCGGCGTGGTGTACGAGTTCACCACCGAGAACTTCGCCCGTCTGCTGGACCCGCTCTACCTGGGCGTGCTCGGCGACTCCCTGCAGATCGCGGCCCTGACGACGCTGATCGCCCTGCTGCTCGGCTATCCGACGGCCTACGTGATCGCCCAGCTGCCGTCCAGGTGGAAGACGGCCGCGTTGGTCGCCATCGTGCTGCCGTTCTGGACGAACTTCATCATCCGGGTCTACGCCTGGATCATCCTGCTCAGCGGGCCCGGCCTGGTGAACTCGGTGCTCGGCACGCAGCTGGAGCTGCTCTACAAGCAGGGCACGATCGTGGTCGGCCTGCTCTACTCGTATCTGCCGCTGATGGTGCTGCCGCTGTACGCGGCCATCGAGAAGCTCGACCCGCAGCTGCGCGAGGCGTCGGCCAACCTCGGCGCCTCCGGGTTCACGACGTTCCGCAAGGTGACGCTGCCGCTCACGGTGCCGGGCGTGCTGACCGGTTGCATGTTCGTGTTCGTGCCGAGCTTCGGGAACTTCGTCATTCCCGAGATACTCGGCGGCAGCAAGACGCTGATGGTCGGCAACGTCGTCCGCAACGAGTTCCTGAAGGCGCGCGACTGGCCGTTCGCCTCGACGGTGACGCTGGCGCTCATCGCGGTGCTGGTCGTGCTGCTGCTCGCACAGGCATGGGCGGCCCGCCGTGCGTAGGTCCAAGGTCTTGTACGTCCCGTTCTGGGCCACGTACGTCTTCCTCTACCTGCCGATCGTCGTGCTGGTGGTCATGTCGTTCAACGCCGGCAGGTCCGCCTACACCTACGAGGGGTTCAGCCTCAAGTGGTACGGCGAGCTGGCCGCCGACGAGCGGATCAGGACCGGTGTGGTCAACACGCTCGTCGTGGCCGCCGGCTCGACGGTGATCGCGACCGTGCTCGGCACGCTGCTGGCCGTCGGCCTGCTCCGGTACACCCGGTCGAAGGCCCTGGACGCGCTGGCGATGATGCCGGCCGTGCTGCCCGACCTGGTGCTGGCGATCGGGCTGATGCTCTTCTACGGCCTGATCGACATGACGCTCGGCCTGCACTCGGTGATGCTCTCGCACGCGCTGTTCTCGATGGCGTTCGTCGCGGCGGTGGTGCGCACCAGGCTCGCGGGCGCCGACTCCTCTCTGGAGGAGGCCTCGCGCGACCTCGGGGCCGGGCCGGTGGTCACGTTCTTGAAGATCACGCTGCCGCAGCTGACGCCCGGCATCGTCGCGGGCGCGCTGCTGGCGTTCACGCTGTCGGTGGACGAGTTCGTGATCGCCTTCTTCACGATCGGGAACGACGAGCCGACGCTGCCGATCGTGATCTATTCAATGATCCGTTTCGGGGTGACCCCGAAGATCAACGCGCTGGCCGCGATCCTGCTCCTGCTGAGCTTCACGGCGGTGATCGCCGGGCAGCGGCTGACCAAGATCGGGGAGAAGTCACGTGCTCAAGATTGACGGCATCAGCCGCAGGTTCGGGAACGTCACCGCGCTCGACGACGTCTCGCTCCAGATCGAGCAGGGCGAGTTCTTCGCCCTCCTGGGGCCCTCCGGCTGCGGCAAGACCACACTGCTGCGCATCGTCGCCGGGTTCGAGACGCCGGACGCGGGCAAGGTGACGCTCGACGGGGACGATCTGCTGTCGAAGGCGCCCAACCGGCGGCCGATCAGCCTCATGTTCCAGTCGTATGCACTCTTTCCACACATGACCGTCGCCAAGAACGTGGCGTACGGGCTGGAGCGCGAGCGCCTGCCCCGCCAGGAGATCAAGCAGCGCGTCGGCGAGGTGCTGGAGACGGTGGGCCTTTCCCAGCACGCGAGCCGCAAGCCCGCGCAGCTGTCCGGCGGGCAGCGGCAGCGGGTCGCGCTGGCCCGCTCCATCGTCAAGCGGCCCCGCCTGCTGCTGCTCGACGAACCCCTGTCGGCCCTGGACAAGAAGGTCCGCGCCGACATGCAGCTGGAGCTCAAGCGCCTGCAGCACGAGGTCGGGATCACGTTCGTGGTCGTCACCCACGACCAGGAGGAGGCCATGTCGCTGGCCGACCGCATCGCGGTCTTCGACAGCGGCAGGGTGCGCCAGGTGGACGAGCCGGTCGTGCTCTACGAGCGGCCGCGTTCGCCGTTCGTGGCCGACTTCGTCGGCGCCAACAACCTCTTCCACGGCACGGCGAGCGGCATGGACGCGCTCAAGAGCGAGAAGTTCGGCATGTTGCCGGGCACCCCTCTGACGGAGCTCGCCGCGGGCTCAGAGGCCCTGCTGGCGGTGCGCCCGGAGAAGGTCGAGCTCGCCGACGAGAGCGCCGTCAGGGGCCTCACGGGCAGCGTCCTGGACGTCAGCTTCTACGGCGGCGTGTCGCACATCTCTGTCGACGTGCCTGGGCATCCCAAGCCGGTGCTGGTGGCCGTGCAGGGGGCGAGCTCGATGCAGGCGGGGGCCAGGGTCAAGGTGCGCTGGAACGCCCAGGACGCGGTGCTCATGGCGGTCGACCAGTGAGCCGGTCAGAGTGCCAGATCGTTGCCCGTGGCCGCACGGGCGTACGAAAGGATCAGCTCCGCCGCCTCATCCGGGCCGATCACCGGGTGCCTGGCCGTGATGCGGTAACCGTACGCATCCTCCAGGGCGACCAGGTTGCGCGCGATCGTCAGCGAGTCCGAGCCCAGCCGGAACACGCCGAGGGCGGCTCCCGTGTCCAGGATGGCCTGGTACATCGACACCTGGCGGTCGTAGAGCGAGGTGAGCAGGACGCCGTAGACCCGGTTGCGACCGGCGGCTCCGCCCAGCTCGTTGAGCAGGCGCACGTCCGGGTCGAGCGGCCCGGTCGGCAGCCCGGACTTGATCGTGACGACCAGCTTCTCGGCCGGGTCGGTGAAGTCGGCCAGCCGGCGCATCCGCTGCTCGTAGAAGCGCTCCATCCCCGCGTGTTGTGCCTCGACCAGCAGCTCGCTGAGGTCGGGGTAGTGGTAGAGGACGGCTCCGGAGGTGAGCCCGGCCTCCTCGGCGACGTGCGAGAGCTGTACCCGGTCGATGCCGTGGCGGACGATGGCTTTGCGCGCCGCCTCGATCAAGTCGAGACGGCGGTCGCTCCTGCTCTTGCGCTGTGCCACCCTCACCACCTTCACATGTTTGGTTACCGTTCAGTTAGCCGTGACCATAGTGCCCTTAACTTGACCTTCACGCTAGACACGTTTTTGAATTGCCCTTCAACTCGCTGAACTTCCCCGGAGTGTCGATGTCTCTCACGATCCTGTTCATGCCGGAAAGCGCGTACGGTCCGACCAACAACTCCATCGGCATCGGCGACATCCTGCGCCGCCGTGGCCACCGCGTCGTCTTCGCCGCCGAGGCGTCGTGGAAGGGCAAGCTGGAGGCGCTCGGCTTCGAGGAAGACCTGGTCGACCTCGCGCCTCCAGCCGAGGACGCCACTGGAGGCGCTGAGCAGGACCCGGGCCAGTTCTGGAAGGACTTCATCCGCGAGACCGCGCCCGAATACCGCAAGAGCACGAAGGAGCAGCTCGAGACCGTCACCGCGCCCATCTGGGCCGAGCTGATCGACGGCGCGAAGTACTGCGAGCCGCAGCTCAAGGCCATCATCGAGCGCGTGAACCCGGACGTGATCGTCGAGGACAACGTGATCACGTTCCCGGCGCTGCTCACGGCGGGCAAGAAGTTCGTCCGCATCGTCTCGTGCAACCCGCTGGAGGTGCGCGGGGAGAACATCGCGCCGGTCTTCTCCGGACTGCCCGCGGACGACCGCTCCGAGTGGGACGCCTTCCGCACCGAGTACGACCGCACCCACCGCGAGCTGTGGAGCGCCTTCAACGAGTGGTGCGTCGAGCAGGGCACCGAGCCGCTGCCCGACCTCACCTTCATCCACGAGGGCGACCTGAACCTCTACGTCTACCCGGAGATCCTCGACTACACCGACGCCCGCCCGCTCGGCCCTGCCTGGCACCGGCTCGACTCCTCGGTCCGCGAGACGGACGAGGAGTTCGCGCTGCCCTTCCAGCGCAACGACGGCGCGCTGATCTACTTCTCGCTCGGTTCGCTGGGCTCCTCCGACGTGGAGCTCATGCAGCGGGTGATCGACGTGCTGGCCACCACCCCGCACCAGTACATCGTCTCCAAGGGCCCGCTGCACGAGGAGATCAAGCTCGCCGACAACATGTGGGGCGCCGAGTTCCTCCCGCAGACCAAGATCATCCCGCAGTGCGACCTGGTCATCACCCACGGCGGCAACAACACGACCACCGAGGCGCTGCACTTCGGCAAGCCGATGATCCTGCTGCCGCTCTTCTGGGACCAGTACGACAACGCCCAGCGGGTCGATGAATTGGGCTATGGTGTCAAACTTTCGACCTACACCTTCACCGACGAGGAACTGACCGGGGCGATCGCCCGGCTGCTCGGCGACACCGAGCTGCGGGCGCGGCTCGCCGCCGCGGGCGAGGAGATCCGGCGTCGCGACGGCCTGCGCAAGGCCGCCGACCTGATCGAGCAGCTCGGCCAGTAAAGGATCTTCCATGCGTGAACTGATCAACCCCGCCACCGGGCTCCCGTGTGCCGAAATTCCGGACACGCCGGTGGAGGGTGTGGCGTCGGCCGTACGGGCGGCGCGCGCCGCGTACGAGGAGTGGTCGCAGACCACCCCGGCCGAGCGCGCGCGGCTGCTGCTGCGGCTGGCCGACCTCGTGGAGGCCGACGCCGAGGAGCTGACCAGGCTCGAGGTCGAGGAGACGGGCAAGCCCGCGACGGTGTTCAGGGACGGCGAGCTGCCGTTCGCCGTGGACAACCTGCGCTTCTTCGCCGGCGCCGCCCGCTCGCCGGACGGCTCGGGTGCCGGGGTGTTCAGCCCCGGTTACACCTCGGTCATGCTGCGCCGTCCCGTCGGGGTGGTGGGGTCGATCGCGCCGTGGAACTTCCCGTTCGTCATGGCCGTATGGAAGGTCGGCCCGGCGGTGGCCGCCGGCAACGCCGTAGTGATCAAGCCGGCCCCGCAGACGCCGCGTACGACGTTGCGGCTGGCCGAGCTGTTCGCCAAGGCAGGCGCGCCCGACGGGCTCGTCCAGGCGGTCACCGGCGACGCCGAGGTCGGTCAGGCGCTGGTCACCGATCCCGGTGTGGACATGGTCAGCGTCACGGGCTCCACGGAGACCGGCCGGGCCGTGATGTCCGGCGCCGCCGCCACGCTCAAGCGGGTGCACCTGGAGCTCGGCGGCAAGGCGCCGGCGCTGGTCTTCGAGGACGCCGACCTGGCGGAGATGGCTCGCGGCGTGGCGATGGGGGCGACGTACAACACCGGGCAGGACTGCACGGCCGCCACCCGCGTCTACGTCGCCAGGGAGGTCTTCGGTGACGCGGTCGAGGCGCTCCGGGCAACACTTGCCGAAATATCCTTCGGCGACCCGTGGGACCCGGCGACGGACATCGGGCCGCTGATCTCGGCCGCTCACCGGGAGCGGGTGCACGGGTTCGTCTCCCGCTCCGGAGGCCGCGTGCTGCACGGCGGCGTCCCCGGCGACGGGCCCGGGTTCTTCTACCCGCCCACGCTGGTAACGGATGTCTCACAGGACAGTGACATCGTGCAGGGCGAACTGTTCGGGCCGGTCCTGGTGGCGCTGCCGTTCGACGGCGAGGACGAGGCGGTCCGGCTGGCCAACGACACCACCTACGGCCTGGCCTCCTCGGTGTGGACGCGTGACGTGTCCAGGGCGATGCGCGTCTCCCACCGGCTCGACGTGGGGGTGACCTGGGTGAACGACCATCTGCCCATTGCCAGCGAGGCGCCGCACGGCGGGGTGAAGGGCAGCGGGTTCGGCAAGGACATGAGCCAGGAGGCGGTCCTGGAGTACTCGGTGACGCGGCATCTCATGGTGAAGCACGCGGCACCGGCCGAGCGGGACTCTTTCCGGCCCGCCTGAAATCGTGGACGGCGAAACACGCCCAGGTGTGATGCGTGGGGCGTGTTTGATGGGATATGTTCTGTTGGCCTATCTGGTACGGGTTGTGCTCCAATTACCCAGCCGGACTAACTCCCAAGCGCCCCACGCGTGTCTGATTTTCGAGCACGTACCGGCGAGAGGTTGCGAGACTCAGTGAGGACGAAAAACCCCAGGCACACTCGGCCTGGGGAGTACGCAGGCGGAAGATTCCGGCTGGCTAACTGGCGTGTGCGCTCGAGGCTGGTCGCGCTCATCCTCATCCCCACGGTGGTGGGCGTGCTCCTCGCCGGCATCCAGTTGGCCAACGCCATCGGCACCAGCGTCGAGTACCAGCGCCTGACCAAGGCGGCCGAGCTCGTCCAGCGCATCGGCGGGCTCAACCACGAGCTCGCCAAGGAGCGCACGCTCACCGCGTGGTACGTCACCGACCGCCGGGCCGGGCGGCTCGTCCAGCTGAAGACTCAGCGACAGGCCACGGACGAGGCCAAGGCGCTGGTGTTGAGCGCCGTGTCCGGCATCGACGAGTCGTACTCGGAGCGCCTCCGCGAAGGCGCGGAGGACGCGCGCCGCTGGCTCGACGGCCTCGACAGCCTGCGCAACTCCATGGTGGCGGCGAACGTGCCGCCACGCGCGGCCATCAACACGTACACCACCATGATCGAGGTCCTGTCGTCGGTCAACTCCAGCCTGGCCGGCGGCGTCAACGACGACCATGTGCAGCGGGACGTGGCCGCGCTCGGCGCGCTGGAGGGCATGAAGGAGGAGGTCTCGCGCCAGCAGGTCATCCTCCTCGTCGCGCTTGTCCAGCGCCAGCTGGACAACGAGGCGCTCACCGACTTCCTGGGCTCCTGGGAGACGCAGCAGGCCGAGCTGGTCACTTTCGAGCAGGTCGCCGAGCCCGAGCATCTGCAGGAGTACCGGCAGCTCGTCAGGGGAAGGCAGATCGACCGCACCGACGCCATGCGGCAGCGCGCGCTGGCCCAGATGCGGGAGTACAACCGGATCCGGGATCTCGACGTCACCACCTCCCGCGACCTGACCCTCTGGCACGACGGCATGGCGGTGACCGCCACCGCCATGCGCGAGGCCGAGGAGGACCTGGCCACCGAGCTCGTGGCCAGGACCCGCGAGCTGAGCGACGCCGAGCAGCGCAGCGCGATCATCTCCGGCGCGATGATTCTCGTCCTGCTGCTGCTCGTCCTGATCATCACCACCCGCGTGGCCGGCTCGCTGGTCCGCCCGCTGCGGCGGCTCCGGGCCGAGGCGCTGCAGGTCGCCACCACCCGGCTGCCCGAGACCGTCCGCGTGCTGCGCGAGCAGGGTGAGGGCGCGCACGTTCCCGAGGTGCCGACGGTCGGCGTCAACTCCCGCGACGAGATCGGTGAAGTGGCGCGGGCGTTCGACGAGGTCCACCGCGAGGCGATCCGGCTGGCCGGCGACGAGGCCAAGCTGCGTGCCAACGTCAACGCCATGTTCGTCAACCTCTCCCGCCGCAGCCAGACGCTCGTCGAGCGGCAGCTGCAGCTCATCGAGGGCCTGGAGCAGGGCGAGGAGGACGAGCAGCGGCTCGCGAACCTCTTCCGCCTCGACCACCTGGCCACCCGCATGCGCCGCAACAGCGAGAACCTCCTGGTCCTCGCCGGCCAGGAGGCCGCGCGCAAGTGGAGCGAGCCGGTGCCGCTGGTCGACATCGCCCGGGCCTCGTTGTCGGAGGTCGAGAACTACGAACGCGTCCAGATCCAGATTCCGTCCGGCACGCTGATCGTCGGCCCGGCCGTCACCGACGCCGTCCACTTGCTGGCCGAGCTGATCGAGAACGCGATCTCGTTCTCCCCGCGCGAGAGCAAGGTCACGGTCACCAGCACGCCTGCCGAGGGCGGCGTGCTGGTCACCATCAACGACCTGGGCATCGGCATGAGCCAGGAGGAACTGGCCGAGACCAACTGGCGGCTGGCCAACCCGCCGGTCGTGGACGTGTCGGTGTCGCGGCGCATGGGCCTGTTCGTGGTCGGCCGGCTGGCGCTGCGGCACGGCATCAGGGTCCAGCTCAGCATGCGGGAGACCGGTGGCCTGAGCGCGCTGGTCATGCTGCCCGACGTCCTGATCACCAGCGCGGCCGGGGTGCCCCAGAGGGGCGGGCAGTACGAGGCGTTCACGACGTTCGACCCGAGCATGTTCGCTGAGCCGTCGACGAACGGGTCGGGGCCGCGGCACGGCGCCCAGTCCGTGGATCCGTCCGAACAGGTGGTGGACACCCAGTGGCCGGGCTCGTTGCCCGCACCCGGGACCGGTGCCTGGCCGTCCTTCGGCGAGCAGCCTGCGGCCTTTGGCGAGCAGCCGGCCGCGTTCGGGGAGCAGCCGGTGGGTGGGACGCCTGCCGGGGCGCCGGGCGTGACGCCAGGTGGCCTGAGCGACGAGCCGCGCTGGCCGTCGTTCGCCGAGGAACCGCCTGCCGGCCGGCAGCAGGAGGATCACCGCTGGTTCGAGGACTCGCGCTGGCCGTCGTTCGCGGAGGAGCCGCCGCCCGCTCCGGCGCAGCCTCAGTCGTTCGCGGAGAACCAGTGGCCGTCCTTCGCCGAGCAGCCGCCGCCCCTGCAGGAGGAGGAGCCGCGCTGGCCCTCGTTCTCCACGGAGCCGCCGAAGGACCGGGAGGAGCCGTCCGCCGGGTGGTCGTCCTTTGCCGATCCGCTGCCGCGCAGGTCGCTGTTCGAGTCGGAGGACCGGCCCGCGCCGCAGTTCGGCGATGACCACCGCGCCCCGTTCGCCCAGGAGCCCAAGCCCGCCGACAGGTTCGAGCAGAACGGGCGCTCCGACTACGACCCGTTCGGGCCCGGCCGCTACTCCTCCCAGGACATGACCGGCCCGCTCCCGGTGGTGCGCAACTCGCCCATGGAGGAGCAGAACGAGGAGTACCTGCCGATCTTCTCGTCGGTCGGCTCGGACTGGTTCCGCCGGCCGGACCCCGAGCAGCTGAGGCCACGTTCCGAGCCCCCGTTCTCGGACGAGTCTCAACCACAGGCAGCGCCTCAGGCGAGGGCAAGGCACTCGGCAGAGGACGAGCCGGAGATCACCGCGGTGCATCCGGCCATCCCGGCGGACTCGCCCGCGCCTTCGGGGAGGACGTCGTTGCCGCAGCGCAAGCCGGGTCAGTCGGGCGCGGGCGCGTCCTGGTCGTCTCCCGCGGACTCCGGCTTCCAGGCCGCGCAGGCGGCCGCGCAGCCCACGCTGGGCGGCACGACCGCCTCGGGCCTGCCGCGCCGCGTCCCCAAGGCCAACCTGGTGCCCGGAACGGCCAGCCTCGCCGAGCCCCAGCCCACGTCACCGGCGCCGCAGATCTCGCCTGAGCGACTGCGTAACCGGCTCTCCAGCTTCCAGCAGGGTGTCCGGCAGGGCCGGGCGTTCACCCGCGGCGAAGAGAATGAGGAGGACAAATGAGAGAGATGAGCCAGGGAGCACGCGGCATTAGCTGGCTGATCACGGATTTCGTGAACAACGTGCCAGGTGTCGCGCACACGGTCGTGGTCTCGTCCGACGGCTTGCCGCTGGCCTTCTCCGAGGGTTTTCCCAAGGACCGGGCCGACCAGCTCGCGGCGGTCGCCTCTGGTGTGATCAGTTTGACCCAGGGCGCCGCGCGGGTCTTCGAAGGCGGTATGGTGACGCAGACCGTCATCGAGATGCAGCGCGGGCTATTGATGATCATGTCCATCAGCGATGGATCCTGTTTGGCGGTCCTGGCCGCACCGGACTGTGACATGGGCCTGGTGGCGTACCAGATGACCCTGCTGGTCGAACGGGCGGGGCAGGTTCTCACTCCGGCCGTACGCGCTGAGCTGCAAGCGGCCCGCCCTCGCTAGCGGGGGCGTGTGACAGGAGATCATGGTGACAGGTCAGGGTTGGGCTGGTGATAGCACTCCGCCGCATCCGGCGGCTCCCCGTCCGCAGAAGCCGAGCTCCCTGGTCCGGCCGTATGCCGTGACCGGGGGGCGTACCGCGCCGCGGATGAAGTTCGCCATGGAGGCACTGGTGTCCTCCGTGACGTCGGAATACCAAGACATTTCCCTACTGAGTCCGGAGTATCAGGCGATCATCCAACTGACCCGGAACGTCCGGTCGGTTGCTGAAATCTCCGCCCTTTTACGCCAGCCCCTTGGCGTGGTCCGGGTGCTGATCGCCGACATGGCGTCGGAAGGCCTGATCCGCGTGCACCAGCCTGCGCTGGACGCGGGAAAGCCGGACCTCAACTTGCTCGAAAGGGTGCTCAGTGGACTTCGCAGGCTCTAGTCCCGGCCTGACCTCGACGAAGATCGTCGTGGCCGGGGGCTTCGGCGTGGGCAAGACGACGTTCGTGGGTGCGGTGTCGGAGATCCTCCCGCTCACCACGGAGGCGGTCATGACCGACGCCTCCGCGCACGTCGACGATGTCTCGCTCACGCCGAACAAGACGACCACGACCGTCGCCATGGACTTCGGCCGGGTCTCGCTGGACCGTGACCTGATCCTGTACCTGTTCGGCACGCCCGGGCAGCACCGGTTCTGGTTCATGTGGGACGACCTGGTGCGGGGCGCGATCGGCGCGGTCGTCCTGGTGGACACCCGCCGCCTGGCCGACAGCTTCCCCGCGATCGACTACTTCGAAGAGGCGAAACTGCCCTTCGTGATCGGCATCAACGGCTGGGACGGCCAGTTCGCACATGCGGATGAGGAAATCCGCGAGGCCCTGTCCGTCGGCGGACACATCCCGATCGTGCGCCTGGACGCCCGGCAGCGGGAGTCGGTGAAGTCGACTCTGATCACCTTGGTGGAGCACGCCCTGACCCGCCACATGCACACGCCCGTATAGACGTTCACCGGGTGCCGTCTGGCCGTAGGTTCCCTGGCGGCACCCACCCCCTCCGGCGGGGCTCAAAGGCGCGGAGGCGGGTCCATGGGTGGGAGCGGCTTGCCGTACAGCCAGGAGGACAGCAGCGGTCCGGCCGGCCGGGAGGTGTGCCGCTGGACGTGTCCGGCGAACTCCTGCGTGGTGACGCTCCCGTGCCGCCGCTCGGTCGTCCAGGCGAGCAGCACCCGGAAGAAGACCTCGTCGCCGAGGGCCCGGCGCAACGCGTGCAGGGTCAGCGCGCCCCGCTTGTAGACGCGGTCGTCGAACAGCATGGCCGCGCCGGGATCGGCCAGGACGAAGTCCTGCGGAAGCAGGGCGAGCCTTTGGTGCCAGCGCTGGGCGTGGGCACCCGCGGGCGGGCCGCCGGACGCCTCCGACCAGAGCCACTCGGCGTAGGCGGCGAAGCCCTCCTGCAACCAGATGTCGCGCCAGCAGGCCACGGTGAGGCTGTTGCCGAACCACTGGTGCGCCAGCTCGTGCGCGATGAGGCGTTCGAACCCGCGCATGCCGTCGACATGGTTCCTGCCGAAGATCGACATGCCCTGGGCCTCGACCGGGATGTCCAGGTCGTCGTCGGCCACCACGACGGTGTAGCCGGTGAACGGATAGGGCCCGAACAGGTCGGTGAACAGCTCCATCATCTCGCCCTGCCGGCCGAAGTCCCGCCGCACCCGCGTGGCGAGGCGCGCCGGGTACGCCAGCCGGGTGCCGGCGACGTCCGAGAGCTGGTAACGCCCGATCTGCACGCTGGCCAGGTAACTCGCCATGGGCTCGGTCTGATCGTAGATCCACGTCGTGTTCGCGCCCGCGCGGCGCTTGCCGACGAGCACGCCGTTCGCGATGACGTGGTACGGCGACGCGGTCGTCACGGAGATCCGGTAGGACGCCTTGTCGTCGGGCCGATCGTTGCACGGGAACCAGGAAGGCGCGCCGATCGGCTGGCCGGCGACGAGCGCGCCGTCGGTCAGCTCCTCCCAGCCCAGGCCGCCCCAAGGGCTCGGCACCGGTACGGGGCTGCCCGAGTAGCGCACCTCCACCCCGGCGCGCGCTCCCGCGGGCAGCGACCTGGGCAGGCTCACGCGTAGCTTGCCCCTGCCGTACGAATAGCGGGCGGCGCCGCCGTCCACGGTGACGCCCGAAACCCGGAACTTGCCGAGGTCCAGGTCGAGGGCGCTGAGAGGTTCAGCGGCGGACACCGTCAGCCGTGCCGTGCCGTCGAGCCGGTTGGCCTGGACCCGGTAGCTCAGCGTCAGGTCGTAGTGCGTGACGCCGTACCGGTGGTCGCCGTGCTCTGGGAAGTATGACGTCATCGCCACGCCGAGATGGGGTTGCCGAACCACCTGGCCCGGCTCGGCACGGTCTCGCCGCGCATGACCAGCGAGGCGGGGCCGATCGTGGTGTCCGCGCCCACCCTCGCGGCCGGCAGCACCACGCCGTGCGGGCCCAGCGTCGCGCCGGCCTCGAGCGTCACCGTGTCCATGCTCATGACGCGGTCATGGAAGAGATGTGTCTGCAGAACGCAGCCCCGGTTGACGCACGCACCGTCGCCAAGTGTCACAAGATCCGCCTCGGGAAGCCAGTACGTGTCACACGTGACCCCATGCCCAATGCGTGCCCCGAGCGAACGCAGCCACACGTTCAGCGGCGCGGTGCCCAGCCACGGCTGCGCGAACCAGGGGGCGGCCAGCACTTCGACGAAGTTGTCCGCCAGCTCGTTGCGCCACACGAACGAGCTCCACAGCGGCTGGTTCCCGATCCCGATCCGGCCGACCAGCGCCCACTTGGCGGCTGTCGCGACCGCCGCCGCGAGCACCCCGGCGGCCAGCATGACGACGCCGGACAGGGCGGCCGCCGCGGCGAAGCCGTAGCCTGCCGCGAGCCCTTCGAAGGCGGCGGCGACCAGGACGGCGAGCGCCACCGCGCCCATCGCGGGCACCACGCGGAAGACCTCGACGAGCGCCCTGGCCGCCTTGTACCGCGCGGGCGGGTCGTAGGTCCGGCTCCTGTCGGCCGCTTCGGCGGTGCGGCGCAGCTCCATGGGAGGCATGCCCACGTAGGAGGAGCCGGACTTGGCCTTCTTCGGCGCCGCCGAGAGCACCCCGACCAGGCCGTCCTTGGGCACCTTGCGGCCCGGCGCGGTCATCCCGGAGTTGCCGAGGAAGGCGCGCTTGCCGATCCGCGCGGACGCGATGCGCATCCAGCCGCCGTCGAGCTCGTACGGGGCCACCATCGTGTCGTCCGCCAGGAAGGCGCCGTCGCCGACCGACGTCATCGTGGGCAGTGCGAGGACCGTGGACAGCTCGACGCCTCGGCCCACCTTCATGCCGAGGGCTCGCAGCCACGCGGGGGTCAGGACGCTCGCGTACAGCGGGAAGAGCCAGACGCGTGCCGAGGCCATCAGGCGTCCGGTCGCCCAGGCCTGCCAGGCCTGGCGGCTGTGCACCGGATGTTGCCCCGGGTGCAGGCGCAGCCCGAGCAAGCGCACGCTGACCAGCGTGATCAGGGCGAAGGCCGCCATACCGGCGATCGTCGCCAGCGGTACGCCGGTCAGAGCGGCGGCGAGGGCATCGCCGAGCGTGCGGGCGTCCCCCGCGAACGTGGCCAGGACCGCGAGGCCGGCTCCGGCCGCGACCGCCGGGAGCAGGCTGAGTGCGATGGCGGTCAGGCCGTACAGCGACGCCCAGAAGCGGGACCGGGTGGCCCGCTCTCCCGGTTTACGGGCTTTGCCCTGCCTGAACGCCGGCACGCCGGCCCAGAGTTCGCCCGAGGGCACGGCGCCGGAGACCGCCGATCCCGGAGCTATCCGGGAGTTCTTCCCGATCCGCGCACCGGGTAGCAGCGTCGAGCGGGAACCGACGATGGCGCCCGCGCCGATCCGGATCTCGCCGATGTGCAGCAGGTCGCCGTCGTACCAGTGGCCGCTGAGGTCGACCTCCTGCTCGACCGACGCGCCACGGCCCAGCCTGAGCAGTCCGGTGACGGGCGGTGGCGAGTGCAGGTCGGCGTCCACGCCTACCTTGGCGCCGAGCAGCCGGGCGTACCACGCCATCCAGGGCGCGCCGGCCAGGTCGGGGACACCGAGCCTGGCCGCGAACTGCTCGGCGAACCACAGTCTCAGATGGACGCCGCTCCCTCGTGGGTGGCTGCCCGGCCGTACGCCGCGCAGCAGCAGCCGGGCCACCGCCGCGGACAGGCCCATCCGTCCCATGGGCGTGACGAACGCCAGTCCGCCCAGGGCCACCCACCACCACGACAGAGCCGGTGCCCATGCCGGTGCGAGCAGGTTGTTGAGCGCGGCGAGCAGCACGATCCAGCGCATCGCGCCGACGGTGAGCAGCGGGACCATGAGCAAGGACTGCACCAGGGCGGCCCGCCGGGGCATGGGAGTCACGGGCGGCCGCGCGGGCTCGCGCCCGCTCCCCGCCACCAGGAGCCGCGCCAGTCCGGCGAGCGTCGGCTGTGCGTACACGTCGCCCACCGCCACATCCGGGTAGTCGGGGCGCAGCACGGAGACCAGCCTGGCCGCGGCCAGGCTGGTGCCGCCGTCGGCGAAGAAGTCCGCGCCGGGTCCTTCGGGCGCCACGCCGAGGATGCCGGTCCACCGCTCCGCCAGCAGCGCCTCGGCCGGGCTCCACTCGGCTGCGGGCGCGGACGGCTCGGCCAGCGGCCAGGGCAGCGCGTCACGATCGATCTTGCCCGAGGTCCTGGTCGGGAGCGAGTCGACCGGCGCCAGGCGCGGCACCAGGGCGGCGGGTAGCGAGTCGGCGAGCAGCTCGCGCGCCTCACCGGCGTCGAAGCCGGGTCCGGTGACGACGTACCCCACGAGCACCTGGTGGCCGCCGCCCGCGGTGCGGACGGCGGCGGCGGCGCCGGTGACGCCGGGCAATGCCTGCAACGCGGCGTCCACCTCGCCCAGCTCGATCCTGCGCCCGCCGAGCTTCACCTGGTCGTCGGCCCGGCCGACGAAGACGAGGCCCTCGGGGTCGGCCCGTACGAGGTCACCGCTGCGGTAGGCGCGTTCCCAGCCCAGCGATGGCAGCGGCGCATACTTCTCGGCGTCCTTCACCGGGTCCAGGTAGCGGGCCAGCCCCACGCCCCCGATGACGAGCTCGCCGGTCTCGCCCATGGCCACCGGCTCGCCCGAGTCGCCGATCACCGCCAGGTCCCACCCGTCGAGGGGCAGCCCGATGCGTACGGGCCCGTCGCCCGTGAGCCGGGCCGCGGACGCGACGACGGTCGCCTCGGTGGGCCCGTACGTGTTCCACACCTCCCGGCCCGGAACGGCGAGCCGCTCCGCGAGCTCCGGAGGGCATGCCTCGCCGCCGAAGATGAGCAGCCGGATCCCGCCGAGATGCTCGACGGGCCAGAGCGCGGCCAGCGTCGGCACGGTGGAGACGGCCGTGATGCGCTGGGCCGCCAGCCAGGGTCCCAGGTCCAACCCGGTGCGTACGAGGGCCCTGGGCGCGGGCACGAGGCAGGCGCCGTGCCGCCAGGCCAGCCACATCTCCTCACAGGAGGCGTCGAAGGCCACGGAGAGCCCGGCCAGCACCCGGTCGCCGGGGCCCAGCGGCCGCTCATGAAGGAAGAGCCCCGCTTCCGCGTCGGCGAAGGCGGCCGCGGACCGGTGCGTCACGGCGACGCCCTTCGGCCTGCCGGTGGACCCGGACGTGAAGATGATCCACGCGTCGTCGTCCGGCAGCGGCGCCGCCGGAGCCGTTCCCAGGCTCCCGGACGGCGCGGCGGCCGTTCCCGCGCCTTCGCGGATCGTCAGGTTGTCGCCGATGACGGCGTCGACCCGGGCTTCTGTGAAGACCAGTTCGGCCCGTTCGTCCGGGTCGTCGG
The DNA here is from genome assembly GCF_004011505.1 of Nonomuraea polychroma. Taxonomy (NCBI): domain Bacteria; kingdom Bacillati; phylum Actinomycetota; class Actinomycetes; order Streptosporangiales; family Streptosporangiaceae; genus Nonomuraea; species Nonomuraea polychroma. Next base: position 11,508,877 of record NZ_SAUN01000001.1, read on the forward strand.
CGTCGACGGGCACGTACGCGGCGCCGGCCGCGAGCACGGCGAGGATGGAGACGTACAACTCGGCGGTCCCGGACGCGATGCGCACGCCGACCCTGGCGCCGCGGCCGATGCCGGCTTCCGCGAGCTCGCCGGCGACCCGGTCCACCTCGGCACGCAACGAGCGATAGTCGAGGCGCACGGTGCCGTCGTCCAGCGCAGGCGCCTCGGGATGAAGGCGCGTGGTCTCGTCGAGGATGTCGAGCAACGTGCGGGGTGGCGACGCCAGCAGACCGGCGGGATAGACCGCGGAGGCGGTCCTGGGACGTAAATCGGCCGAGTTGCGAGACAAAAGCTGCTCCCTGAGTCAGGCGGTGGCGCCTCCCCCGGGAGGGCATATGCCGCGGCATCCAGATCCTTCGTGGCCCTCGTGCCCAACGGCCCCGGCATCTGATGCTATTCCTGAAGCCGCTGCGAGTCTGGCGCCCCACGCCGATTGCAACTGACACCCAAGCGGCGGCCGCCAGAGTGTCGGGCATGAAGACGAAGAAGATGATCCTGACGGCGGCGCTGGCCGCCACTGCCGTTGTGGCCTGCGTTCACGCAGCTCAGGCGGCCGATTCGCACGGTGGCGGCGATCGCCGCGTGCTGGCTGAGAGCGGCGAGTACGACATCAAGGACGTGCCGAGCTAGCAACCGCCCGCGTACCCCCGTGTCACATTTCTCACTCGCCGCGGTTCATCGCACCAGAGACCTGCAAACGAGGAGGAAGTCATGACGTCACCGATCCTGGTCACCGGTGGGACGGGCACGCTGGGACGCCTGGTGGTGCCGCTGCTGCGGAAGGCCGGCTGCGAGGTACGGGTGCTCACCCGGGGCCCCCACGCGCCCGAGGACGGCATCGAGTACGTGACCGGCGACATCTCCACCGGTGAGGGGCTCCAGGCCGCGGTGGACGGCGTAGAGACGATCGTGCACTGTGCAGGGAGCGCCAAGGGCGATGAGGTCAAGGCTCGGAACCTGGTGCGGGCGGCGTCGCAGGCGGGTGCCCCGCATGTGGTGTTCGTCTCGGTCGTCGGCGCCGATCGGGTCCCGGTCGTCAGCGGCATCGACCGCGCGATGTTCGGCTACTTCGCGGCCAAGCGGGAGGCCGAGCAGATCATCGCCGAGTCCGGACTGCCGTGGACCACGCTGCGTGCCACCCAGTTCCACGACTGGGTCTGGCTGACGCTGGGGATGATGGCCAAGCTACCGGTGCTGATGACGTGGGGCGGTGTCCGGTTCCAGCCGGTCGACGCCGGTGAGGTGGCGGCCCGGCTGGTCGAGCTCGCCCTGGACCAGCCGGCCGGGCTCGTGCCTGACATCGCCGGGCCGCGCGTGTACCGGATGGAGGAGCTGGCCCGCGACTACGTGAAGGCCACCGGCAAGCGGCGGCTGATCCTGCCGGTCCGGAGTCCGGGCAAAGCCGCGGCCGCGTTCCGTGCCGGCGCCAACCTCGCTCCCGATCACGCCGTCGGCCGCCGGACCTGGGAGGACTTCCTGGCCGAGCGGGAAAGCGGAGGCCAGTAGGACAGGCAGAGCGAACCCACCCGGCGGGTGGCCACGTCGGTCCACAGCCACATGCCCACCGCCCCCGGCAGCGTCGGCCACAGGCGGCTCAGCGACAGGCCGCGCCGGGCGATGCCGGGCAGGTCGAGGATCCGGTTCATCCGGAAGTCGGTCAGTGCGGCCACCAGCGGGCCGGGCTCCGCCGCCGCGGGTCCGGCGATCCGGCGCGACTTCAGCACGGTGCTGCCACTTCGTCGGGTGTCATGTGGGCACGACCGATCGGTCGTATATGTGCATCCGGGAATGCGGAGTGTGGGGTCTGCGTTGAGGCGAGCACTGATTGAACTTTCAACAGCTAGGAGGGGTCATGCCCGCCATCACCGCCGACACCCTGACACTGCCGCGCGTCGCCGTACCCGACCCGGCCGTCGTCGGACGCCGCCCCGTGCGGTCGGTGACGACCGCGCCCAGCGGGTTCGAGGGCGAGGGCTTCCCGGTGCGGCGGGCGTTCGCCGGCGTGCCGCAGTCCGCGCTGGACCCGTTCATCCACATGGACCAGATGGGCGAGATCGAGTACGCGCCCGGCGAGCCCAAGGGCACCCCCTGGCACCCGCACCGCGGCTTCGAGACCGTCACCTACATCCTCGACGGCATTTTCGAGCACCAGGACTCCAACGGCGGCGGTGGCACGATCACCGACGGCGACACCCAGTGGATGACCGCCGGGTCCGGGCTGCTGCACATCGAGAAGCCCCCGGAGCACCTGGTGGTGTCGGGCGGGCTGTTCCACGGCGTGCAGCTGTGGGTCAACCTGCCCCGCGCCCACAAGTTCCACCTGCCCCGCTACCAGGACATCCGCGGTCGCCAGGCGGCGCTGCTCGCCTCGGCCGACGGCGGCGCGCTGCTGCGGGTGATCGCCGGTGAGCTGGACGGGCACGCCGGTCCCGGCGTCACGTTCACCCCGATCACGATGGTGCACGCGACCGTGAGCCCCGGCGCGCGGCTGGAGGTGCCGTGGAACCCCGGCTTCAACGCCCTCGCGTACGTGCTGGCCGGGCAGGGCTTCGCCGGGGAGGAGCGCAGGCCGGTGCGCAAGGGGCAGCTGGTCGTCTTCGGCCAGGGCGGGGCGATCACCGTCGCCGCCGACACCGCCCAGCCCCAGGCCGAGCCCAACCTGGAGGTGCTGCTGCTCGGCGGGCAGCCGATCCGGGAGCCGGTCGTCCACTACGGCCCCTTCGTGATGAACACCCGCGCCGAGATCGTTCAGGCGATGGAGGACTACCAGGCCGGCCGCCTGGGCGTCGTTCCCGCCGAACGTGTCCCGCACGCCGACGGGCCCGTCCCGGGAGAGGAATGACATGGTCATCGAGAACCTGGCCGAGCAGTACGAGCGCGGCCGCCTGTTCTTCGACTCGGAGGACTACATCGGGGCCGCTCGCATCCTGGCCGAGGTGGTCGCGGCCGCCCCGGAGAACCTGGCGGCCCGCCTGCTGCTGGCCCGTGCCTACTACCACTCGGCCCAGCTCGGCCGGGCCGAGGCCGAGCTCCGGGTGATCCTGGAGCGCGACCCGGCCGAGGGGTACGCCTGCCTGCTGCTCGGCCGCACGCTGCAGCGCCAGAGCAGGCCGAAGGAAGCCGAGCCGTACCTGCGGCTCCACGCCGCGATGACGGGGGAGTGAGGTCGCTCAGGAATTCGCCCGGCCGAGCACTTGGCGGCAGGCGTCGTCGAGTACGGCCCCGCAGCGGCGCCCGGCCGTTTCCGGAGCACGCCACCCGATGAATCCGTCCGGGCGGATCAGCACCGCGCCTGTGCTGGTGATTCCGAACGCAGCCAGGCAGCGGTTGTCGCGGTCTATGACGAAGGGAGCTCCCCCGTCTGTGAGCCGGCTCGTCGTCGACGGTAGTCCGTCGCGTCCGGCGAGCCGGTAAGGCCTCAGCGGCTGTCCGTCGCGTTCGGCGATGCGGGCAGCGGCCTCCGTCCAGGCCGCGCCGCCCGGTCCCGCCAGGAGCACGAGCCCATCGGCCCACAGGTCCACGGTGGACACCTGCTTGCCGTCCCGCTCCAGCCACACGTGGGGAGCCCGGGTGCCGGGAGCGCCGCTGGGGTGCCGCGGGTCCTCGAAGGGGTCGCCGGGGCCGTACCGGTAGCCGAACTTCAGAGTCACCTCGTCAAGGAGCTCGATCGCTCCCGCGTCCGAGGGCAAGGCGGCGCCGAACCACTCCCTGCCCGTGGCCAGTGCCTGGTCCACGGTCAACTGGGCGACGGGCCGCCGTTCGGCGTCGTAGGTGTCGAGGAGGGCCAGGCTCGCCCAACCGCGCACGACGTAGGCGAGTTTCCAGGCGAGGTTGGCTGCGTCCTGGATGCCGGTGTTGGCCCCATATGCTCCGGCGGGAGGCATGACATGGGCGGCATCCCCGGCCAGGAACACCCGGCCCGCCGCGAACCGATCGGCCACGGCGGCGGTGGTCTGCCACGGCAGGACGTCGAGCGGCTCGACCGCCAGGTCGGGGATGCCCGCGGCCGCCCTGGCCAGCTCCACACATCTCTCCGGGGTGAACTGGCCGGGGCTCTCCCCGAGGTCGGGACGGTACGGGACGTGCAGCGCCATCTTGTCGCCGATGACCCGGACCATGCCGGAGAAGCCTGGGTTGTTCACTTGGCAGATGGCGAAGCTTTTGTCGCCGAGCGCGTCACCGAGGTCGGCGCGGACCATGATGCCGGCGACGTGCTCCAGCACACCCACACCGCTCCGGCCGACGCCGAGCCGGGCGCGGATGGGGCTGTTCGCGCCGTCGGCGGCGACGAGGTAGTCGGCGTGCACCATGGTGCGGGCGCCGGTGGCGCGGTCGGCCAGGATCGCGGAGATCCCCTCCGGCCCGTTGTCGAACGACTGGAGCTCGGTTCCGAAGCGCAGGTCGGCTCCGAGCGCTTCCGCGTGCTCACGTAACACCGGCTCGAGCACGTCCTGGGACAGGACCGCGTCGTCGCAGGGGCTGACGTCGGAGAAACCTTCCTGGGCGCCACGGGCGTTCGGTGGGCTGAGCCAGTGGTGGTTGGGGCTGGTCAGGCTCTCGGCCCACAGCAGTCCGGAGCCGGTCAGCTGCCAGGGGCCGGCGGCGCGTACGGCCTCCTCCAGCCCCGCCGCCCGGAACAGTTCCATGGTCCGGGCGTTGTAGCCAGGGGTGCGCGGGTGGATGGACGTGCCGGGATGGCGTTCGGCCAGCACCACGTCCGCGCCGTGCCGCCGCAGGAACAGGGCGATGGACAGGCCGACCAGGCTCCCGCCGGCGATCAACACGTGCGTGCGTTCCTGAGACATGTCGTCATTCCTTTGGCTCGAAGGCGGCCAGCAGCCGGTGGAGCTCGTCACTGACGTGCTCCTCGACACCGGCAGGAAGGGGAGGGCGCATCACCATGCCGAGGACGAGGTAGACGATCATGGTTGCGGCGGCGTCCGTGTCGATATCGCCGCGTACGCGTCCGTCGCGCTGCCCGGCGCGCAACCATTCGACGATGGTCTCGTGCCAGGCGCCGTGCCAGGTGGCGAGCATGGCTCGCAGTTCGGCGTCCTCACGCGCGGCCCAGGTCATCTCGTTGAGCAGCCGGAAACGTCCCGGCTCCGCCTCGGCCTGGCGGGACAGCCCGGTGAGCATCGTCCGCAGTGCGGCCGGCCCGTCGTCCCAGTCGGCGTCCAACCGCAGGGGAGCGAGCATCTGCTCACGGATCGTGTGCTCCAGCACGGCTCGGACCAGGTCGTTCTTGGTGGGGAAGTAATAGTGCAGGGTGGCGACCGTGATGCCGGCCTCGGCGGCGATGTCGCGGGTGCGCGCCCCCTCCAGGCCGGAGCGGACCATGGCGCGGTAGCCCGCGGAGATCAGTCGCTCGCGGCGTTCCTCGGCGCGTGGCCCGGGCCTGGCGCGCTTGACCGTCATGGTGCCCGCCCTTTCTATCAACTGATAGAAAGCTAGCCGCAGGCCCTGAAGGCTGTCAATCAATTGATAGAAACGGGCGTGTGATGGGTGGCTCTAGGGCAACCGCTGCTCACACACGCTGGAGCAGGAGGGTGACGAAACCGAGCACGCCGCGGTAGCCGGTGAGCCACATGTCACGGTGCTCCGGCATGACGGCCATGGCGTGCTCGCCATCGGGGGCGGGGTTGCGGCGGCCCAGCGGGCCAGCGTGCCGGTCCACGACAACTCATACTCGTCCCATTCGGCCAGGTCGCTCACATGGCCGTAGACGGTCACCCAGCCGCCGTACTCCGCCGCCGCGATCGTGCCGGCCAGGTCGGGGAACGTCCCGAGGGCCGCGGCGAGGGCGGGATCGGGAGTGCGTTCCCAGAATCCCTCGCCGATCAGCGCCAGCCCGCCGGGGCGGACGAAACGGGAGACGGCGTCCATGGTCTCCTTCAGGCCGCCGAAGGCGTGGGTGGAGCCGACGCAGAGCACCAGGTCGTACGGGTCGGTGGCGGGGAACTCCGTGGCGGGCGTCAGGTGCAGCGACAACCGGTCGGACAGGCCGCGTGCGGCCGCGGCGCGTTCGGCGGCGGCGATGGCGTGCGGAGAGAGGTCCACGCCGTCGGCGACGGCCGACGGGACGAGTTCGAGCGCTCGCAGTGACCACGCAGCCTCGCCGCAGCCGAGGTCGAGGATGCGGGCCCGTCCTTCTTCTCAGGCTCGGTGGCGCTCAAGGAGGAGGCGGGCGGTGGCGGCCATGGCCTCGTCCACCATCTCGCCCTCGAACCGCACCGCCCCCGACCCGCTCGCCTGCGCCGTCTCCACGGCCGCCACCAGCCGGGCGCAGCGGTCCAGTTCCTCAGGGCCGGGGGAGAAGACCTCGTTGATCGCGGGCACGTGGGAGGGATGGATCGCCATCATGCCCTCGTAGCCGAGAGCGCGGTTCTGCTCGGCGAAGGCACGCAAGCCGCCGAGGTCGGCGACGCGGGTCCACAGTCCGGCCACGGGGTTGGGCGTGCCGGCGGCACGCACGTCCAGGAGCACGCGGGAACGCAGTCCCAGCGTCTCGGTACCGGCCGGGCTCCAGCGGTAGCCGACGGCGCGCTCGACGTCGCCGCCGGGCGCGGTGACGGCGCCCAGGTAGGCGACCCGCCCGGCTGCCCGGCCGATCTCGTACGCCTCCCGTAGCGCTGTGGCCGTCTCCAGCAGCGGCACCAGTGCGATGTGACCAGGGGGCAGGTCGCGCTCGCGTTCGCACCAGCCGAGCAGCCGGTCCGCCAGCCGCACGTCGTCAGGGCCGCTCACCTTGGGCAGCACGACTCCCGCGAGCCGCTCGTGCGCGATCGCCCGCAGCTCCTCGGCCGCCGGCCAGCCGTCCAGTGCGTTGACGCGGACGAACAAGGCCATGGGGCCGGTCGAGTCCGCCACCGCCTCGGCCGCCGCGTACTTCGTCGAGCGGGGATACGCCGCGGCGATCTGCAACGCCCGCGGCTCGGGCGACTCCCCAGGCCGCCTGGACCCGTTCAGCGCCCAGGAGCAGCGCGACAACTACGACCTCATCGAGTGGCTGGCCGCCCGGCCATGGTCGACCGGCCGCATCGGGCAGACCGGCGTCAGCTACGGCGGCCACGCGTCCCTGCTCGTCGCCGTCAACAAGCCGCCTCACCTGGCCGCCGTCATTCCCGTGGACGGCATCAGCGACTGGTACGAGAACACCATCTACCGAGGCGGCATCTACTCCGCCAGGATCCGCGACTGGCAGCGCGCCGTCGCCCCGGACACCCTGACCACGTACGCGCAGCATCCGCTCTACGACGACTTCTGGCGCGAACGCAGCGTCAAGTCCCGCTACGCGGACCTCGACGTCCCGGTCCTGGAGATCGCCGGCTGGTACGACCGCTACCGCGGCGGCATGGTGGAGAACTTCCAGGCCCGCCCGCACAACGTGTGGCTGGTGGCGGGCCCGTGGGTGCACGGCTGGCCGGCCGGGCAGCCCGCCGACATCGGCAACGGGGCGTACCTCGCCTGGTGGGACCGCTGGCTGGCACGACGGCCCGGCGCGCCCCTGCCCGCCGCCAAGGTGACCTCCTACGAGGCGCCCGGAACGGGCTGGCGGCAGTTCACGACCTGGCCGCCTTCCGGGGCCCGGCGGGTACGGCTCGGCCTCGGCGCGGACGGCGTCCTGTCACCCGATCCCGGAGCGGCGGCGACCCGGACGTTCGAGGTCAACACCCAGCCGGTCGCGGGCGGGCCCGGGCAGCGGCTGGCGTTCCAGACCGGGCCGCTCCCGCGCGACCTGGTGCTGGCCGGTGACGTCCAGGCGAGCGTACGTGCTTCGTTCACCGCCGCCGACGGCAACATCGCGGTCGTGGTGGAGGACGTCGCCCCTGACGGCACGGCCACGCGCGTCACCCAGGGCTGGCTGAAGGCGAGTCATAGGCACGGCCACGAGCGGGCGGTCCCGGTGCGCCCGGGCAAGGTGTACGACCTCGACCTCCGCACCTGGCCCACCCACTACCGGGTGCCCGCCGGACACACCATCCGGGTCACGGTGTCCAGTGACGACTACCCGGAGATCGACTCCGACGCCCCCGCCGGCCAGGTGGCACTGCGGCTCGGCCACGGCGGCTCGGCCGTCACGCTGACGACCCGCTGGCTCAGCCCGGCCCTCGGGCTTGTGCCATGATCGAGCACATGCCGATCCCCAGAGCGGTCGCCGTGGTCGTCGACGGAGCCCGAGTGCTGATCATCAAACGCTTTCTCAGACTGGGGAGCTCAGAGGCGTGCCCCATGTGCCAGGCCTACGGCGAGCGGGGGCCGATGTGCCTCGGTCACCACTACGCCGTACTGCCCGGCGGCCATGTCGAGGAGGGCGAGGCCGCTGGGGCGGCGGCGCGGCGTGAGCTGTACGAGGAGACGACGCTCGAGGGCAGGGTCGATCGGTTGCTGTGGAAGGGCCGGCACAACCGGCGTCCTGCCTCGTATTTCCTGATGGCGGACGTCACGGGCACGCCCGTCCTGTCCGGGGAGGAGGCCGCCGAGCACGGTCCGGACAACAGCTTCGAGCTCATGTGGGTGACCGCCAAGGAATTCGACGCGCTGAACCTGCATCCCGCCGACATCCGTGAGCCGCTCGCGGCGCTGTTGCGGCACGGCGATAGGCCCAGCTGACCCGAGCTCGACGGCCTTCCGCGCCGGGAGGAGGGGTCAGGCGGCCGCGGCGTGGCCGCGGACCAGGCGGCCCACCTCGGCGCGCAGGTGCACGAAGTCGGGGTGCTCGCGGGTGGTGATCTGGTCGCGGGGTCCGGGCAGGTCCACCTTGAGGTCGCCCACCACGTGCGCGGGCGCGTTCGACAGCACCACCACGCGGTCGCCGACGTAGACGCTCTCGTCGATGTCGTGCGTGATGAGCACGATCGTCATCTGGTGGTGGCCGCGTACCTTGAGCACCAGGTCTTCCAGATCCTCCCGGGTCTGGGCGTCCACCGAGCCGAACGGCTCGTCCATGAGCATCAACGACGGCCGGTACGCCAGCGCCCGCGCGATCGCCACCCGCTGTTGCATACCGCCCGACAGCTGGAACGGGTATTTGCGCTCCGCGCCCGACAGCCCCACCGACTCCAGCGCCTCGTGGGCGGCCTCGCGGCGCGCCTTCTTGTCCATGTTCCTGCGGCGCAGCGGCAGCGCCACGTTGTCCGCCACCGACATCCACGGGAACAACGAGCGGCTGTAGTCCTGGAAGACCACGGCCAGGTTGTCCGGCGTCTGGCGCACGAGGTTGCCCTCGACCTTGACCTGGCCGCCCGTCGGCGTGATGAGGCCGGCGATCGAGCGCAGCAGCGTCGACTTCCCGCAGCCCGACGGCCCGACGATGCACAGCAGCTCGCCCGCGGCGACGCTCAGGTTGAGGCCTTCGATGGCGTGGTGCGCGTTCGGGGTGCCGCCGCCGTAAACGTGGGAGAGATTCTCTATCTCGAGCAATGGAATTCCTTGGGGGGCGAGACCGGAGTCAGCACAAGACTGTAGCGGAGCAGGGAAAGCTGGACATGTCGGTCAGGTAAACCTGTTCAGGGCGTTGATCCTACTCCGTGAGTTGCTGAGCGGCGTGGTGCCAGCCGAGCACCCGGCGCTCCACGACCAGGAACAGTTCGTTCAGCAGGTAGCCCAGCACCCCGAGCAGCACGATCCCGGCCCACATGGACAGGGGGTCGGTCTGGTCCTTCGCGAAGGTGATCTGGAATCCGATGCCGTTCGTGGTGCCGGGCAGCAGCTCGGAGAACACCATGACGATCAAGGACAGCGACAGGGCCAGCCGCAGACCGGCGAACATCTTGGGCAACGCCGACGGCAGGATCACCAGGCGCAGCCGTTCGGCCCGGGTCAGCCGGAACACCTGGCAGGTCTGCAGGTGCAGGGGCTCCACCGAGCGGGCGCCGTCGGCGGTGTTGAGGAGCACCGGCCACAGGATGCTGAACATGATGAACGCCAACTGCATCCGCAGCCCGAACCCGAACACCAGGAACACGCTGACCAGCGCGGGAGGCGGGATCGCGCGCAGGAACTGCAGCACCCCGTCGAGATAGTCGTACACCCGTGCGGACAGCCCCACCGCCAGCCCGAGCACGACCCCGGCCAGCGCGCCCCCGGTGAACCCGGCGGCCATCCGGCCGAGGCTCGGCAGGATGTTCTCGATGGCCGTGTCGGTCAGGAACAACGTGGTGGGCGGCCCGGAGAACCACATGGTGTGCATCCGCGCCACGATCGTGCTGGGCGCCGGGAAGAATGGGCTGCCCGCGACCCTGGTGACGGTCTCCCAGACCACGATCAGCACGACGAGCACCAGCCAGCGGAACGCCGCCGTCCGCTCCCGGGGTCGCGCACGCGGTGGTCGTCTCGTCCGACGGGCTGCCGCTTGCGGCTTCGTCGGGTTTCCCGGCCGACCGGGCTGATCAGCTGGCCGCCATCGCCTCGGGCCTGGTGAGCCTGACGCAGGGCGCGGCCAGGGTGTTCGAGGGCGGCGCCGTGAACCAGACGATCGTGGAGATGCAGCGCGGCCTGATGTTGATCATGGCGATCAGTGACGGCTCGTGCTTGGCGGTGCTGGCCGCTCCGGACTGCGACATGGGTCTGGTGGCGTACCAGATGACGCTGATGGTCGATCGCGCCGGTCAGGTGCTGACTCCGGCTGTGCGCGCGGAGCTGCGCGCCAGCCAGACCAGGTGATGTGAGTGACGAACCCATCGTGGAACAGCGGCGGGTGGAACAGCGGCGGCTGGGAACCCCCGCCGCCCACGCCCGTCAGTTCGGACCCCGCCTCGCCGGTGCGTCCCTACGCCGTCACCGGCGGGCGGACGGCGCCCAAGGTCAAGCTGGCGATGGAGGCTCTGGTGTCCTCGGCGACCGCTGAGCACCGGGAG